>JAEWWC010000100.1 GCA_023396555.1 Bacillota bacterium
AGGAAGGTTTAAAAAATGCAGAATAATGAAACAGTTCTTTCCATTAGGGAGGTATGCAAATCCTTTCCGGGAGTCAAAGCTCTTGATAATGTATCGATTGAAGTTAAGAGGGGCTTGGTACACGGTATCGTGGGTGAAAACGGCGCAGGCAAGTCAACGCTCATGAAAATATTGTCCGGCGTGTTACAGAAAGATTCTGGCACAGTAATTTTTGATGGCGAGACCGTTGAGCACACTCTGCCTGTTGAGTCTTTGCTCAGAGGCTTAAGCATTATTTATCAGGAATTTAATTTAGTTAGCACGATGAGCGTGGGAGAAAACATTTTTCTGGGGCGCTTTAAGGAGACGCACGGTATGCGCGGCACACACGCGAAGGCTAAAGAGCTCCTTGAAAGCATAGGCAGCAACATCAATTCATATAGCAAGGTTGAAGACCTAAGCGTTTCGGAAAAACAGATGGTGGAGATAACAAAAGCGCTTTCTTTTAACTCAAAGCTTATTATTATGGATGAACCAAGCAGCAGCTTAACGTCCGATGAAGTGAAGCGGCTGGTAAAGATTATTCATCAATTAAGAAAAAACGGAATTACGGTCATCTATATCAGCCATAAACTGGACGAAATATTTGAGTTCTGTGATGTGGTGACCGTGATGCGGGACGGACATGTCATTGATACGAAGCCCGTTAAGGAGTTTACGCGCGGCGAAATGATCGCTAAGATGGTGGGCCGTCCAATAGAAAATGAGTATCCGGAACGTCCTCGCTGCGTTGGTGGAACACTTCTGGAGGTTCGTTCGCTTAATTCGCGAAAATTACACAATATCTCATTTGAGCTGAAGAAGGGTGAGATATTAGGATTGGTAGGATTGGTGGGGGCTGGGCGAACAGAGATAGTGAGAGCAATATTCGGCGCTGATAAAGTTCGTGGGCATAAAATACTTATCGATGGTAAAGAAGTCAAAATTAAAAAACCCAGCGACGCGAAGCGCATGGGGTTAGGAATGGTTCCGGAGGATCGCAAACTCGAAGGACTTGTGTTGCCGTTTGCCGTCGAATCCAATATTTCAATGGCAAGCCTTGATAGAATAAAAAAGTTTGGTTTTATAAACAAAACGGCTGAAAAAGGCATAGCGGAGAGACAAGTAGAATCGCTTAAAGTCAAAACCCCGTCAACAAAGACAAGGGTTGGGAGTCTTTCAGGCGGGAATCAGCAGAAATGTATCGTTGGTCGTTGGCTCGAAACCAATCCTCGTGTCCTGATTATGGACGAACCAACTAGAGGCATAGATGTAGGCGCGAAATATGAGATATATCTTTTAATGAAACAAATTGCAGAAAGTGGGGGTTCTGTCATACTGATATCCTCTGAACTGCCCGAGGTTCTGAATATGAGCAACCGCGTGCTGACCATATATAATGGCAGAATAACGGGCGAATTTGATCCCGAAATGATCGTCGCTGAAAAGATTATGGAGAAAGCGCTTGGATTGGAGGAGAATCAGGAGTATGAACAAGCAAAATAGTGTTGATGCGATGGACAAGAGCGGAAGTATATCCATTTATGGATCAATAGCAAGAATCTTAAAAAACTATCTTGTTATATTCGCGATAATTGTTCTTGTACTGGTTACTGTGATTGTAGAGCCCAGGGTCCTATCGATTCTGAACATCACCAATATAATCAGCCAGCTCGGATGTTTAAGTCTGGTTGCATTGGGCATGACGATTGCGATTATTGGCGGATACATCGATTTGTCGGTGGTCGGTATTATCAACCTTGTAGCCATTGTGACAATTATGCTGATCGATCCGCTTGGGCAGGTGCCGGCATTAATTATTGGGCTGGGCCTTGGAACTTTACTAGGCTTTATAAACAGTTTGGTGATCTTAAGCGCAGGTGCAACCTCAATGTTTACCGCGTTGTTTATTACTTATGCACTGAGCGCAATGTACAGCGCCCTGGCAATGATCGTTTCACAAGGGCAAACAATTCAGATGTTCTTTATTAAGGCGGACACATCGATTTTTAATGCGATAGGTTCGAGCGCGGTCGGAATCTTTTCCTTACCATTTCTTGTTTTCATCGTTGCCCTTGTCGTTATGAATACATTCCAAAAAAAGACCTATATGGGGCGCGCTATTGAGCTGACAGGCGGAAACAAGACCGCGGCGAGACTGGCCAGCATACCTGTAAAAAAAGCGACGATGCTGATCTTCACGATATCAGGTTTTATGGCAGGTTTAACGGGAATTGTGCTGTTTACACGCATCACCAAAGCTCAACCAACAATAGGAAACGGTTACGATATGCAAGCCATTCTCGCGGTAGTTGTCGGAGGCACGACTTTAGCAGGTGGCAAAGGAAGCGTTCTAAGGACTTTTCTGGGCCTTTTGTTGATAACGTTGTTGTCCAATTGTATGGATCTGTTGGGCGTTACTCCATATATGAAAGTTTTGCTGACGGGCGTAGTGCTTATACTGGCAATATGGCTGGATAATCGTAAGGAGCTTAGGGGGGAATACAAATGAGTATTGTCAAAACTTTTTTCAAAGCGGCGGCCAAGCAGAAAGCAGTTACAGCGATTGCGGTGGTTTTTATAATCATGATATTTTTCGACACGCCATTTTATACTTCGCGTAATTTGTTTCAAATTATGAATGCTATCTCTATCAACGGCATTCTTGCGGCAGGGGTCACGATGGTTCTTATTAACTTTGGGTGTGACCTGTCGATTGGATCAACGTTAGCGCTTTCGGGAATCATCACAGTAAAACTCATAAATATAAATGTGCCTATGGTATTGGCAATACTGTGTGCGCTGGCCGCCGGTGCTATCATTGGTTTTATTAACGGCTTCTTCGTTGTCCATCAAAAGACGGAGCCCTTTATTATCACGCTGGGCATGAGCATGGCGCTTTTGGGAGTCAGCCAGATCATTACGGACGCCCAACCGGTTTCTGCGACAAACGGCGAATTTATGGAAATATCAAATGGCATGCTCTTCGGCGTCATCCCCAATCTTGTTGTATTCATGGTCATCGTGTTGGTGGTCATTCACCTCATATTAAGATATACGCGATTTGGACGGAATTGCTATGCGGTTGGCGGTGATTATGAGGTTGCGGTCTACTCGGGTATCAATGCGAGAAGAACCAAATGGACAGCATTTGTTTTATGCAGTGTAATCGCAGCTCTGGGCGGCATATTGAACTCGTCTTACATGAATACGGGAAATTCGATTTATGGCGCATCGACTCCGCTGTTTGTCCACTGCGGCGCTGTAATCGGCGGGACGTCGTTGATGGGCGGCGTCGGGGGTATTCCGCAAACCTTTTTAGGTCTGTTAGCGCTTGCTGTGCTGAGTAACGCATTTAACATATTGGGTATTTCATCTTACTTGCAGCTTTTACTCCAGGGTATCATCATACTGGCCATTCTGTGGATGAATAGTTTCGGAGTAAAACTTAAACGCGAAGCTGTTTAATAAATATGAGGGGCAGCAGCCTCCGAAGTTCAAAAAGATAATTATAAAGTGGTTCTGAAATTATTAAAGAAAAGGCAGGTATTAAAATGAACATTATTGACAAATTTCGCTTGGATGGAAAAAAGGCACTTGTGACCGGAGGGGCAAAAGGCATAGGGATGAATATCGCGATTGCTCTCGCTGAAGCCGGGGCTGATGTAGCGCTTGTCGATACGGATATTGCTATTGCAGAACAGACTGCCTCTAAAATAGCATCTGAAACAGGAAGAAGCGTTACAGCAGTTTATGCTGACGTGACCAACCCTGAAGATGTAAACAATATGATGCAGACAATAATGAAACAATTCGGAAGGCTGGACGTTGCGTTTTGCAACGCCGGTATTTGCATGAATGCTCCGGCGGAAGAGATGACTCTGGAGCAATGGAAAAAAGTATTGGATATCAACTTAACCGGCGTATTCTTAACCGCGCAGGCAGCCGGCAAGGTTATGATTGCTCAAGGCGAAGGCTCTATTGTTAATACTGCTTCCATGTCGGGGCATATTGTAAACATACCTCAACCGCAATGCTCTTATAATGCATCAAAAGCCGGCGTTATTCAGCTAACGAAATCCTTGGCTGTTGAGTGGGCACTAAAAAATGTTCGTGTAAACAGTATCAGCCCTGGATATATCGGTACTGAACTGACATTGAATTCCCCAACTCTTAAACCGTTGATTGAGCAATGGAACGCCATGTCGCCTGTTAGAAGGATGGGAAGGCCAGAAGAATTACAAGCGATAGCGGTATACTTGGCAAGCGATAGCAGTTTGTTTACAACTGGATCGGATTTTGTTATTGATGGTGCTTTTACGTGCATCTAATTTTCATTGGTTGAATGAAAGCGGTCTTCTAACTTTCGTACAATCTATATTGATATAATCCTTGACTAGACTTAATCGACAACTAGAAGCGTTCAGGCAAGACCGAATGTTGCTGAAAACGCCGGCTATTTCGCCATTGCAATGGTCGCAAGGGTGACAATTCAATAGAGAAACGACATAATGCAAAAAACGTTGATGTGATTTTTACTTCTAAACAAGGGTAAAGAAGTCTATTAAGTCTATATTGAAACAATTCTGTAGGCAATACCTTATAAGGGGAGTAGGAGTGTATGGAGTATGGAAAAGAAATATTTAATTTTTGATTTTGGCGCCAGCCACGGGCGGTGCATCATCGCAAAGTTCGGCGGTGATAAATTTTCAATGGAAGAAATACACGAGTTCGAGAATCGCCCAGTGCAGTTTGCGGGTTCGTTGTATTGGGATATATTGCGGTTGGTATCGGAGATCAAGATTGGCATGCAAATGGCGTTTGCGAGATATCCAGACATCGTCTCCGTCGGTATAGATACATGGGGGTGCGATTTTGGTTTTATTGATAAGGATGGAAGGCTGCTTTCAAGCCCGACCAACTACCGCGATGAGCTTCGGTATAGATATAAGCCAATATTGGATGAGAGGTTTGGCGAATACAATATTTTTAAGCTTTCGGGTGCGAACACTGTTGATATAATGGGGCTCTATCATCTCTATGCCCTGCAACAGGAATCGGCCGTTGAGTTGGAGTATGCAGATAAGTTTTTAATGATTCCGGATTTGATGAATTATTATCTGACCGGGATTGCGGCCAACGAATATACAGACGCCACCATGAGCCTGATGGTGGATCAAAAGAACAAAGTGTGGCAGAAAAATATGCTGGATCAACTCGGTATCCGTCAGGGTATTTTTTGTCCGATGGTTATGCCGGGTAATGTGTTGGGCAACCTGTCCCAAAGCATATGTGACGAGTTCGAAGTGCCCAGCATACCTGTGATTAACGTGGCGTCGCATGACACGGCGAGCGCGATTGCGGGTATTCCGCTGACAAAGGAGGGCGATGACTGGGCATTTATCAGTCTCGGTTCGTGGGCAATCTATGGCGTGGAAACTGACGGGCAGTATATCAGCCGGGAGGTGTTTGAATCAGGGTTTGCCAATCAGGGTGGCTGCGAGGGGAAAACCAATTTCGTTAATCTCTTCACCGGCCTTTGGGTAATCCAGCAGTGCTATGAGCGCTGGTGTAAGGACGCTGACAAAAAGATTGGCTGGGATATCGTGGTGAATGAAGCGGAAGCGGCGACAGGCGGAAAAGCGTTTATCAATCTTGATGCGCCGGAATTTGCGCAGCCGAATCCAAATATGCCGCTGGAGATACAGAAGTACTGCCGGAAAAACGGGCAGACAGTACCTGAGGGTATGGGCGAGATCTCGCGCTGTATTTTCGAGAGCCTGGTTTTAAAATTCAGGCAGTGTTTTTACGATGTGCAGCGTTTTATTGGCAAGCAAACACGCCTACTCTATCTGGTTGGCGGCGGAAGCAAGAATAAACTGCTTTGCCAATGGACAGCTGATGCGCTGGGTGTACCTGTGATGGCTGGACCGGCCGAGACAACCTCGGTCGGGAATCTGTTGATTCAGCTAAAGGCGACAAAGGAAATAGTTTCGTTGAACGATGGCCGGAGGATAGCGGGGGCTTCAGCGACCCGAAAAGAATATTTACCCTCGAATCAAGAAAAATGGAATGAATACTACAATCGATATTATACTGCTGGAAAATAGATTATAAAGTGAGGGGCAAATGGGCAATATGGTATACCCTAAAGTACATCTGGCAGTGGACAACTGCTTCGCAGTCAAACGTTGGGTGCGACCGCGCGATTGGATGAAAGCAATAGAAGAGATCGGCGGGATTAGGCTAATTCAGGCAAGTACGGATAACGAAATCGATCCGGCCCACAATACGCAGGATTTTAGAGATGAATGGATCGACGAGGTGCGGCAGTATGAACGCCAATATGGGTTCAAGGTAGTAAGCTTTTATTCTGGATATGCACAATATCGAACGGTAGGCATCGCCAGTCACTCAAGAAGCAAGCGTAACGCAATGATTGAGCTGTATTTCAAACCGACAGTAGATGCAGCCGCCCGTCTAGGGGCACAGGTTGGCAACACGCTGGGGGCTTTCAGTGAACCAGTATTGGAGGATCCAAAAGAGTTTGTTCGAGCGTATAAAGATGTTGAAGATAGCCTTGTATATATGACGAAATATGCAGGTGAAAAAAACGTTTTGTTTGGTTACGAACAAATGTATACACCGACACAAGGTATGTGGACGATCAACGGATGCAGTGAGTTTATTAAGCATGTTTCTGCACGTGCTAACGCGCCTATGTATCTTACCATTGACACTGCGCATCAGGTTGGACAGCATATGTTTATAAAACCTACCGTAGAAGACATTGAAGCGATGCAATCGAATAGAAGTCTCCGAATGAGTTATCTACCAGCGGCAATACAAGAGCCTATTTTAAATAAGGAAAATGCTAAACAAATCCATCTAATGCTGGATAAATTCGATTATTGGTTTGCAGAACCAAAGGATAGTGACGTTTATCAATGGTTTTCGCGGTTAGGATGCTATTCGCCCATTGTACATTTGCAGCAAACCGACGGCACTTACTCTTCGCATAAACCATTTACTGCGCAATATAACAAGAACGGTATAATCAGACCAAAGGAAGTTTTTGCTGCCATCAAGGCATCGTATGATAATGAAGAGGAAGCAGGAATGCCCCCACGTGTGAATGATATTTATCTTGCTTTTGAGGTGTTTTTTAGTGTAATGGATGCAACGGACAAAATTATTAGCGACCTGAGAGAATCAGTTGAATATTGGCGAAAAGACATGCCGCGAGACGGAATGCGGCTGGATGAACTGGTATAAAGATATATATCTCGCACTGAAAGGACGAGATATTTGGAGCTGTGTGACCGAATCACGATCATGAAATGCGGTAAGGTGGTCGAAACCGTCGATACCAAGCTACAACTATAGATAATGTGATCGCGTCCATGATCGGCAAGAGCATTCCGCGATGTTCTCCAAAAGGACCTATCAGTCCAACGGAGACGTTGTGCTGAGCGTTAAAGGGATAGCAACGGGAGCAGGACAGAGTATATTTTTGAACAAATCCCTGCTACACTTGACGTTTCAATCTCGATAGAAAGAATCGTCCGAGAAGGAAAGGCTCTTTTCACATTATTCAAGGATCAAAGGTGAAAACCTATAATTACTTTATTAGATTCAGTGATGTGTTTATTCAGGGAGCTTCCGTGATGACCATTACTATGATTTACCTTGTTGTTGAAGACAAAGCAATGGGAATAATCCCCTAAATTTTTAATTTTGAATTGAAGGGATTTTTATTATTATCTTTGTTCCTTTATTGGGCGAAGACAAAACTTTTAGGCCATAATTCCCGCCGTAGTATAACGTAATCCGCTTTTTAACATTGTGAATGCCAATGCCGGTATGCATCGTGCTTTTTTTGACTGTATTAACGGGCTGTGTAACATCAAAACCTTGGCCGTTGTCAATCACGCTGATGAATAGCTTGCCATTTTTCTCCCGTGCTTTTATGACGATGGAGCATTTCTCATTATCCGGATTAGTTGCGTATAGTATAGCATTTTCGATAAACGGCTGCAGAATAAACTTCAATGTCTGATATTGAAAAATGGTCTTTGGTATATCGTATTGAATATCAAAGGTGTCACCAAAACGGTATTTCTGGAGAAAGGCGTAATTCTGAATGCTTTCGATTTCTTCGCTGAGGGAGACTTCTTCCTGGTCGGAAGACGAGATATTATAGCGCAACAGCCTGATCAACGCATTGGTCATATCCGCAACAACGTCATTGTTGTGGATCAGCGCGACCCAACGGATGGAGTCCAGCGTATTATACAAGAAGTGCGGGTTGATCTGCGATTGCAGTATTTCAAATTGGAGGGCAGATTTTGTTTTCTCATCTGCTATCAGCTGGTCGATGTTCCGTTTGAGCGTGGCGGTCATGCTGTTAAATGATTCGGTCAACTGCCCGATTTCATCCGTGCGCTCGATGGGCAGCTGGATATCATATTGTCCGCGGTTAATCTGAGCGACTGAGCTGTTCAGGCGGAGGATTGGCCGGATGAACGTTTCGGACAGCCGCAGTATCATCGGAATTGTTACCAGTATGAAGCCCACGAGCACGGCCAGTGACAGCAACATTTGACTGATTAACGATGCTGTGAGGGCTTCGAGGGATATTACCCGGATGATCTTCCAGTCGCTGTAGCGGACAGTATCGAATATAACGACGACATTTTCGCCGTTCACCTGTGTTTCGATCTGGTTGCTCTCAGTAGAGAACAGGTCGCTATTTTGCAGCAGCTGAAAATCGCTGGCATCAAAGGAATTGGAAAAAAACTCTCGTCGCTGGTTATCTATTATCAATATTTTTTCTTTGGACGTTTTGGCAAAAGACTTGAAAAGGGATTTCATATAAGAATAGTCGATATCCACAATGATGCGCCCAATGGGGATGTCGGTATTGGGATTTAAAATAGGCTGCGTGTAGGATATGACCGATTGATTGTTATATGCCTGATAGCTTTGTGAATGTATACCGGAATAAAAAACATCGTGTCTCAAATCCTTAAGTATAAACAGCTCATATTCCGTTATCAGGCGGATCTCCTGCAGTGTATCCGAGCTGCTGAAGATATTCTCGCTATCGCCGATTACATATAATCCCAATATAAAATTCGAGGAAATTTCCAGATTGTGCAGCTGTTCGTCTATTTTTTCTTTTGATTGCCTGAATGCCGCCCTTTCCTCGGAGGTGCTGGCTGAATATAACAACAGGCTGGGATCTATGTCGATGCTGTCGGCAATGCCATGCACCATAGCGAGAATCAACTCAAGGCTCACTTTGAGCTCGCTGGTGGACTTTTGGATATTCTCCAGCTCACGCGTTTTCTGGCTGTCGTAGAACACAAAATTCAATACCGCTGTGAGCACAATCATGGCGGCAAAGATTAGCGTGATGATGCTGAAAGTCAGGCGTTTTTTGATTGTGTTGTTTAGTGAAAACCCTTTCAAACCTCGGCTCATGAATGCTTCTGCCTGCCTTTGCGATATTCCGAGCAGGTTTTCCCTGTAATCTTGTTGAATATCTTGCTGAAATAATATGGGCTGTCGTATCCCACAGCATGAGCAATCTCATATATCTTTTTGTCAGTGTCTCTGAGTAACGCTTTGGCGTGGTCTATTCGTACATTGTTGATATAATTGTGCATTTTCTGCTTGGTTTCCTTAACAAAAAGATAACTCAAATAGCTGTACGAGATACCAAATTCATCTGAGATGGAGGCTAGTGATATGGGGCTCGCGTAATGTGCGTGGATATAATCAATGCACTTTTGCACCACGTAGGAGGATTTTGGAGTATAGATAGCCTGCGAATAGACTGTTTCACAAAAGGAAAGTATGCGGGTGCGGTATGCCGAGAAAACAGGCATATCGGAAAGGCTGAACGGAAATTCTTCCAGCAATAGCGATATTGTAGCGTCGTCCATGCTTTGCCCGAGGGTTTTGATGATTTGCTGCCTGAACTGGTCGAGGCTGCGCCTAGCCACCTGGATGCTCCCCGACGCATGGATTTGGTTCAGAATATCCGTGATACGGAGAAAAAACTCATTCCGGTCGACGATGGGGCTGCTGATTTTGGACATGTCGATGCGGGCGGCAGGGCTGCAGACTTGACTGGGGTCATACTGTATGCAGGCGGCATCGCTGAAATAAGCGGTGTTTTTTGCTATCACGGCCTGTTTGTGCGCAGCGAAAGCTCGTTGAAAGCCGGTTATCTGGGCGCTAATGCCTGTCAATGTTTTCATGTTGAAGTATTGGTTCAGATTACTGCAAATCATATTGCATAGCTTCGCGACTGGTATGGCGCCCGACGCTCCGATGAACAATATCAGAGAAGCCTGTTCGGTGAGAAAAAGCATAGGTACGTTATCTGGCAGTACATCTGTGACCATATTTTCTATCACGCTGGTGGAGTACTTTTTATCAAATTCTATCACGTTGGACGCCGTCTTGGGGTGTTTGTAGAGCATCTCGATTTCCAACGCGTAATAGTCTGCCAAGTGAAAGCCGGCATTTATAAAAACAGTATCCAATTGGGACGTGCTCAGCGCGTTTTCGCCCCGCAGATAGGCGCTGAGAGTTTGGCGGGACATCGCAGGCGGGCCCGTCTGAGGTGCAAGGGACGTTCTGTCGTTGACCTCGATGCCTTTTAAAATATTCAGTATATTGTCTTTATTGGCTTCGGATTTAAGAAGGTATTCGGCCACGCCCAGCTTAATGGCTCCTTTGGCGTATTCAAAGCTTTGATAATGCGTCAGGACGATGAAATGAGTTGTTTCATCGATCTCTTTAATCTGTTTGATTAGCGTCAGACCATCCGTTTCCGGCATCGCGATATCGGTGATGACAATGTGGGGGTGATGTTTTTTGAACAAATCCATGGCTTCGACTGCGTTTTTTGCGGTGCCAACAAGATGATACCCGCTGTCCTCCCAGGGGATCGTGGACTGCAGGCCGACTCTTATCAAGAACTCATCATCGACAATCAAAACTTTTTTCACGGATTATCAGGGTCGACGGGTCAAGAAAACTAGTGATTCCCCCAAGGCCCTTTTTTACTCCTTTGTAAAATGATCAGCAAAAAAATGAAGAATAAAACTGATAACAACATTATATTATGGCGGTTACGGCGTGTCCACATGAAAGTCTTGAATGGCCTGCGGAACGTGAAAGAATGCAAAAAATAAAAACAATTATTGTTTAGAACTTAAGAATCATTAAAGAGAACAATAAAATACTGTAACTAAACTCCGTGAATACAAAAAATGAGTGCATTTACTTGATCGACGTGGAAACGTAAAATGGGCACCGAGGTGACAAAATGAAATGTCTGCTTGGCATAGATGTAGGGACATCGGGCGTAAAAGCACTGCTGCTTAATGTAAACGGAAAGATCGTGGCGAGCGCATACAGGGAGTATGGGGTGGATATACCGGCTCTGGGTCGGGCGGAACAGGATCCGGAAACCTGGTGGAAAGCAACGCAGGATATATTGCTAGAGCTTAAGACAAAACAGGGTGATAGCTATAAGAGTATTGCATGCATCGGATTCTCGGGACAAATGCATGGCCTAGTTATGGTGGATAAGGATATGAAACCGATTCGTCCAGCGATCGTTTGGCTGGATCAGCGGGCCAAACGTGAAGTTGAGCACATATATGGCGTTATTCCGTCGGAGTCCTTTCACAAGATAACACTCAATAGGGCGTCCAGTGGTTTTGCACTACCGTCGCTGCTTTGGATCAAGCAGCATGAGCCGGGAGAATTTGAGAAAATTTTCAAGGTGATGCTGCCAAAGGATTATGTGAGAATGAGGATGACTGGGCAGATTGCGATTGACATGTCGGATGCGTCCAGCACGGTGGCCTTTGATACGAAGAAGCGGGAATGGGCAGGCGAGATACTCTGGGCGCTTGGTCTACGCCGGGAACTGTTCCCGGAATGCTATGAAGGTGACATGATAGCTGGCACGGTGCGGGAGAACATTTGCGAAGATCTGGGGTTGCCCAAGGGCGTGCCGGTAGTGTTTGGCGGAGGGGATCAACCCGTGCAGGGCGTGGGCAATGGTGTTATCCGGAGCGGTCTGATGTACACCAATATCGGCACGAGCGGACAGGTATCCATATATTCTGATAAGCCCATGTTTGACAGCCAACACAGGACGCACACCTTCTGCCACGCAATAAAGAACGGATGGAGCATATTTGGGGCGACGCTGTCGAGCGGGCTCGCGCTCAAGTGGCTAAAAAATAACATACTCGAGCTGGAGGATTATAACAGTATGTGCAACGCGGCCGCAGAAGTGCCTGCGGGCAGCGACGGCGTCATGTTCCTGCCATACCTAGCGGGCGAACGGACACCGCACTTTGACAACAGCGCCAAGGCGATATTCTTCGGGCTGAGGCTGGGGCACGACCAGAGGCATATGATACGGTCGGTAATGGAAGGTGTGGTTTATTCGCTAAAAGAGTCATTGGTGCTGTTTGAGGAGATGGGCGTTGAGGTCAGCAGCATCATCGCAGCGGGTGGTGGCAGCCGAAATCCAGTTTGGGTCCAAATGCAAGCGGATGTCTTCGGTAAGCCGGTCCGTGTGATCAACGTATCGGAGCAGGCATGCCTGGGGGCTGCGATGCTGGCCGGTGTGGGGTGCGGGCTGTTCGAATCGTACGAACAGGCAACTGACACGTATGTCAGATTCAGCGACAGAGTATATGAGCCGGACCCGAGGACTCAGGAGGCCTATCTGCAAGGCTTTGACAGATATAAAAAGCTCTATAACAACAACAAGATACTGTATAAGGAGTAACGTATGAAGGCAGCTGTTTTTTGTGGCAAAGGCAATATCGAGATACAGGACATTGCAGTGAGGGAGCCAAAAAGCGATGAAGTCATCATTCGGATTGCCTATTGCGGCATCTGCGGCACTGACGTGCACATCTATGCAGGCAGCGACGGATCCGTCAAGGTAACGCCGCCCGTAATACTGGGTCATGAGTATTCCGGTACCGTATATCAGGTGGGCAGCGGCGTCACGCGGTTTAGTCCCGGCCAGCGCGTTGTGGTGGATCCCAACTTGAGTTGCGGCGAGTGCCAGTTCTGCCTGGGCGGCAAACGGCATCTTTGTGAGAAGCTGGTGGGTATCGGCACGGCGGCGGATGGTGGTTTTGCCGAGTACGCCTACGCGAAGCAGGAACTGGTGTATGCAATTCCCAATAACGTGACGTTTGAAGACGCAGCGTTTGCGGAGCCTGTTGCCTGTTGCCTTCACGGCATAGACCTGTGCAACATCCGTCAGGGTGATAATGTGGCGATCATCGGCGGCGGCACCATCGGCATGATCATGCTGCAGCTCGCCAGAAATGCAGGTGCAGCCAATATTACGGTGGTTGAGCCAGTGGCCTCGAAACGCGAAACAGCTTTGAAACTGGGCGCGATGCTATGCATAGACCCGGTGAACGCGGACGTAAAACAGGAGATCAAAAAAGCGGGAATCCACAACGTGGATGTGGTGATCGAATGCGTCGGCAAGGCACAGACGGTGGAATCCGCTGTGCACATCGCCGGCAAGGGTGCGACGGTGATGTGGTTTGGCCTCACCAAGGCTGGCGTCGCCAGTCGGATCTATCAATATGAGGTGTTCTTAAAGGAGCTGACGTTGCGGGCATCGTTCGTCAACCCCCACACGATGCAGCGGAGCATCAACTTACTGGCAGCGGGGCAGCTGTCTTTGGCGCCTCTGGTGGCCAAGGTGCTCACGCTGGACGATCTACGTACCGTTTTTGACGACAAGGCGCTGGTCAGCCAAGGAAAGCTTCTGGTGAAAGCGTAAATAATCAATCAATTTCCCGATAAAACAATGAAGGAGGAAGAAGATGAAGAAAATACTGATTATGGTGTTGCTGGTTGCGGTGAGCGTCATGATGATGGTCGGCTGTAGCCTGGGCGGAGATGCGGCAACGGGTGCGCCCGCCGACAGTAATTCCGCTGCGCCAGAGGAAATCGATGTTTCCCAGCTGGTCATCGGCGTTTCGATGCTAACCCAGGACGCACCGTATTATGTGGCGCAGGTGGAAGCAATCCAGGAAAAGGGCGCTGAGCTGGGCGTGAAGGAAGTCATCATGACGGACGCGCAGGGCGACATGAACAAACAGGTGTCGGACGTGGAAGACCTGCTGTCCAAGGGTATCGACATACTGATCCTGAACCCGAAAGATCCGCTGGCGTTGGTTTCGGCCACCAAGAAAGCGATGAGTCAGGGTATCCCGGTCATTGTGATCGACAGCGCGATCGACGAATCCGCGGACATCGTGGCGGCGATCTCGTCTGACAACGATGCGAACGGCAAGCTGGTCGGCGAGTGGTTCGTGGGTCAGATGGGTGGCAAGGATATCAAGCTGGCTGTGATGAGCGGTTCTCAGGGCAGCGTGGTGGGACAGATCAGAAGGCTTTCCACGATCAGCGGTATTGTTGAGACTATGCTGCAGCAGAAGAACTCCACCCAAGGTTTTGAAATTGTGACACAAGGTTGGGGTGGCTGGAACCAGGAAGGCGGCCTGGATGCGATGCAGGATATACTTGTGGCGCATTCGGATATCAACGCGCTGCTGGCTGAAAACGACAGCATGGCGCTGGGTGCTCTGAAAGCAATACAGGAAGCCGGACTGGAAGATCAGATACTGGTGTTTGCTGCTGCTGACGGCCAGAAGGAAGCTTATGCCCTGATCAAAGAGGGCAAATACGGCGCGACAGGCCTCAACGATCCGGCGCTGATCGGCGAGACTGCTGTGGACGTGGCCTTGAGGTATCTCGGCGGCGAGAGAGGCTTCCCCCGCAACTACTACACACCGCCGGCCTGTATCACCATCGACAACGTGGACGAATACTACGATCCGAACTCTACATTCTAGTGGCAGGCATTGATAAGCAGTGCGTACGGCCTTCCGTACGCACTGCTTATGTAGGGCGACGGACGGGAAGAGAGGTGCTGTATGGGCAACGAATACTGTGTGGAAGCACGAAATATCTATAAGACTTTTGGCGGCGTGCATGCGCTCAAAGATGTGACACTGCGGATCAAAAAGGGCGAGATACTTGGGCTGGTCGGGGAGAATGGCGCCGGAAAATCCACGCTGATGAAGATACTGTCGGGTGTGTACACCCGGGACAACGGCGAGCTGCTGGTGGACGGTGAGCATGTTGAATTCTACAGTCCGCACGATAGCCAGAGCAAAGGCATTGGCATCATATATCAGGAGTTTGCGTTGGCTCCGCATCTGACGGTGGCTGAGAATATATACCTGGGCAACCTGGGCGAGGGAAAATCACTGGTCAACTGGAGAAAGTTGAACACAAAAGCGCAAAAGCTGATCTCGGACCTGGGGTTTGATATCAACCCGCTGAGCACAGTGGAGGAGCTGAGTGTGGCGTATCAGCAGGTGGTGGAAATCGCCAAAGCGCTGACCCGGGAGGTGAAGCTGCTGATACTGGATGAGCCCACAGCGGTGCTGGCGCCCACCGAGGTGATCAAGCTTTTTGAGGTGCTGAACAACCTGCGTCAAAAGGGAGTCAGTATCGTCTATATATCGCACCGATTGGAGGAAGTGCTGGAGATATGCGACCGCATCACGGTGCTCAAGGACGGTACGTATGTGGATACGCTGATTACGAAGGATACAACAAAGGACGAACTGATCATAAAGATGATAGGCAGGTCCCTGCTGGATATATTTCCGCCCAAGTCAAGGACGTTTGGATGTGAGATATTCAGGGTTGAGCATATCACCGGTAAAAAGATCACGGATGTGTCCTTTGATATCAAAGAAGGAGAAATTATCGGAATCGCCGGGCTTATTGGCAGCGGGCGGACGGAATTGGTCCGTGCAATGTTCGGTGCGGATATGCGTTACGGCGGCAATATGTATTTTAAAGGTGAGCGGATTCGCGTTAAGGGGATACGCAATGCCGTAAAGCAAGGGATCGGGCTGTTGCCCGAAAGCCGCAAGGAGCAGGGCGTGATACTTGATATGGCGGTGAAGTCCAATATATCCATGACCTGCATAAGCAAGGTGGCCAGCGCGCTGGGGATCATCCGTCGAACCAAAGAGGATGATATGGCCAAGTCTCAGGTGGATGCGCTGAATATCAAGACGGACAGTATCAATATTGAAGTGAACAGCCTGAGCGGAGGCAATCAGCAGAAAGTGTCGCTGGCGAAATGGCTGAGCGCTGATTGTAAGATCATCTTTCTGGATGAGCCGACGCGCGGCGTGGATATCGGGGCAAAAGTTGAGATATATAGCATCATCGACCAGTTGGCTCGTGCAGGCATTGCTGTTGTGGTCATCTCGTCGGAGATGCTTGAGGTGATTGGTCTTTGCGACAAGGTGATGGTGATGAAACGAGGCGAGGTTTCCGGCTTTCTGGAAGGCTCAGAAATCTGCGAAGTGAACATCATGAAGTTTGCCGTATAAATGGTGCAGACTTTAGGATGACATATGAGGTGAAATATGAAAAAGAAACATAACGGGCTGAAAGCCAATCTGAAGACATTTCTGAAAAAGTATAATGTGGTACTGGTGCTGCTGATAATGTTGGTGTTTGCGTCCGTAGCCACAGATAAGTTTTTCACAACGCAGAACATGTTCAATCTTTTCCGGCAGATATCTGCGCTCGGCGTTGTCAGCATGGGCATGCTGCTGGTGATATTGACAGGCGGCATCGACCTGTCGGTGGGGTCCATTATGGCGCTGATCAGTGTGCTGTTTGCCTTGATGATGCAGCGTATGTCCATCATACCTGCTACACTACTTTCGCTGGTAATCGGTATTGCGGTCGGCAGCATTGCGGGTCTTCTCGTTTCGGCATTCAATATGGCTCCCTTTGTGGCGACGCTGTCGATGATGACCATTGCGAGAGGGTTTGCGCTGGTATTCTCTAACGGATCACCCATTATGATTACGGACAAGGCGCTGGACGCATTTGCCCAAGGGTATTTTCTGTATATTCCGTTTCCGGTATTTGTGATGCTGATCGTCTTTGGTATCTGCTTCTTTTTGTTGCGAAAAAGCGTTTTTGGACGCATGATCATTGCGGTGGGCAGCAATGAGGAAGCGGTCAAGCTCTCGGGTGTGCGGGTTAAAAAGTATAAGTTTATGGTATACACGATATCTGGCCTATTCTGCGCAATTGGCGGTATGATCAGCACATCGCGTACATCGGTTGGGTCGCCTATCATAGCCGAGGGTTTTGAACTGGATGCTATCGCATCGGTGGTTATCGGCGGAGCCAGTCTTTCGGGCGGCAAGGGTTTTGCGCTCAACACACTGATTGGTGCGTTCATACTTGGCATGATCGCCAACGTGATGAACCTGATGAACATACCTGGTTACAACCAGAACATTGTTAAGGGTATCATCATTGTGATCGCGGTGATCTCCCAGAATATGAGACTGCAGCGCGGGTTCAAGTTTGCAAACAAGGTACAGGAAACCAAGAGCCTTTCGTGATCATAGGAAAGGATGGGAGACAATGGCGCGACTAACAAAGACAACGAGGGGCTGGAGTTCGCCGCCCCGTTATATACAGGGGCCGGGAGAATTCGGTAACTTTAAATTATATGCGGATAAACTGGGGAGCAACGTAGCAGCGATTATCGACGCCTACCTGTACGAACCGCTGTCAGAGCGGCTCGATCATCTTTACCGCAACCATAGTGCGTTCATACGTTTGTTTTCCAAGGCGAAGTTAGCATCCCCCACATTGAGGAGAGGACAAAAGAGGTGCTGGCGGTTCAGCCCGCCGTGATCGCGGGGATTGGCGGCGGTAAAACCATCGATGTCGCGAAAGCGGTGGCGAACAGGCTGAACCTGCCCCTGATCATTGTGCCCACTGCCGCGTCCACCGACGCCCCGACGAGTTCATTGTCGGTAGTTTATACAGAGAGCGGCGAGCGTGTTGGGAGTTATTTTTTGAAAGGAGCCCGGACCTACTGATTGTGGACAGCGAGATCATCAAGGATGCGCCGGTACGGTTTTTGGTTTCCGACATGGGGGATGCGCTGGCCACGCTGATTGAAGCGAACGCCAACAGGCGATCGGATTCACCCAACCTGGTTTACCACAAGGACGGGGGATTCAAAAGAACGATCGCGGCATCAGCGGTGGCGCAGGCCTGCTACGATACGCTGATGAAAAAGGGCGCGCTCGCCAAAACAGCGTGCGAAAACCGTATGGTCACCGAGGCGTTGGAGGATATTATCGAAACCAACATACTGCTGAGTGGTCTCGGGTTTGAAAACAACGCCACAGCAGGCGCACATTCAATAGCGGACGGCATCACGGCGTTGCCGGGAGAAGGCAGGACGCTGCATGGCGAGAAGGTGGCTTTCGGATGTCTGGTGCAGTTGGTCATCGAGAACGCCAGCCGTGAAGAGATCGATGAAGTGCTGGATTTCTGCCTGGAAGTGGGACTGCCGGTGTGCTTTGCCGACCTGGGTATACAGAGAACGGACGAAGTGGTGCGCCGGGTTGCGGAAGCTTCCATGCATTCATGCTGGGGCAACATGCCGTTTCATGTTACGGCGGACATGGTGGCGGGGGCTATCGCTACAGCGGATATGCTGGGTGCACGGCGCAGGCAGGCGGCCGGCGGGGGTCAGTAAAGATATAAGGAGAATACATGCTGAAACTAGACAAGATCCTGGAGATGAAGCGCTTTGCGCTGGAAATCAGACGTAACATACTAAAGAGCATCGCGGCAATCGGCAGCGGACATGTAGGCGGGTCTCTGTCAATTGCGGACGCGTTCGCCGTGCTATACAGCGGCGTGATGAATGTAGACCCAAAGCGTCCGCGGTGGCCTGACAGAGATTATATTGTGATGTCCAAAGGGCACGCGGGCCCTGTGATGTACGCGACGCTGGCGCTCAAAGGTTATTTTCCTATTGAGATGCTGGAAACGCTGAACCAGAACGGTACAATGCTGCCCAGCCACACGGACCGCAACAAAACATCGGGCGTGGATATGACGACGGGTTCGCTGGGGCAGGGCGCCTCCACTGCTGCTGGACTCGCCTTCGCTGATAAGCTGGACGGCAAGGACCGCCGGACGTATCTGATACTGGGGGACGGTGAACTGGACGAAGGGCAGGTGTGGGAGTCGTTCCTCTTTGTATCGCACCGGCAACTGACTAATCTTATTACGATGGTGGATGTTAACCAAAAACAGCTAGATGGTACAACGGATATGGTATGCAGTCTGGGGGACATTGCTGCCAAGTTTGAGGCGTTTGGCTATCGTGTGATTGATATTGAAAACGGTAATGATGTGGCGCAGGTGTTTGAGGCGCTGCAGCAGGCGCAAAAAAGCGTAGACAAGCCTCCGGTGATACTATTGAGGACCAGCAAAGGCGCAGGGGTTTCGCTGTATGCCAACATGGCAAACTGCCATTCCTGCACGGTAGGGGACGAGGACCTGAACAGTGTGCTGACGGAACTCGACAAAACGGAACAACAATTAAATGAGCGGAGGGCCTATGATCGCAAAGCAACTTGAACAGCCGCGCCAGACCGAGATGCGCACTGTGTTAATGGATACGCTGCTGGCGTCGATGCAGCAAAACAAGGATGTCGTCTATCTGGATGCCGACCTTGCGGGTGCTATTGGCTCGACCAAGCTATTGTCTGCCCTGCCTGCACAGGCATTCAACGTGGGCATTATGGAAGCCAACATGGCAGGGGTGGCGGCGGGTATGTCGGTGAATGGCAAGATACCGTTTATCCATTCCTTTGGCGTGTTTGCCACTAGGCGTGTTGCCGATCAGGTCTTTATTTCGGGCTGCTATAACCGCGCGAATGTAAAAATACTGGGCAGCGACTGCGGTGTTGCCGCCGAGACAAACGGGGGCACCCACATGCCGCTGGAAGATGTTTCGATATTCCGTTCATATCCCGATATGACGATATTGGATATTGCGGATACCACGCTGATGAGAAGGATGATACCCGCTGTGATCGAACATGATGGCATGGTGTATATGCGTTTCCCCAGAAAGAAAGTTGCCGACTATTACAGCGAGGATAATAGCTTTGCCATTGGAAAAGGCATGATGTTGCGCGAAGGCCGGGATGTGACGATCATCGCTGCCGGCTTGGAAGTGGATGAAGCGCTACAGGCTTCGGCAATACTAAAAGGCATGAACATTTCGACGCGGGTAGTGGACATGTTTACTTTAAAGCCGGTAGACACGGAGCTGATCGTGGACTGTGCCAAAAGGACCGGCGCTGTGGTAACGGCGGAAAACCACAACGTGATCGGCGGGCTGGGGTCGGCTGTGGCGGAAGTGCTGGTGGAAAATGCACCTGTGCCGATGCAGCGTGTGGGCGTAAATGAACAGTTCGGCGAGGTGGGTACAAGGCAGTATCTTGCTCAGAAATTCAGATTGACTAAGGATGACATCGTAAATGCTGCTCTGGAAGCGGTCAAAAGAAAGCATTATAATGCATAACATGGTTAGGCGGAGTTTTCTCCGGGATATACTGAGGGTAGAACATCTGTTTTGTTTCATTGAAATCCGTACTGCTATATGAGCAGCACGGAGACATGACGCATAATGCTGAAAGGCGGTGTGCCTATAACGAAACTATTACGCTCGCGGAGGCTACACCGGTTTACGAAGCGATGCGCCTTGAGGAGGACTTGAAGTGAGCGAGAATTGCGACAAAATGGGGGTGATATCGGCTTGGTTGGGGCATAAGAGTGTCTCAACGACAGCCAACATCTATGCCCATGTGACCGACGACTTGCGCGACGGCGCGGCAACATGGATGGATGCCAGCTACAGGCCAAAGCATGACAAAGCAAACTTTAAGATGACACTCGACGAAGCTATACAGAAATTATTCGAGCATGTTCTGTAAGAAGCAGCAGAGAGCGGAGTTGGGCCTGAAGAAACGAACAACGAACATGAAGAGCCGGTTAAGCTCGATAAACACGCAGATGAACTTCATTACCATCAGAAGAACCAATATTGACAAGGACGATATCTGGAGGAAATCGAAGGAAAACCGAGATTACGAGCGATTCGCGGAAAGTTAGCATAGGTTTACCATCAGTTCCACCATCAGTTACTAATAAATGGTAGAGAAAAGGAATTAACTGTAATGAGCGTAAGCAGACTGTGAGGAAAGTATCGCATAAAAAAATCCCCTGAAACAGCCATTTCAAGGGATTTGGGTGCCTTTGCAGGCTACCATAAGTGCATGGAGCGGGTGATGGGAATCGAACCCACGTAACCAGCTTGGGAAGCTGGCACTCTGCCATTGAGTTACACCCGCTTGACGCAAAAAACATTATAGCATATGCTGTGTCTTTTGCAAATATCAAAAACCGAAAATATCATTTGTTGCTCAGTGCTTTATAGGCAGCTACGATGCGCGCCGTCAGGCCATCGTCCGTTTCGCAGTAATGGCGCACCGCGCTTTCAATACCGTTTACCCTGATGTGGTTCTGTACCTCCATCGCGGCTTCATCGTCCGGATTGTCGAAACGGAAAGCGGCAGCAATAGCTGGTACGATATGAACGGGGGCGATTCCCTGCTCGATGCAGTAGAGCGCGGCGCCTGTCAGACGGTCGTTGCGTTTCAGCTTGCGGATGGGGTCCTTGCCGACACGCGGAATGGAGTCCTTCAGCTCGCGATTGCCAAAACGCTCCAGCAGATCATATACGTTGGCGTCGATCTCTTCCTTCGGTATTCCGTAACCGCGGTGCAGCGCGGCGGATACGTCCAGCATCGCCGCTTTGGCCATGCCGAGTATATCCGTATCGGCGGCGGCTTCGGAGACCAGCTCATAGCCCTTCAGCCAGCCAAAGTAGGCGCACAGCGCATGACCCATGTTATGCACGAACAGCTTGCGGCGTATATAGAAACCGAACGGGGAGAACGGCACCAGCGTTTTGATGGGCGGTATCTCGCCGCGGAACGCGTCCTTGTCCACCGGCAGCTCTTCATACGGCTCCACCCAGACGCGCAGCGGATTGTCGCCGCGCATCTCCTCCGTCATCACGGGCACCATGCGGCCGATGGACGCTTCCACCAGTCCCACTCTGGTATCCAGATAGGTGCGCGTGTCGGCGCTCACCGCTTGCTCCAGCAGACTGCGCAGATACTTATCGGCATCGATCAGGTTTTCGCAGATGATAATATCCAGCGGGCGTCCGGAAGCGGCGCGCTTATCGATTCCCGTGGCAAGGTTGGGGATGATGCGGGGTAGCACGTTGACGCCGACCGCGGTCGCCATGATGTCCGCATCGGCGATGGCCGCAGCGACGGCGTCCGAGCCCAAGCCGTTCACCGCACTGACGTTCGTTACCATAACTTCGCTCATGCCCTCGTTGGAAACCAGCCGGACGGGGTAGGCATGGTCCGCATTGAGCTTGTCCACCACGGGGGTGGCCACATCAACGAATATCACATGGAACCCCGCCTCGGAAAACACTTTGCCGATAAACCCTCTGCCGATATTGCCTGCGCCGTACATGACTGCTGTTTTCATGGTATGAACGTCATCTCCTTATGTTGATTGCAGCCTATATGATATCACCCGCTTTTGCAGTGTGTCAATGCGCCGCACACCGTTGGCTTCGGGCGCATAAGTTATTATTGGCACATCCATGCCAAATCCAAAAAAGGAAGGTTCATAGTATGGGCGAAGAGAGAAAACTGGTAATGGAGGGCTTCGCTTTCGAACTGACGGGCTTTTTCAGCGCCGAAGGTGTGACCACTGTGACACTCAGCATAAACGGTACCGGAGAAAGTCCGGCCGATTTAAAAGGCTGGGCTATGGAGGTTTGCCCAGGTGACCCACAGTTTTTTGACGGCGAGGTGAGCATTGTCAGCTGCGAGAAAAGAAGGCGGCATGGCGCGTGGCTGCCCGCGGTCGCACAGAAAACATCGTTTGAACTGACAGGCGATATCGGATTTTCTGGCGTGGTGGTTACTGACTGGGTGGGCCGTTACGCGGAAGACCCGGACGTAGAGTACCGGATCGTGCTGGACAAAGAACTAAAGTTTGAACCTTTTGCCGTCGCGATGATGACGGGGGACAGCATCCGGCGTTCGGAAGCGCGCATCAGCATCGGGCTTGCCGCATCGCTGGCGCTGAACCGCGTCTGGACGACGCCGATGGAAAAAAGCTTCTGCCTGTTTGTGGTGGTGCCGGAAGGATACCGGCCGGAAGGTGCCTGCAAGGTTGCGGTATCGGCGACAAAGCGCGCGGCGCATATACTGCACTATAAGGGCGAATATGTGGTGGACGATGCTCTGGCGCCGGAAGGCAAGGCGTTGAAGTCGGTGCGCGCAGAGCTGTTGTGCAGCGTGCGTATACTGGCCGATATACCGCTGAAAAGTGCGACAGCCTGCGGCGATAATGTGCAGGTTAGCGCCGTGGACTGCTTCGAGGTATGTGAAACCATCGGCTATGCGGACGACGAGCAGTCGTTTGAGCTGCGTGACATATCTGTCTGCCCCAAGAAAAAGAGCTATGACTTAACGCTGCTCAACGCGCATTGCGGCCGTTCCGTTTACCGTCTGGACGGCAAGTTCACCATCGACTGCAAGCGCTGCAACAGGGCTGAAAAGCCGGAAGAACAGTAAATACATATCAGTTGCCGGAGAAAGGTGTATTCCGGCACCAAAAAAAGGCCGTGAGGCCTTTTTCTTGTGTTGAGACTAAGGGACAGTTACCATAACCCGCAAGGGGAAAACGTAATTTCAGCCCTGCTCAATGGCTTCGCTGGGGCAAGTATCCGCACATGCGCCGCAATCGATGCAAGCATCCGCATCAATCACATATTTGCCGTCGCCTTCAGAAATCGCTTCCACGGGGCATTCGCTTTCGCAAGCGCCGCACGAGATACACGCATCCGTTATGATATAAGCCATTAAACCTTCACCTCCGTCGTATTTTACACGTTCATTGTAAACACATGTGTATAAAAAAGCAACAGCGGATTATAACAAATTTATTTAAGCGTAATGGGGAACGCTAGTCCTCCAGAAGGGACTTGATCTCTTCGTCCAGATCCGGCTCAGGCTCGGGCTCTCTGGATTGTTGGCCTCCTCTGAACTTGATCTCGTCCAGCCTGAATGTTCTCACATCGATGCTTTCGTCAGGCAGCGTGATCTTGATGCGCACCGTTTCCGTGACGGCGTTGTTCTCCAGTACCACGCCCTCACCATCCGGCGAGGTGACTGTGCTGCCCGGTTTGGGCATGCGCTTGCGCGTCTGCACGTAATGCTCCTGCTCGTAGTTGAGGCAGCACATCAGGCGGCCGCACAGGCCGCTGATCTTAGTGGGCGAGAGCGACAGGTTCTGCTCCTTAGCCATCTTGATGGACACGGGGGAGAAATCTCCGAGGAAGCACGAACAACAGCAGGGCCGCCCGCAAGGGCCCAGGCCGCCAAGCATCTTGGCTTCGTCCCGAACCCCGATCTGGCGCAGCTCGATGCGCGTTTTGAATACGCCGGCCAGGTCTTTGACCAGGTCTCGGAAGTCCACGCGCCCATCGGCGGTGAAGTAAAATATGATCTTGGAATTGTCAAACGTGTATTCGACGTCCACGAGCTTCATATCCAGTTTGTGCTTTTCAATCTTGTTCTGGCAGGTTTCCAGCGCTTCCTTCTCTTTGCGCTTGTTTTCCTCCACGCGTTTGTCGTCCTTGGGGGTGGCGCGCCGGAGCACCGTTTTCAGCGGCGCGACGAGATCCTTCTCGGATACCTCTTTTTCGGCGATTACGACCTCGCCGTATTCCATGCCGCGCGCGGTTTCCACGATGGCATGATCTCCCTCGGCAAACTTAAGATCGCCGGGCAGGAAATAGTAGACCTTGCCAACGCGCTTAAACCGCACGCCTATGACTTTTTCCATTTGTTCTTTTCCTCCAATATGCCAAAAAGCATCTTTTCCGCGGCCAACCGAAAGTTGACCGGGAACAGGAATCGCCTTTCTGTTTCCAGTATGACATTTATCATATTACTTATCGCGCCGCTTGTAAAGCGGGAAGCCGCATCGCGGATATCGTCCGCAAAATCAGCGTTGACGATCAGACCGAGATCTTGTGTTTTCTGATACATCAGTATGTCCCGAAAGTAAGACTGCATCATGGTGAGCAGCGGAATTATCTGTTCCTTACTGCTTTCAAGAAAATCGGCAAAAGCGCTGATGGCCATGTTCTTTTGCAGCAGCAGCTTGCGGCACTGGACAATCAGTTCCTCCCTTTTGCTCAGAAGCCCCGCGTCTTCGCGGATGCGGCGCGCTTCGTCCAGAAAGCCGCCCGACAGATCGGTCAGTATACCGGCGGTGACATCGTCAACGGACAGCACGCGGGCGATGAGGCGGGAAGAGTCCGGCTCGGGGCTCACGGGCACCAGAGCGCAGCGGGACGCAATGGTGGGCAGTACGCCGCTGACGCTGCGGGCAGAGAGCAGGAATACCGTGCCTGCGGGCGGTTCCTCCAGCGTTTTTAACAGGCTGTTGGCGGCGGCATCCGTCATGTCGTCGGCGGATTCGATGACTATCGCCTTGCAGCGCGCTTCATACGGTTTCTGAGCCGCAAAGCTGAGGGCGTCGCGCAGCTCGGCGACCTTGGGAGCGCTGAGGCGCAGTATGTCCACATGGCCTTCCAGCACCTTACGGCACTCGGCGCAGACGCCGCAGCCTCCCTGATGACAGCAGAGCCGCTGTAAAAAAGAGTCGGCCAGCCGCCGCGCGACAAGCGGACGGCTGCAGACCAGCAGGTACGCGCCGAGCATTCGGCTGCTGCCTGCCGCATCCAGAAACAGCTGGCGCGCCGTATCGCTCACAGGAGCCCCGCGCTCTTAAAGAGCGGCGTCAGGCTTTGGAGTATGAGCGCGTGCGTCTCCTGCTTGGTGCCCAATGCGTCAACGGAGATGATGCCAGGGCCGCGGGAGAGGCTGGTAAAACCGTCGAATACGCGCTGATGAAAAGCCATATCCTCGCTTTCCAGCCTGTCGTGCACCTTGTGCTCATTCATGCGCGCGAAGGCCCGCTCGGGCGGTATGTTGATGAACAGGGTCACGTCGGGCATGCACCCGGCTACCGCAGGAGCGTTTATCTGCTGAACCAGTTCCACGCCCAGTTCGCGGCCGTAGCCCTGATATGCCAGCGACGAATGGATAAAGCGGTCGCACAGCACGACGCTACCAGCGTCCAGCGCCGGGCGTATGACCTGGCGCACATGCGCGGCCCGCGCGGCAGCATATAGCATCGCCTCGGTGATAGCGTCTATTTCATTGTCTTTATCCAGCAGTACCTCTCTGATCTTCTCTGCAACGGGGCAGCCGCCGGGCTCACGCGTGCGCACCACGGCTACGCCCTGCTCCTCGAGGTATTCCGCGAGGAAACGCAGCTGCGTGGATTTGCCGCTGCCGTCCGCCCCTTCAAATGTGATGAACAGTCCGCTCATTTTGTTTCTCCCAGCATGTCGGACAGGTCCGTCACGCTGTCTATGATGAAATCCGGGCCCGCTTCCAGCAGTTCCTTTCGGTCGCCGTAACCGTAGAGCACGCCGATAGTGTCGAACCCGACCGACCGCCCGCCGATGATATCATGACAGCGGTCGCCCACCATCACAGCGTTCCCAGGCGCTGCGCCCAGACGGCTGACGCCGTGCTGAAGCACCTGTGTCTTATCGTATATGCCCTCTTCATGCCGCGCACCGAACACCTCGTCGAACAGCGGCAGCAGGCCGTAGCGCTCGAGTATCGGCAGCGCCATGGCTTCCGGCTTGGACGTAGCGATGTAAAGCGCCTTGCCGGATGCCTTGATGGCACGGAGAGCCTCCTCAATACCGTCGTACAGCCAGCTTTCATGCATGCCCTTGTCCAGATAGTATTCCCGGTAATAAGCGTATGTTGCCGCCGCGCGCTCCTCCGAAAAACCGAATGCTTCCATCAGATGCTTTTTGATGGGTGGCCCCACAAACGATCGTATGCGCGTTTCGTCGTTTTCCTCATAACCGACCTTGTCGAACATATAACGCACTGCGTTCATGCACCCCTGGCCCGATTCGGTGATTGTGCCGTCCAGATCAATGAATACTGCCTTGTAGCCTCTGTAGTCTTTCCCTGTGATGTTGTCGATCATGTCCTCTCCTTATAAACCCAAATGCTGTCACCGTCGATGCCGAAAACCTCAAAGCCCTGCCTTTTGGCTTCCAGCAGATAACCGGCGATTTCAAACGTGATTTGCTGGCCCCGCGAGACCACCACTTCGGCTGGCGGATACACGCCCGCGGCGGACGCCGAGATGAGGCCTGCGGCGCGCTCGAGGCGCACTTTTTCTATATTACCCCAAAACCGCGAATTTTGCGAATACTTTGTGGGCTTGGGCATGGTGTACGGTGAAAAATACACATGGTTCTTCTGTGTGCGTTCAATACCCTTGAGCGCTTCATACAGCCTGTCCAGGTGGTCGGCGGTGGTCCCTGCCGATAGCATCAGAAGTATATTCTTCATGTCAGCCGCCTCAGCGTGGATGCCCTGCCGCGCAAGCATGCTTTTCACCATGAGGCCTGTATATCCCGAGCCGGAAACGTCGATGATGATTTTCAAGGGATCCTTGTCCGTCATATCAGGCACGCGGATCTCGGGGCAGCGGAAGCCGGGCACCAACCCCACTAATTCTTCGAACCGGCGGGCCAGGCTGATGACGCGGAACAGCTCCTGTTCGCCCTTGTCGCGCATGTAGGCGTGGGCATAGTCCATCGAGCCCAGCAGCACATACGACGGGCTGGTGGACTGGAAGCAGGACATGGCGCGTACCGCCTCCTCCTTGTTGACACGGGCTTTGCGGCCCACGCACAGACAGGCGCACTGGTTCATGGCGGGCAGCATCTTATGGGCGCTTTCCACCCAGATGTCCGCACCGGCGATGGCGGGCGATTTGGGCAGCATGGATGAATACGCGAAATGCGCGCCGTGAGCGGCGTCCACCAGCAGCGGAATGCCTGCCCGGTGTGCGATGCCGGCGATCTCCTCAATGTCCGCGCAGAGCCCGAAATAATTGGGGTAGGTGATAAACACGGCTGCCGCGTCGCGGTGAGTTTTAAGCGCGTTGCGGATGTCCTCCGGCCGGGCTACGCAGGGGTAATCGCTGGGGGAGGATTCCAGATAAACGGGGATCAGTCCGTGAGTGAATACGGCGTTGGCCGCGCTCACATGCACCCCGCGCGGAAATATCACCTTTTTGCCGCGGAACAGCGACAGCATGGCCGTGATGCCGGCGGTGGAGCCTCCGGTGGTGTAGACGACCGCTTCCGCACCGATGAATTCGGCATGCAGCGCCTGGCTCTCACGTATGGCGCCGGTAGGCGCAAGCAGGTTGTCCGCCCCCGGCAGCTCGGTGATATCGCACCAGAGCAGTTCGCCGCCGAAGTAGCCGGTATCGCCCTTGTGTCCGGGCATGCAGAGCCGGACAGGCGCGTTTTCGCAGACGGTGGACATGGCATCCATAATGGGCGTCTGTCTGTTCATATTCATCGCTCACCCCTTTAAGCGTTATTGGCAAAGGTTACATAGGCCTTTTCTATTTGGGCAAAGTATGAGATAATAACTGTGCCCAAAGCGAAAGGAGGCGTTATGAAAAAGACGGAGCGCGAAAACATGCTGCTGTTTTCCAAGGAGTCTGTGGCCGGCCTGCACAGATACAGGCTATATTTTACGCCCTTATCGTCGCTGCGTGACGAGACGCCGCGGGTGTTCCGGCTGCTCGTCAGAACGCCGTTTTCTTTCAGCCAATTTCAGCTGGGCCGCGTTTACACGCTGACCTACAACAATGTCCATATACTTTCCAGCGTGCCCAAGGAGGAGTTTAACCTGCAGGAGGAGGATTTCTCTAAGCTGCTGCAGACCCGGGACCTCAAGTTCATGGACAAGAAGACGTCGGCGGCGCTGCGCTCAGTCGACATGCCATATTTCTCCAAGAATCGCTATTATTCCTTTACTGAAATGAAGGAAATCGTCAATTATCGGCCTGATTTTTTGACGCGTGTCGCCATCACGACCTTTTCCACCGTGATGACCGGCGTGGCGCTGCTGGGCCCGTTCTGCCTCTACGCCTGGATGCTCTACCTGCTCATCCGGGGGCAGCTGAATCTGGTCGGGTTTACGACGCGCTCGCTCGTTCTGCCCATCATGGGCATTGGAGCGCTGCCCGCGGCGCTGTTCATCATGTCGGTGCTGTTCGCTTTGAGTGAACTGGCCCTGCTCCGGATCGACTTCACCAAGGGCAACATACTTAAAAAATACACGCTGGCCTGGGGCGGCATACGCAAAAGCATTTTTTTCGAGGTCAGCGACATAAACTACATTAAAAAGTTCGGCATCGCGGCAGGCATAACGCTTGTGGTGTCGATACTCCTGTCACTGCTTGTCTGACGCATCCGGGCGCTGTTCGATCAGCTCCCGAAGAACGCCACTCGGTTCAAAAAACGCCGTATTTTCCTGGTTCATGTTTATTGACGCCATACTACCCCTGCGACAAAGGGATGCTACTGAGTTGCCGGTTTTTTTGCGTTTTCAGACTAACGTTCCAATATCAGTTCGCCGTCGCTCCGCCATGTGCTTACTCGGTGAGCCACTGCCGGACAACGCCTAATACCACCAGTTGCCAGTGGCTCGGACAGTTTTTTCGACTCAATCTTTCTTTCATGAAACATCTTTGCATACACATGTTATAAGAACATGCATAAGGCTATTATAAGGCACATGCTCCCTGGAGCGCAACGCTGTTTCGACGAAAATCGCAGTTTGTGTACTCTGTATCATTCGAGCTCAGTGGGTGGAGGACGGCATGCTGGCGTTGAGAGCCGGACGAGTGACCTGCAGCGGCGATTTTCCGTCCGATGACGGCGGGCTGGCTGCGGCGATACGGTGGTATACCGCATAAATAAGGAGGAGCCGCCATGAAACACGGCATACCCCGATTGATCGGGGCGGCGGTACAGGATACAGAGGATAAGCGGCGGAAACGCCGCATCTATATGTGGGTCGCGGCAGGCGGCGTACTGGTTGTGGCATTGTGTGCGGTGGGCATCGCGCTGCTGCGCGAACCGCCAAAGCCGCCGGTGAACCTCGGCGTGGTGGCGGCAGAGCAGTACATCAGCGAATACAAGATGGAGCGCGAGGCGCTGATGAGTGTGCCGCAGAAGGAACTGGGGGAACGCCTGCTGTCGGAGCCATTTGAAATAGAAGCGGACGTCACAGCGAGCGCGGACAATCTGGCAGCGACGCTGGGGCTGCCGGTAAGCAAGCTCGTTCTGGGGTTGGACGCCAAGTACGATTTGAACGACCTCGGCATAAAGCTCCGGATGATGGGTATGGAGTACGCCAGCGCGTACCTGATCGGCGACGACGTGGTGCTGAGCGTGATGGGCAACGCCTATAGCACACCGCTCTCTCTGTCAGCGCAGGGGCTGGAAGGGAGTATGGGCTTGAGTGACCGGCTGAATCGTTTCGTGCCGCTGTTGTCGAAAGACCTGGCTTTTTATACCCGACTGGCGGATATCGCGGCGCAGAGCGTGCCAGATGAATACACGACGGTCTATGACGACGACGCGTTCAGTCCGCTGGACGGGGCGGACGCCGGAATGACCGTCATCGAGACGACGCTGGACGAGGCGGCGATACAGGTGGTGCTGGCCAACATGGACGCACGACTGCAGCGGGACACAGCGCTGCGTGAACAGGCGGAGGGGATACTGCTGGACGCGGCGGCGCTCTACGGCTTCGAGGCGGACAGCCTGGACGAATGGCTGGCGGCAGTGGCGGACGGTTCGGCGATCGCGGACGATTTCGAACTGCGCTGGCAGGTGTATGAGAGGAACGGGCGCTATGTTGGGCTGGCCGTGCAAACATCACAGGGCGGGAAGGCCACCGAATGGAAGCTGCTGAGCGAGCTGGACGGGCGCGAGAGCCACGAAGCGTTTGCGATGTCGGTGAACGGCGAGGTGTTGCAGAGCACGGACTACACCGTGGTATACGACGGGAACATCGTTAAGCTGGAGGGAACGTTCCGTCCGGACGCGGCCAGCGTATTCAGCTTCACGGCGGACCTGACGTTTGACAAGAACGGCGACGCGTATAAGCTGGCGGGAACTGTGGACATAGACGGGCCGGTGATCAGCGCGGAGGCGCAGCCGGTGAGCCTCGTCATAGACGCGGACATACGCGCGGGCGAAGGCCTTGATACGCTGAAGGAAAGCCGCGACTGGCAGGACGTCTACGCCGAGAAGTGAAACAGCCTGACGGAGCCGTGGCAGAATCTGATATTGCCATAGGTGGACCGAAAACACGAATGAAGAGGCTTTTTACGGTGGATTTAAAAAGGTGTTTAACGATGTGATGACGGGGACGCGGCGACACTTGTGATGGAGCGGCAGAATGCTACGGGACGGATTGGCGAAGTCGCGCCGCTGCTGGATGCGGCGTATGCGTCGATTACCTGCTGGCGGGGCTGGCGATAAAGGGGCGTGCCGTCGCTGGTCAGCCGTTTGCGCGACAAGACGGCGGCGGTGCTGGCCGTGTCGGTGCTGACCATCGCTAACGCGCTGCTGGGGTCCATGCTGGTGAGGCTGCCCGGCGGCGGGCGCGTTCTCGCTGGTTACGTATCTGCTGCCCGCGCGGTGGCTGTCCGCTTTGGACGTGCTGTGCGCACCGCTGTGCATCGCGGGGTTCGCGGTTTACGCGGCTGTTGTCAACGTGCTGCCGTTTTTGCTGCGGCGCAAGAGGGGGAATAATAGGGCTTAAGGAAAGACCGTGGAGGCGCTGCCTCCACACCACCGCTCAAGGGACTTGTCCCTTGGGAATCCCATCGAAAAAATGCCTGACGGCATTTTTTGTATTATTTTTTAAGTTGGAATAAGTAAGGTATCCCAATTGGGTTTATTATATATAATTTTTCTACAACAACAGCGCTTTTTGCGCCAGCTTCTTCATTCGTTCACTGCCAAACGATATATCGATCAGACCCTCATGGGCACGACGGCGCAAATACTCAAACGAGTACGTGATGGACTCGGCGTGGTCGAACGCGAGGCCGCCGCTCTGCAGCGGGGAGATTTTCTGCATCTGTCCAACGGGCCATGTGACAATTGGGTATAATGTTTCCGTGCTGGTCAGTGTGTATGATGTCTCCACCAAGCCATCCTTTTCTTTAGTTACGTAATCGGATAGCTGGAACCACTCCGCTTCTGCCGCGTCGTCGCCCGCGCAGGCCTGTACCTGACTGCGGTCGACCAGCCCAGCAAAGCTGACGGTGATCACGCGGTCGCGCGGATCGCGGTCCGGTTCGCCCCAGACAAAAACCTGCTCGATGTATGGGCTGATCAGACCCGTTTCTTCTTCCAGCTCACGCATCGCGCTGTCCAATATGTCCTCGTCCAGATTCACGAAGCCACCCGGCAGCGCCCAACGGCCTTTGTACGGGTAGCCGCCCCGTTTGATCAGCAGTATGGAGAGGCCGTTCTCGTCTACGGCGAACAGCGCGGTGTCCGCCGCAACGCCGGGATTGCGGTACTTGGTAGGGTCATAGTTTTTCAGGAACTGCTCTTCCTCGGGGGAAGACGGGATATATGGCATGGATGTACCTCCTAACGGCACACGGCGTCGATCACGCCGCCGCCGATGCATTCGTCCCCGATGTACAGCGCAATGTACTGGCCAGGCGTTACCGCACGCTGGCGCTGTTCGAATTCCACGCGCGCACCGTCGTCCATCAGCGTTACGCGCGCCTGCTGGTCCGGCTGGCGGTAGCGCACCTTGGCGGTGCAGTCGAATGAACGGCCCTCCGGTTTGTTGATGAAGCTTAAGCCCGTCGCCAGCAGCGCCTCAGAATACAGCGCATCCGGTTCACCCTGCTCCACATAGAGTATGTTCTTTGTAACGTCCTTGTCCACCACGAACCAGCGCGCGTCAGAAGCGTCTGTTTTCCCGCCGATGCCTAGTCCGCGCCGCTGCCCCAACGTATAATACATCACGCCTTCGTGCCGCCCCACGACTTTTCCCGCCGACGTCATGATGTCGCCGGGCTTTCCGGGCAGGAAGCCGGACAGGAAATCGCGGAACTTGCGTTCGCCGATGAAGCAGATGCCGGTGGAATCCTTCTTTTCTGCGACGCGCAGGCCGAGCTGAGCCGCCACGGCGCGCACCTCCGTCTTTTGCATATCGCCGATGGGGAACATGGCCGCGCCCACCTGCTGCTGCGACAGCATGCACAAAAAATATGTCTGGTCCTTGGAAACGTCGGCGGCGCGCAGCAGATGCGGCCCGTTTGAGCGGGCGTAATGGCCGGTGGCAAGCTTCTCCGCGCCCAGCTTACGCGCATGTTCCAGAAACGCCGCGAATTTAATCTCCGAGTTGCAAAGCACGTCCGGATTGGGAGTGCGCCCGCGCTGGTATTCGCCGAGGAAGTATGTGAACACGCGGTCGTAATATTCCTGCTCGAAGTTGACCGTATAGTAGGGGATGTCCAGCGTCAGGCAGACGGATTTGACGTCGTCGTAGTCCTGCGCGGCGTTGCAGCCCTGGCCGTCGTCCTGCCAGTTCTTCATGAACACGCCCACCACGTCATAACCCTGCTGCTTCAATATATGCGCCGCCACGGCGGAATCTACGCCGCCCGACATGCCGCAGACGATGCGCGTCTTTTTGTTCTCTCTCAAGGCCAGTCCTCGTTCCAAGTTTCTTTACTCATTATACGTTTTTGCGCTCAGGCCGTCAACGAACGCGGCGGACGGTGGAATGCGGCGGATAAAGATGATATAGTGGGGACAATACAGGAAGGAGGCTTGCGGCATGAAAGGTACGCACAAAAAGCCCGGCAGGGCGGGCGTTATCAGATGGATCGTCGCCGGAATGGTGATCGCGGCGGATCTGTTTGTGTTCGTCTGGCTGTATCCGTTGCTGCAAAGCCATGTGGTGATGGGCGTGTACTCGGCGCAGCAGATGAACGCCAGCGTGATGCGCGAATGCGGCATGGGCGTGGATATACCGCGCGCGGACGGCTGGTATCAGCAGATGCTGGTGTTCAATGCGGACAGCTTTTCGGCATGGTCGGGCATCGATGCCGACATGTCGATACTGTACAGCTTCGGCGCGTTTGATCTGGCGCGGCGCACGTCGTCGCTGTACGACCCCCCCAGCGATAAGTACTCCGCGTTTTACGGCGCGTACGTGGTGAAGAAGGACGGCGGCGCTTTCGGCTTCGATGAGGGTGGCGCACTCGATATGGATGAGGTAACGGTGGCGGTGGAATACGACTATACGCAGCTGGTGATGGCGAATTTCGGCTGCAAGGAGCCGGTGTTCGAGGTCCGGGATATGACAACGCTGGAGAACGCCGTGTGCGCGGGCAGCGGCGGCTGGGCGCGCATCGACGCGGAAATGCGTGTCAACGGCGCGGCTCACACATACAAGGAGAATAAGCTGGCCTATCTGCAATACGGTAAGCCGATGCGGATATCCAGTCCGGACTTTACTGAGGTTGATATGGTGGGGCGGGTATACGCTAAATACTTCCCCTCATCCGGCTGCACAGTGATGATATACTGCATCGCGCCGGACACGGAAACGGTGGACGAATGCGACGCGGGCGCACTGCAGCGGTCGGTGATCGGGGCTTCAAATTAGGTCGGCGATAGCCTGCGCCGCCAGCTCGATGAGTTCCTTGGCGGGCATGTCGGTTGTACCGGGGATGATGAAGTTGCATCGGGATATGGGGATCAGCACCTTTTTGGCGGGGCTTTCGGCGATGGCACGCGCCATGCGCGGCGTGATTTCGCCCAGCATGCCGCTGGCCGCGATGATGCCGAGACCACCGACGACGACGTCCGCGCTGCGCGCGCCCATACAGACCGCGTTTTCTCCGGTGGCGCATTCATGCGCACCACCCTTTTTCATGGCGGCGGTGGCGGCTATGTTGGTGCCGACCGCGGTCAGGCGTATGCGCTCGCCGCACTTTTCGGTCAGCTTCTTTACGATGGATGCGCCAAGTCCCCCGCCCTGGGCGTCCACAACAACGACATGCAGCATAACAGTTCCCCCGTCGCTCATTATATACCGCCTGGCTATGCCGGACAAGCATGATATAGTAGCGGATATTTGTTTAAGCCGATATTCTGCAATGCAGTGAGGAATGAGGGCGCTATAATACAGATGGAACGTTGTCCGGGTTCTTAACAAAAGTGCAGAATGTGTTTGGCAATAATTTCGCCGCCAGTTATATTTTTTTCTTTAAAAGGATGGTAATATAATATATAATACGCTACTGAGGGGTATATCGATTTTTATTATCGATTTAAATAAGGAGGAAATACAATGCCATTAGTAACCACAACCGAAATGTTTAAGAAGGCGTACGAAGGCGGCTATGCCATCGGTGCGTTCAACGTGAACAACATGGAGATCGTTCAGGGTATCACTGAGGCGGCCAAAGAGCTGAACGCCCCGCTGATCCTTCAGGTTTCCAAGGGCGCGCGCGCCTATGCCAACCCGATCTACCTGCGCAAGCTGGTGGAAGCGGCGCTGGAAGACACCGGCCTGCCGATCTGCCTGCACCTCGACCACGGCGATACGTTCGAGACCTGCAAAGACTGCATCGATGGCGGCTTTACGTCCGTTATGATCGACGGCTCGCACCATTCGTTTGAGGAAAACATCGCGCTGACCAAGAAGGTCGTTGAGTACGCGCACGACCGCGGTGTGGTGGTGGAAGCGGAGCTGGGACGTCTGGCCGGCGTGGAAGATGAGGTCAACGTATCGGCTGAGGATTCATCCTACACCCATCCCGGAGAGGTGGAAGAGTTCGTCAGCAAGACGGGCGTGGATTCTCTGGCTATCGCCATCGGGACAAGCCACGGCGCGTTCAAGTTCAAAGGCGAGCCCAAGCTGCGTTTTGACATTCTGGCCGAGATCGAAAGGAAGATTCCCGGCTTCCCGATCGTGCTGCACGGCGCTTCGTCCGTTATACCGGAATACGTCGAGATGATCAACAAATACGGCGGCAGCATGCCGGGCGCACAGGGCGTTCCGGAGGAGATGTTGCGTCAGGCGGCCAAGAGCGCGGTCTGTAAAATCAACATCGACTCCGACTTGCGTCTGGCTATGACGGGCACGCTGCGCAAATACTTTGCGGAGAATCCGTCTCACTTTGACCCCCGGCAGTATCTGAAGCCGGCACGCTCCGCCATCAAAGAGATGGTCAAGCACAAGATCGAAGTGGTGCTGGGCTGCGCGGGCAAAGCGTGAAATCAGTATGACAATGATCCGGCGTTTGGATGACAGGCGCCGGATTTTTTTCATTTTGCAGCTCGGGAGTGGAGCGTGCAATACTCCATGGAATTTTACATAGCACGGAAGTTTTCTTCCGCGTGCTGATGTATAATAGATAAAAAGCGGCATTGCGGAGGATACATTGCACAACGGTTTTTGGAGCTTATTGAAATACAGAATGGGCTCAAACGCAAAGCATGCGCTTAAGAGAACTGCGGCGCTGGCGCTGCTGTCTTTGGTGATGCTGGCGGCGGGCTGTACGTCGCTGTCGGACATGTTCGGCCTCGGGGGCGGGGAGGAACAGCCGGAGCCATTGGTGAATGGCACCACGACGGGCAATACACTCAACGGTGGCTTTGCGGTTAAGGACGGCAACGACCTGCTTGTGTATTATACGAGCGGCAATGCATATCCCAAAGGCAGCCTTGTCCGGTCCAATCCGGAAACGGGGGAGAATAGCCTGGTAATGGATGAAGCCGGGCTGTACATGAATCTGAAGGATGGCGTGCTGTATTATTGTCTAGGGGACGGCATATATCGCGCAAGGCTGGATGCGCCACAGCCGGAACGCCTGCTGGAAGGGGAGTATACGCTGCTCCAGATTTCCGGCAGCAAGATGTATTATATCAGCGGCGGTGCGGTGGGATGCGCGTCTTTGGACGGCGAACCGGCGGAGCTGTCTGCGATTGACAACGCGTCATGCCTTAACGTCTATGGCGACAGGCTGTATTGGACCGACACCGAAAGCGGACAGATATGTCGTTCTGATCTGGACGGTGGCGATCGGAACGTGCTATACGACAAACCGGTGGATATGTTCTATATCATCGACGATGTGATCTATTTCATCGACGGGGCGGATGGATTACTGAAACGTATAGCGCTGGAGATAGATCCGGAAACGCTGGAAACGCTGACGGCAGAGGCCTGCAGCGGCTTCAATATAAACCGCAGTGGGCTATATTATACGCTGAGTAACGACGGGTTGTGCTACAACGCGGGTGTGGATGGACTGCAGGCGCGCGCGATTGAAGATTTGGGCAGCAGCGCATGGCATCGGGTGTGCATGTTCGGTGAGGGGGCAATGATCGTCAGACAGGAGGACCTTCCGTCATAGAGACGCTGGCCGCCGCATAATTATGAAATATACCATGCGGCTTTAAGGGGGCGTCTCGAATGGGGCTGGGCATTGATTTCCAGGTTGTACTGTTCTTCGCACTCGGCCTCATACTTCTGTATTTTACCGGGTGGCTGCTGCTTGCCCCCTTAAAGTTTATCATGAAGCTACTGGTAAGCGGGCTGCTGGGCGGCCTGATGCTGGTGATCATCAATCTGGTCGGCGGCATTTTTTCTGTCACCATTGCCATCAACCCTTTGAGCGCTGTGATAGCCGGCTATTTCGGCATGCCCGGTATCATATTGCTGCTGCTGCTGAAGCTGATACTCGTATAGCTAGTATTCTCAACGGCGGGCTTAACTACGGAATATGGACCACAATAAAAGCCCCTTCAAGGGGCCTTTACTTTGGATGTATACATATGACAGTGAGGAACTAAAAACTGATCAGTGACGCTGAGCATCTTTGGACGACGGGCATGATGCTGAGTGAGCACACCCGCTGCATCCGGCACAAGGAGATTCGCCTCTTTGCCTGCGGCGTATCAGCCGGAAAATCACAAATGCCACTGAGGCGGCGATGACAGCCAGAATGATATAGTCTACCATGGGAATCATCCTTCCTAATATTAGCGAGGGCTAACTATTTGACTTAAATATATGGATGCTGTATGCATCCAATTCGCGGGCGGCTGTATCAGACAGCGATACGGTTGGCCAGAGATTTATCCAGCGCCACCCGTGTATCCTTCACGTTGACGATCAGGTTGCCGGCTACGCGAGATACGATGGAAATCTGTTCACCTTCCACAAAACCGAGACGGTTCAGAAAACGAATTGTTTCATCCTTGCCGGATATCTTTTTGATGTTGACCTGCTCCCCTTCATTGACCAGAGTCAGCGGCATTTGAATTTCCTCCTTTAAGCAAACCCGATGATGTTAGCCATTTCTAACTAATAAAAGTTTATCATGGCTAACTCTCGTTGTCAACATCTCTTTTTATGATAATATAAAAATATAAAATTCAATGGAAAAGGCCGTTGTTAAGCCAATTATTTTGCTTGCTTTTTAATATGCAGCGTGTTAAAATACCCCTGCTGTAGATTTTTTGGAGGTTGAAATGGCCGCTGTAGTGCTTGTCATCGAAATTGTCCTTTGTCTGTTCTCATTGTTTATGATCGCCGTTGTGCTGCTTCAGTCGGGCAAGAGCGCCGGGCTGACGGGCGATATCGGCGGCGCTGCTGAATCTTTCCTTGGAAAGAGCAAGGCAAAAACATATGAGGGAACGCTGAAGAAACTCACGAAGATTGCGGCTGTGGGCATCATGGTGCTCGCAATCGCGCTGGTGCTTATCCAGGTGTATGTGATGCCCAATGTGTCAAACACTGAGGCGCCGCAAGCCACGCCCACGGCAACGGTGAGCGCACAAGCCACGGATGAAGCTGCCGCGGACGTATCGCCTGAGGTTTCTCCCGCTGCGACACAGACCGCCGGGACCGAATCTGAATGATTTAAAGGGACAACCAGCTGTTGACGCCTTTCCGAATTTACGGGAAGGCGTTTTTGGTTTGCATGGCAGTTTTTAAAGTGAGTTGATAGCTATTGGAAGGAAAGCGGCGCTATTGCATAACATAAACATATTGACGGATATAAAGAGGAGAAGAAATTGGACATAGGAGAATGGATCATCAACGAGCTGGGCTCGCATGATAAGAAGATGGAATTTGACGAACTGCTACGCGGATTGGGACCGGAGGAAAACCCGGCTGAGGTGCGTGAGGCGGTTCAGCAACTGATTGCGCAGGGTAAGGTGCTGCGCTCGAAGAAGGGCAAGCTGTTTCTGCCCGGGCGATTCGGGCTGTTTACGGGTCGGCTGGACGTAAAGCGTTCCGGCTTCGGGTTTCTGCTGGACGACGACGGCGATATATTCATATCCGCGGACAACAAGGGTGGCGCGATGCACGGCGATCTGGTGGTGGTGCGGCAGCTTACGGAAGCGGAGACGGACCGCCGCCGGGAAGGCGAAGTCGTCGATATACTGGAGGAGAAGCAGACGCGGTTGGTGGGCACGCTGATGGGGCGCTATGTGCGTCCGGATGACGAGCGGCTGGACGAGGTGCGCGTATCCAAAAAGGGAGTGGAAGGCGCGAGGGACGGCGTCAAAGTGGTCGTGGATATTAAAAAGCGTGCCAGAAACGGAGAGAGTGCCGAAGGCCATATCGTGGAGGTACTGGGAAAAGCGGGGCTGGCGCAGGTGGAACTTAAGAGCCTGATACGCCAGTTCGAGCTGCCGGAGGACTTCCCGGAAGAGGTGAAGGCAGAGGCGCAGCGCGCGGCGTCACGCCGCATCACATCACAGGGCCGTGAGGACTGGCGCGGGCGCACCGTGTTCACCATCGACGGAGCGGATGCGAAGGATCTGGACGATGCTGTTTCGATAACGCGTCTGGACAACGGCTGGGAACTGGGCGTACATATCGCGGATGTGGCTCAGTATGTGACAGAGGGCAGCAAGCTGGACAAGGAGGCGCTGAAGCGCGGCACCTCCGTTTATCTGGCGGATACCGTGATCCCGATGCTGCCCAAGGAGCTGTCCAACGGTGTGTGTTCGCTGTCCGAAGGGACGGACAAGCTGACGCTGTCCTGCATTATGACGCTGGACGAGCGCGGGCATATTATCGACTCGCGGCAGGCACAGAGCATCATCCGCTCCAAGCACCGTATGACATATTCCGACGTGAACGCGATATTTGACGGCGAAGAGACGCTGCGCGAAAAGTATGCGGATATATTAGACGACCTGCTGAAAATGCGCGAACTGGCGCAGATACTGCGGCAGCTGCGCGAGGATAAAGGCAGCATCGACTTCGATCTGGAGGAGTCGGCGTTCCAATACGACGAGAAGGGCCGCGTGACCGGCGTGGGGCCGCGCGACCGAGGCGAAGCCGAACGGCTGATTGAGGAATTTATGCTGGCGGCCAACAAGACGGTGGCTGAGACGTATTACTGGCGGCAGCTGCCGTTTGTATACCGCGTCCACGAACAGCCGGCGGATGAGAAGATGGAGATTTTCCTCGCGTTCTATTCCAACTTCGGCAAGGTGAAGGGGAAGATGGAGACCGTGCATCCCAAGGCGCTGCAGAGCATACTGAACGACGTCAAGGGCACACCGCACGAGAACATCGTGAACCAGATACTGCTGCGCTCACTCAGAAAAGCGGAGTACAGCCCGGAGTGTAAGGGCCATTTCGGCCTGAGCTTCCAATATTACTGTCACTTCACGTCGCCCATCAGGCGGTATCCGGATCTGGCGGTTCATCGCGTGGTGAAGAGCGACCTGACCGGCCGGCTCACAAAGAAGGCAGTCGAAGCGCTGGAGGCGCGCGTGAGCGACATATCCCGTCAGTCCAGCATCAGAGAACGCGTGGCGATGGAAGCCGAGCGCGCGGCGGACGACATGAAGAAGGCCGAATTCATGTACGGCAAGGAGGGGCAGGAGTTTGACGGCGTCGTGAGCGGCGTGTCCCGAAACGTGTTCTTCGTCGAACTTGACAACACCGTCGAGGGTGTGATACCATTATCGTCCTTACAGGACGACTACTATGTTTACAACGAGAAAATGTACTGCGTTGTGGGAGAGCGTACGCGCCGCCGCATCAGTCTGGGCGATACCATGCGCGTGCGTCTGGCGAGCGTCAGCGTGTATCCGCCGCGGATCGAGTTCGAGCCGGTGCGCTGAACGCTATGTGAGGGTTGCGCCAATAGTGTTTGGCGGGATGAGGGGTTGATTTTGTGAGCGACGGCATCAAGGTGCTGATCAAGAACAAGAAGGCGTATCACGAGTTTTTTATCGACGAAACGGTGGAAGCGGGTATCGCGCTGGTGGGCAGCGAAGTGAAGTCGATACGCGGCGGCAAGGCGAACATCAAGGAAGCGTTCGTGCGTATCATTAATAATGAAGCGTTTATCGTGGGGATGCATGTGAGTCCGTATGAGAAGGGCAGCTACTTCAACCAGGATCCGCTTCGCCAGAGAAAGCTGCTGCTGCACAAGCGCGAGATCGTGAAACTTTACAGTTTGGCCACACAGAAAGGCTTGACGTTGGTACCGCTCGCGGTATACTTAAAGCAGGGCAAAGTGAAGCTCGAGATCGGCGTGGCGCGCGGCAAAAAGTTGTATGACAAACGGCAAAGCATTGCCGAGCGCGATGCGCAAAGAGCCAAGGAGATCGCCACGAAGATGGCGAGATAGAATTTTGGCATAGCAACTAACGTGGGGGCGTGTTTGGCTTTCGACGGGGGTTGGCCAGGGCCGGATAAGCGGGTCGCAGTCCCGGAGTGCTGCGTTAAAAAGCCGGAACTTAAATTTAGTTGCAGACAAAACTGAACTAGCTTACGCTGCTTAAGGCAGTGTAATGCCCTGCCGGTGGCACCCTAATCGCCGGGGACAGGGTATCATTAACTAGGGGAACCTCTTCCGCAAAGCTTTGAGCGGAGGAGAGGATTATGAAGCTACCGCAAATATGCCCCTGAGCGCGGGGGTGTATGGAGGGAAACGGTTTAAATACACGTTCTGCACCCGGAGAAAGTCTGACTTTGGAACCTTCGGACAGGGGTTCGACTCCCCTCGCCTCCACCACTAAAAACCACAATCGCCTAATACTTGGATAGAGTATTGGGCGATTTGTATTTATATATTGACATTGGATAAATCATAAAACATGTTTATTTTCTTGATACATTTTAATAAGGGCTATATAATGATAGTGGATATTAATGTAACTTATTTAACATGTGTAGTAAGGGTATTTTAATGGAAGTGATTGATAATCTAAATAAAACACTTCGAGATGATCTTCAGGTACGAATTGATAAAAAAAGCAAGATATCTATTGCGGCATCGTGCTTTTCAATATACGCTTTCCAAGAACTGAAAAAGCAATTAAACGATATTGAAGCTTTACGCTTTATATTTACATCTCCGGCGTTCACAACCGAAAAAGCTAGCAAAGAACGCCGTGAATTTTATATACCACGCCTTCAGCGAGAAAAGAGCCTATATGGCTCCGACTTTGAAATTAAGCTTCGAAATGAATTAACGCAAAAAGCCATTGCGAAAGAATGTGCCGAATGGATTAAGCGCAAGGTTACTTTTAAATCTAATATAAGCAACAACAGGATGAGTGGTTTTTTAAACCTTGATGATAACCGGGATAAATGGACTTATCTCCCGATAGACGGTTTTACTACGGTTGACCTTGGTTGCGATAGAGGCAATAATATGTACAACATTATTAACCGCTTTGAGGCTCCCGTCAGCAATGAATACTTCCGTGTATTTGAAGAAGTCTGGAATGATAAAGCCAAGCTGCAAGATGTAACCGATGAAGTATTGGAGAATATAACAGCAGCATACAAGGAAAACTCTCCAGAGTTTATATATTTCGTGACACTGTATAATGTCTTCAGCGAGTTTCTTGAAGACATTTCTGAAGATATCCTGCCTAACGAAGCAACTGGCTTCAAGCAGAGTAAGATATGGAATATGCTTTATAACTTCCAGCAGGACGCGGCTCTGGCTATTATAAACAAGCTGGAGAAATATAACGGCTGTATATTAGCGGATAGTGTTGGCCTTGGCAAGACGTTTACAGCACTGGCGGTAATAAAATACTATGAAAACCGTAATAAGTCAGTACTTGTTCTTTGTCCAAAGAAGTTGTCCGATAACTGGAATACCTTCAAGATGAACCTGTTAAATAACCCGATTGCAAAGGACAGGCTTAATTACGATGTTTTATTTCATACTGACCTGTCTCGCAATAGTGGGTATACAAATGGTATGCCACTTGATCGTGTTAACTGGGGCAATTACGACCTTGTAGTAATTGATGAGTCGCATAACTTTAGAAACGGCGGCGATGTGTTTGACGAAAATCGGACACAGGAAAACCGCTATGTAAGGCTTATGAATAGGGTTATCCGCAGCGGTGTAAAAACAAAAGTATTGATGCTTTCTGCGACTCCGGTAAACAACCGCTTCTCAGACTTAAAGAATCAGATTGCGCTTGCTTATGAAGGCGAGAGCGATAACATAAAAGATAAGCTGGATATAAATCGTAGCATAGAAGATGTATTTAATCGGGCGCAGCGTTCCTATAACTCTTGGTGCAAATTAAATACTGCGGAGCGTACAACTGAACAGTTATTATCAATGCTGGACTTTGAGTTCTTTGAAGTCCTCGATAGCGTTACTATCGCACGATCCCGTAAGCATATACAAAATTATTATGATACGGCGGATATAGGTACATTCCCTGAAAGAAAAAAACCGTTGTCTTTACCGTGTAAATTAACTGATTTGAGCGGTTGCCTAACATATAATGATATTTATAACGAGCTTTCAAAGCTGACGTTGTCTATTTACACGCCATCAGCATATATATTGGCAAGCAAAGTTGAAGAATACGAGCAGTTATATGATACGAAGATTGGCAGTTCATCATTTAAACAAATTGACCGCGAGCAAAGCCTTCTGATACTCATGCGAGTAAACCTTCTGAAACGCCTTGAAAGTTCCGTCCATTCATTCCGGCTAACAATAAGCAGAATCCTTGCTTTAATAAATGAGACTATAGAAAACATCGGGCACTACGATAAAACTAGAGGGACATTCTCATTTAACGACATGGCGGATATAGAAGACTTTGATATCGACGATGAGAACAACGACAGCTTTACTTTTGGCAAAAAGGTTCAGATTGAGCTTGAAGATATGGATTATACCGGATGGCTTAACGACTTGGAATGGGACAGAGATATTCTGACCGCCCTTTATAACGAGATGGCTCGGATAACGCCATTGTATGATAATAAGCTGCATGTGCTTTTTAACACGATACGAAATAAGATTAACAATCCTATTAACGAAGGAAACAAGAAGATACTTATATTCTCCGCTTTCTCCGATACTGTTGATTACTTATACGAAAACGTTAGCCGAATGGTTAAAGCAGAGTTTGATTTAGAAACGGCTATGGTAACAGGCGGCGTTGACGGGCGGACTTCAATTCCGAGACTTAGGGCTGATCTGAATACCGTGCTTACCTGCTTCTCCCCTGTTTCGAAGGAAAAGCAATTAATAATGCCGAACCAGCAAGCTGAAATAGATATTCTTATAGGCACAGACTGTATTTCGGAAGGCCAGAATCTACAGGACTGTGACTATCTTATAAATTACGATATACACTGGAACCCCGTGCGGATCATTCAGCGTTTCGGCAGAATCGATAGAATAGGTAGCAAGAACTCCGTTATACAACTCGTCAACTTCTGGCCTGATATCTCGCTCGATGAGTATATTAACCTTAAATCAAGGGTTGAGACCCGTATGAAGATATCCGTTATGACTTCAACGGGCGACGATAACCCCATTGATCAAAATGACGGTGACTTGGAATATAGAAGAAAGCAGCTTGAACGACTACAGAATGACGTTGTTGATATAGAAGAGATCTCTGGCGGAATCTCGATAATGGACTTAGGCCTTAACGAATTCCGCATGGATTTAATCAGCTATATAAAACAAAACCCTGACCTCGATAAAGTGCCGCACGGCATGAACACAGTCGTACGTTCGTCTGAAAGCACACCCTCAGGCATAATATATGTGCTGCGGAATATAAACGACGGTGTAAATATCAACCGAACAAACCGGCTGCATCCTTTCTATATCGTATACATAACCGACGAAGGTGAGGTTTATTGCGACCATCTGCATCCGAAAGATACACTAGACCTATTGCGGCATCTGTGCAAGGGGAAAGCTGAACCTATAAAAGAACTATGCCAGAGCTTTAACGAGGAAACAAAAGACGGTAAAAAGATGGACAAGTATTCACAGCTTCTGGAAGACACAATATCGTCTATTATCAAAGTGGGTACAGAAAGCGATATCGATAGTCTCTTCAAGCCGGGCGGAACGTCTGCTCTGACTACCCGGATATCGGGACTTAATGACTTTGAGCTGATAACGTTTGTGGTTGTAAAATAGCCTCAATAAGGAGGATGGAATGCTAGGGTTACCGGCCTCTACGGAATTCAATCAGCGTATACCGAAAACCAAGTTCTACGCGAACCTCGGCATGACGCCTGCGGTCAAGCGCCTGTTTACTGATCAGTTAGATACGATTATATGGCGCAACAAAATATGCCCGGATACGGTCAATATAGCCCCAGCAGATAACGTTGCGGAAATCGAAGTTATTGAAACAAGCCTAAAATATAAGAAACTAGATAAACGGGTACTCGAAATAATTGACCGCGAGGTGCCGTACCATATCGTATTTGTACTGTCGTTTGAAGGCATGGAACAGCTGGCTATCGGTTACAAGCAGGAGAGTGGTAACCGTGAAGATCAATACAAAGTAGATTCCTATTATTTCTCCGACTGGAGACCGAAGGGGCAGCTGGCATTGGAGCTAAAGGCTCTGAATCTTGGCAGCCTGTACGAAGGCTGGCTAAAAAGCCTATTACCAACACATGCAGTAAAAACAGGTGATATAGCCGAGGCTGTAAGCAAACATAAAGAAATTGAGCGTCTGGAAAAGCAAATTGCCTCTCTTGAGAAGAAAATCGGACAGGAGAAACAGTTTAATATAAGAGTCAAGCTCAATACGGAGCTTAGATTAGTCAATCATGAATTAGAGGTATTAAATGAGGAGTTTCCTTCGGCGTTATAAAAAGCATATCATTTTGATCCTACTTTTGAGTATATTTGTTATACCTTTTTTGATTAATATTGCTTTTAAAATATCAAGCCCGTTTCGTATTCTAGTAGCTGAATGGGAAGCAGGAGACGCCCTTGGTTTTATATCGGCTTCCGTGTACTGAAGGTGGATAGTACAAACATGAAGGATGTTTACTATTCCGCTGATGAGTACGACCAGACTATGCTGAGCGCGCTGGAATCGAACATCAAGGAAGGCCGTACGGATATGGATTTGTTGTATCAGGTGCTGCTGGATTGGGGTCTGCCGCTTAGCCTGAAACACGTTACCGAAAAGCTGGATAGCGTGAATGTACATACCGTTGATGATGGGGCGCTGATGGCCTGCTTTGACGCAAACGTTCCCGAGAGCGTTATCCGTGAGATGGCGAAGCGTAAGCCGTTGCGCGTGGTGTTCCGTGACAGCAGCTTTACAGACAGTCCGAGCAAGATCAATGTGGAAGAGATATTCAAACTAAATGCGCCGGGGACGGATGTAAGAGTGATATAAGGATCGTGTTCTATGAGTTTAACAATTGATTTCTTTATGTTGGATGTAAAAATCTATATCAGTCAAATTGAATCCATCAGCACTTATTATAACGAAATTTATAATAGGGTAATACTTTCAAATGAAAAGAAACTTGAAGAGGAGATTTTTAAAAGTATTGCTGATGTTGAAAGGAAATACGGAAAATGTCATGCTACCATGGCTCCTCCCCGATAGGGAGAGGCTTTTTTTATCTATTTACTAATTGCTCTTATTTGTATTTGATTTCAGTAAAATTCAAGAGGTAGGATTAATATCAGATTAACGATTATTCCTCTTTGCTGGTGGACAGTTCCATGACCTTTTCCACGGTGATATCCTTGGTGGAAACATTGCATACCAGCGTGCGGTCTGCAAGCACGGCCACTCGGTCACAGATGCCGAGTATCTCTTCGATGTCGGATGAAATAAAGATGATGCCGGCTTTTTTCTTAATCAGGTCGTTGATTGAATTGTAAATGTCAATTTTGCTGGCGATATCAAGACCTCTTGTGGGCTCATCCAGTATAAATATTTTAGCACGGCTCATGATCCATTTGGCGAATATCGCCTTTTGCTGGTTGCCGCCGCTGTATTCCAGTATGTTGTTGTTGGGGCTCTGCAGTATGTTCAGCTTTGTTACGTAATCGGCCACCGCCTGCTCCAAAAAGGTGGTGTTGATCATACTGTAGTTGGCGAATCGCTTAAGCGCTGCCACCGCAACGTTGTTTTTAACGTCCAGCGCACCGAAAATAGAATCGTTCAGGCGGTTCTCGGGTATCAACGCAATACCGTTGTATATTGCCTTGTAAGGGCTGTCCAGCACCACCTTGCTACCGTTGATCAGAATATCGCCCTTTACGTTGTCCACTGCGCCGAACAGGCAGTTGGCCAGCAGCGTCCGGCCGGAGCCGGCCAGCCCTGTGATGCCAAGTATGTCGCCCTCGTACACATCGAAATTGATGTTCTTAAGCTTGTCGGCAAAGCCCAGATTCCGTGCGGAGAATATGTTTTTACCTTTACGTATCACCATTTTGGGATATCTGTTCTTAATGTAGTGCCCGCTGAGCATCCGGATGATCTCTTCCTGGGGGCACTCGGCGGCGATTTTCGTCCCCATGATCTTTCCGTTCTTGATGATGGTGACGCGGTCGCCCAGCAGCGAAACATCTTCCAGACAGTGTGTAATGTAGAACACGCCCGCGCCGCGCTCCTTGATCTTGTTGACGATACGGTAGAGCAGCTCGCGCTCACTGGGGGTGAGGGCGGACGACGGTTCGTCCAGTATCACAATCTTGGCATCCGAAATGTAAGCCCGGCAGAATTCGATGATCTGCCGCTGTGCGAACCCCAGCGACGATACCTTGTCATATACGGACACAGGCAGGCTCAGTTCCTCGATCAGCTGCTGGCACATGTAGTTGAGCTTATCGTAATCGATACTCCTGAAGAGCTTGTTTTTGTATGGCAGGTTGTGAAAGAACAGATTCTCGGCGACGGAAAGCTGTGTAAGCATCGCCGCGTCCTGACGGATATATATGACATCATCGAACAGAGCGGAAGAGAATGCCTTGTTTTTGACCGGCTTGTCCTGAATATATATTTGTCCGGAATGCGGCACAATAAAGCCGCTGATCACCTGCATCAGCAGACTCTTCCCCGAGCCGTTTTCTCCCATCACCACATGGATCTCTTTTTCATACAGATCGATATTGATATCGCTGAGACGGAAGTTCTCCAGAGACAAACTGACATTCTCAAGCTGCAGAAGCTTAGAGGGCATCTCTTCAATACTCCTTCGCGTTTATAGGACCTATTCTTCGTAAATATCGACTGAAGTATATAGTTGTATGTTCAGGTCAAAGAGGAAATCCTTATATGAATCATCAAGCGTTGAGTTTGTGATGATCTTGTTGGCAATTTCCAGCCCGCCGACACGATAAAATGATTTTTCTCCAAAATGATCGGCCAGACAAACAACCGATACGGTTTGAGCCATGTTGCATGCCTGCTGTATTAAGGACGCTTTGCTGATGCTAGACACGGTGATGCCAGTCTTTTTGCAGATGCCGTCTACTTCAACGATCAGATGGTTAAGCGAGAAGTTCTGCATGTTGTTGATAGCCAGTTGGCCGTATACGGCGTATTCATCCAGATCGCCTCCCAGCAGTATCATCTTGTTGCCGGGAGATGAGGAGAACTCCAGCGCTATTTTCAAATCGTTGGTGAGTACCGTCAATCCGTTTTTTTGTGTCAGTCTTTTTGCAATTTGCTGGTTGGTCAGACCATCAGTGAGCATGATGATGTCGTTATCCGATATGATGTGAAACACGGTATCCGCTATTTCAATACGCTGCATTGTATGCGTATCTTCCTGGGGTATGTCTACGATGTATGAATCATCCAGATACTCGTTAAGGACTGCGCCGCCATGCGCACGTTTCAAGAAACCTTCATTTTCGAGTTTTTCAAGATCGCGGCGTATGGTGACTTCGGTGACATTGAGCAGGCTGCTCAGTTTGGCAACAGAAACATGTTTGTCTTTATGCAGGTAATCTTTAATTATGTTCATGCGTTCGATTGCAAACATATGTGTGCACCTAAGCCCTTTTCAGGTTATACATTAAATAATAAAATAAACATGCGATTTTGACAATACGTAAGAATAGATTAAAATTCGAACACGAAACAAACATAAAAATTAACTTGTACGTAAGTGTTGACAGAATAATAACGCGATGATACAATATGAAACGAACAAAAACAAAAAAAACCAATCTGTAACGATAAGACTAATAAACAATAGCACAAATGATTAAAGGATTGGGAACAAAAACGTTCACGCCACACAGAAAAGAAACCAGAATCTTAATCCGACCCATATAATGTTGCAATAATAATCAAGGCAGGCTTAAATTGATGCTGACTTTTGAATTTTAAGAGTTGCTAGGTAAGTCCGGTTACCAAAGCAATAGACTATATATTTAAGGAGTAAGAACATGAAGAGAATCGTATTATTCACGCTTGTGCTTTCTTTGGTATTTGCACTGGTTGCCTGCGGCGGAACAACACCTGCCCCGGCGGAGACATCTGAAGCTCCGGCTGCGACGGATGCACCGGCTGCTGCGACGGAAGCGGTTGAGTCTGTAGTGCCGGCTGACGGCGGTTACATTGGTATCTCGATGCCCACTCAGTCCAGCGAACGTTGGATCAAAGATGGCAACACGATGAAAGAGATACTTGAGGAAAGAGGATACACCGTTGACCTGCAGTACGCGGAAGACGATATCCCGACTCAGAAGTCCCAGATCGAGAACATGATCACCAAGGGTGCGAAGGCGCTCGTGATCGCGGCTGTTGACGGCTCCACGCTGTCCGCAACGCTGGATCAGGCTGGCAAAGACGGCGTGAAAATCATCTCCTACGACCGTCTGCTGGTTGACACCGATGCTGTTTCCTACTATGCGACATTCGACAACAGAGGCGTTGGCAAACTGCAGGCTGAGTCTCTCGTTGAAGGCCTGAAGGCCACCAAGGGCGATGGCCCCTACAACATCGAGCTGTTTGCCGGTTCTCCGGACGACACGAACTCCTTCTACTTCTACTCGGGCGCTATGGATGTTCTCCAGCCGCTGATCGATGCCGGCACCGTCGTGATTCCCTCCGGTCAGACGGCTCAGGCTGACATCGGAACGCTCCGTTGGGACGGCGCTGTGGCTCAGGCCCGTATGGACGCGATCCTTGCTGCCAACTACACCAGCGGCGCTAAGCTGGACGGCGTGCTGTCTCCCTATGACGGTCTGTCCAGAGGCATCATCTCCTCGCTGACCTCCTTCGGTTACCAGCCCGGAACGGAAGACTGGCCGGTTGTGACGGGTCAGGATGCCGAAGCTGCTTCCATCAAGCTGATCATTTCCGGTGAGCAGTATTCGACGATACTGAAAGACACCAGAGACCTTGCCAAGGTTGCGGCTGACATGGTTGATGCGGTGCTTGCAGGCAAAGAACCGGAGATCAACGATACCACCACGTATGACAACAACGTGAAGATCGTTCCTTCGTATTTGCTCATTCCGTACACCGTAACAGTTGCAAATTATCAGGAACTTGTTATGGATTCCGGTTATCTGACAGCAGACGACATCAAATAATACGCTAAACTGATCATTTGAAGGGGCCAGAAATCGGCTAGCGGCAGAAATGCCGCTAGCCGATTGAGGCTATAAAGAAGTATAATATAAATGGTTTTGGGCAGATAAAGGAGTCAGACTATGGAAAAGTATATTTTAGAGATGAGGAACATTACAAAGACATTTCCGGGAGTCAAAGCTCTTGATAATGTTAACTTGCGGGTTAAACCTCACAATATCCATGCGTTGGTTGGTGAAAACGGCGCCGGAAAGTCAACGCTGATGAATATTTTGAGTGGCGTGTATCCTCACGGATCGTATGAGGGAGATATCGTTGTTGAGGGGGAAGTCTGCGTATTCAAGTTCATCAACGACAGTGAAGCCAAAGGTATAGCAATCATTCATCAGGAACTTGCTCTCATTCCCAGCCTGTCTATCGCTGAGAATGTTTTTTTAGGAAATGAGCAGTCTAAAAATAAACTCGTCATCAATTGGGACAAAACACGGCAAAAAACTATAGAGATGCTGAAAAAGGTCGGTCTGGACGAACATACCGATACACAGGTGAAAGACATCGGCCTTGGCAAGCAGCAGTTAGTCGAAATCGTAAAGGCGCTTGCCAAGGACGTCAAGATATTGATATTGGATGAACCGACAGCTGCGCTGAATGATGAGGACTCAGATCATCTGCTTGATCTGCTTGTGGAGCTCAAATCACAGGGCATTACCAGCATCATCATATCCCACAAGCTCAACGAGGTTACAAAGGTTGCGGACGAGATTACAATACTACGTGACGGTATGACAATCCAAACGCTCGTTAAAGAGGTGGACGATATCACCGAGGAGCGCATCATCAAAGCGATGGTGGGCCGCGAGTTGACGGACCGCTTCCCCAAACGCACCTGCAAACCCGGCGAGGTCTGCTTTGAGGTGGAAAACTGGAATGTGTACAGCCCGTTGGACGACCAGAAGCAGGTAATCAGGGACGTCAGCTTAAATGTGCGCAGAGGCGAGGTGCTGGGTATCGCAGGTCTGATGGGCGCAGGCCGCACAGAACTGGCGATGAGCTTGTTCGGTAAGGCTTATGGCGCCAAAATTTCGGGCACAGTCCGCAAGGACGGCAAAACACTGGTGATGCACGATATCAGCGATGCGATTAAAAACGGTATTGCATATGCGACGGAGGACAGAAAATCGGCCGGCCTGATATTGATCGACGACATCAAGCGGAATATCACGCTGTCGTCTCTGGGTACGCTAAAACGGGGCCTGGTGATCGACGACAACAGGGAGATACAGGTTGGCGAGGACTACAGGTCCAAACTCAACATCAAATCATCGAGCATTCTGCAAAAGACGGGAAACCTTTCAGGCGGAAATCAGCAGAAGGTGGTTTTCAGCAAATGGATCTTTGCGGACCCGGATATTCTTTTCCTGGATGAACCGACGCGCGGCATCGACGTCGGTGCCAAGTATGAGATATACACGATCATCAACGACCTGGTTTCACGGGGGAAATCCATTGTGATGATATCGTCCGAGCTGCCTGAGCTGTTGGGCATGAGCGACCGGATATATGTCATGAACCGGGGAACGATCGTGGGAGAACTTGAGGCGAGCGAAGCGTCCCAGGAGAGAATCATGCAATGCATTATGCAGAGCAACAAGGAGGTAGTAAAATGAAAAGCATAAAATCTGTTCTGAGAGGGAATATCCGTCAGTATGCAATGATCATCGCGCTGGTTGTCGTTGTGATCATTTTCGAAGTACTGACCAAAGGCATATTGTTGCAGCCTCTCAATATATCTAACCTCATACAGCAGAACGCCTACGTGCTGATACTGGCCATCGGTATGCTGCTGTGCATACTGACCATCGGTAACATCGATCTGTCGGTCGGCTCGGTCGTGGGCTTCGTGGGCGCGCTGTCCGCCATATTCATACTGAAGATGGATATGCCTGTATGGATCGCGATGATTCTGTCGCTCATTATCGGGTTTATCATCGGCGCATGGCAGGGCCTTTGGATCGCGTACATCGGCGTACCGGCGTTCATCGTGACGCTGGGCGGCCAGCTGATATTCAGAGGGCTCACCATGGTGGTGCTGCAGGGCACGAGTTTAGCGCCGCTGCCGGGAACGTATACGTTCATCGCAGCCGGCTTTATCCCGGACTTTGCGAGCATCGAAGGCATCAACCTCTTGACTCTTGTTGCGGGTGCGGTTGCGAGCGTGATATTCATATTCAATGAGATCAGCAAGCGTGCCAATCGGAAAAAATATAACTTTGACGTATCCCATCCGCTCACATTTATCGCCAAGCTCGTGCTGATTACGGTAGTGATTATGGCATTCTGTTACGCTCTGGCGCTGTACAGAGGCATACCGATGGTGCTGTTGATCGTGGTGGTGCTGGTGCTGTTGTACACCTTCGTCACCGAGAAGACCATCCCTGGACGTCACATATACGCTTTTGGAGGCAACCCCAAGGCGGCGCGGCTGTCGGGTATCAAGACCAAGCGCGTGCTGTTCTGGGTGTATGTGAACATGGGCGTGCTGACGGCGCTGGCGGGCATCGTGTTCACGGGCCGTCTCAACTCGGCAACGCCCAAGGGCGGCTACGGCTTTGAGCTGGATGCGATCTCCGCGTGCTTCATCGGCGGCGCTTCCACCACGGGTGGCATCGGCACCGTTATCGGCGCGATCGTCGGCGGCCTGCTGATGGGCGTGCTAAACAACGGCATGTCGATCATGGGAGTCAGCATCGACTGGCAGCAGGCCATCAAGGGCTTTGTTCTGCTGGTGGCGGTGGGCTTCGACGTGCTGTCCAAATCCAGGTCTAAGACCTGATAACGGCGCGGCGGGAAAAGGAGGAGCAACTTGATCAGTAAATATCAGTTCTGGTTTGTGGTCGGCAGTCAAAACCTGTACGGGCCGGAGGTACTCAAGGAGGTGGCGGAGCATGCCGCCCTGATGACGGCGGGCTTCAACGCCGACGGGCGTATCCCCTTTGAGGTGGTTTTCAAAGGGGTAATGACTACCCCGGATGATATCACCGCTGTCTGTGTTGCGGCCAATGGTGACTCAAGCTGCGCGGGCGTAATCACATGGATGCACACGTTTTCGCCCAGCAAGATGTGGATAAGCGGGCTGACTGTGCTGAACAAGCCGTATCTGCACCTCAACACGCAGTTCAACAAACGGCTGCCATACGACACGATTGACATGAATTTTATGAACACCAATCAGTCGGCGCACGGTGACAGGGAACACGGGTTTATTACCGCCCGTCTGCGCATGAAAAGAAAGGTGATCTGCGGGCACTGGGAGGACGGCGCTTTCCGGACGCGTATCGGCAGTTGGATGCGCAGCGCGGTGGGCGCAGTGTTCAGCCGGCGCGTCAAGGTGATGCGGCTGGGGGATAACATGCGCTACGTGGCGGTGACCGAGGGCGACAAGATACAGGCGGAGAAGGACCTTGGCTGGAGCGTGAATACGTATGCCGTGGGCGCGCTGACCGAGCGCGTGATGGCAGTGACCGACGCGCAGGCGCAGGCCAAGCTGGCGGAATACAAAGAGAAGTATGCCATCGATACGAACAACCTGGACGCGGTGGTGTATCAGGCGAAGCTGGAGATTGCGCTGGAGCAGATGCTGTCCGAAGGCGGGTTTGCCGCGTATACTGACTGCTTTGAAGACCTGTACGGTCTGGAACAGCTGCCGGGATTGGCCACGCAGAACCTGATGAACAATGGCTACGGCTTCGGCGCCGAGGGCGACTGGAAGACATCCGCGCTCAAGGCGGTTATGTCCGAGATGTCCCTGGGGCTAGGGCAGAACCTCTCGTTTATCGAGGACTATACTTATGACTTCGAGGACGGTGACGAGACGGTATTGGGTGCGCACATGCTGGAGATATCGCCCGCGATTGCGGCAGATAGGCCGCGCATTGAGGTGCACCCGCTGGGTATCGGCGGTAAAAACGATCCCGCACGGTTGGTATTTGAGGGCAAGACGGGCGATGCGATACTGGTCACCATCATCGACATGGGCGGGCGGTTCCGCATGATCGCACATGATGTCAGCGCAGTGGAGCCCAAGGCCAAGATGCCGCTGCTGCCGGTGGCGAGCGTGATGTGGAAGCCCCAGCCCGATATGATCACTGGCAACGAAGCATGGATACTGTCAGGTGGCACGCACCACAGCGTGATATCCTACGACCTGACGGCAGACATGATGCGCGACTTTGCCGAGATCATGGGCATTGAGTTCATCCATATCGGCAAGGATACCACCATCGCCGAATTAGCGGCCAAACTTGCAGTGGGGGATATTCTCTGGGGATAATATAATATCACAGTGAATTGTCATTAAACATAAGAAGTTGACCCTGTAGCGGTAGGCGTATATTATACACAGGTTAATTGGGATACGCCTTTAAATATCTGGCTTTCTCAATAAGCAGAGAGCGCTTCATCGAGCAGGTCGCTGGTGGCGATGATTGACTAGCTGGAACAACGCAGCACCACATTGAAGAGGCGGATAAGCTTGCCTAGGCGGTCGATGTGACTAAAGAAGATATACGATACCGCTATGGGAGAGCTCGGGAGTTGTTAAACTTCGATCAATTGCCGGAGATATGGCAGTTGATAAACCTATATGCTGAGCGGATGATGTTTATTAGGGGCATGTGGAGATTTTCCTCCATGTGCTTCCTTCACTTTACGGGGTGAATCATGATATGTTTGAAAATAGGTTCATCCGAAAAACTAAGGCTCTGTCTATGTAGAATATCGAGATAATAAAAAAAGTTAATTAATAATTATTATATTATTTATTTACCATTATCGGTTATTTATTATTGGTTTAATTGTATTATGTAAGATTTAATGATAAAATAATACAAAAGTATGTTTATATAATTTCTCTCATATATAGAGAGAAAGGTGGGCTCTATGCCAAATTACAATTCCAAATATACAACCGCAAAGCTAATCAAACTATATAAAACGATGAAACAATGAACAAGAGATGAAAATCCCCTCGCAATACATTACTCCAGCCAATCCGGGAAAGATCAATAAATGGTGTGGCGATAGATGATTAGTGGAAATGAAGTACCGCATAAAGTAGTTGTGATTTTTAAATGAGCTGCGGCTCGCCTCCACCAAGATTTTAAAACCCTTGAATTATCAAGGGTTTTATGCTTTTTAAGGAGTTCTTACATGTTTTTTACACGATTGATGTTTGCACTTGAATGATATCGCACCTTCGTACAAAAAGCTACAATTTTTGCAGATATAATCTATGTCAAAGAAACCTCTTGTATTTCATTAAATAAACTATAACTGATATGTAATATATCCTAATTTTTTGATATCCAATGGGGAATTTTTTGTACCATTAGAAGCTACTTGGAATCATATATACTCGGAAGTTTGCCTGCAAATTTCGGTACAAACATGGGTCTTCCAAGGCACAAATGGTATGAGTTTAAAGAAGGCTTTGGTTCTTCTTTAGTCAATAGGGAAATAGAAGAAACTAAGAAATACAATCCAACAGGGTTGAGGTCGGTCGGCTTTTTTACAAAGATTTTTAATAAATGGGTTTTAATACTTCATATTCTCTTTCAGTAGCATATTATTAAATAGCCACAATGGTGTTGATTATATACAGAATATCGAGGCGCAAGAGGCCAAAAATCCAAATTGCTTTGAAATAATTGAAACCACTTCGTTACGCCCTTTGGAGTTGGCCATATGGTAAATACGGTAATCGGTACCGGTATCAGTATCAGCATTATAATTGCGGCTATACCGGATAATCTATATAAAATCTACATTTCGTCAGCCTCGACAAATGCAGCGTGTTGGGGCATAATCCCATACCTCTATACGCTCTTCGGGGAGCATCTTTGAAAGGAACAGAAAGATGGCAGTAAAAACCATCGGGTTCACATCTGAATGACGAAAAACAGTTTGTAAACCTTAAAAAGAAAAGCGATAATTCTATTGTTTTTTGATACCCATAAGCAAAAGGTCAAAGTGTTGGAGAACCTGATCCTTTAAATCGAAATCAGGGTATCGGATACACCATTCATAAGTCAAGCCTCTTATGGACATAATACAGTGATTCACAACGGAATCGGTGTTTATTTCTGTTTTAAATTCTCCCTGTTCTTTTCCTTGTTTAATAATTTTACCAAATATTTTATAAAGGTCCCTATTATAATTCAATAACGCGTCTGCGTTTACAACTCTTGATATATAAACTTCATATATAATCTTAATAATGTCATATCCTATACTGCCGGTTATCGTATCCGCAATGCTCCCTGCAAACAAATTCAGCTTATCAGAAGCAGACAAACCCGCAGGTAAAGATTCCATTGCCAATCTGTATCCTATATCTATTTGGCTGACGTTATCAAAGAGCAAGGCGGCAATCATCGCATCCTTTGAATGGTAATGTACGTAGAACGAACCTTTGGCGACGCCTGCCTCTTTGACTATAGAGTCAACACTGACACGTTCAAAACCAAACTGCCTGAAAAGTTTCTCTGCGCTTTTATAGATCTTTTTTTGGGTTTCAAGAGCTTTTTGTTTTCTTATACCTATCTTCTTATTATCCAACAAAATAACTCCTTTATTGACACTAAAATCAGCCTGTCTTATAATGACTGTAGTCATTGAGCTTATATGTTAATTATATCATAGAAGAAATAATTATTATAGCCGTTAAAATGCGATTAGCAACTTTTGTTATAAAGCGTTGGTAAACTAAAAACAGAATGCGATTTCCCGTATATATTGTAACCGGTTGCGCACTTCAAACACTTTTGCCAGGAGCGGGATGAAAGGATTGGGCGATAATGAAAAAGAAATTTTCGTTAAAGGCATTAATATATATTTCTTTTTCACTGGCAATCTTAACGCTTATTGTTTTTTTGGCTCCAACCGTTGCGCATGCGTATATATCAGAATTTCCGACCGTTACAGTCTCAGGCGCTGAAGATGATGAATTGAACGGAATATATTACCCATCCCAATACTATGGCAGCACATATGAACACCCCAGTGGCGCCAGATTGAGATTAGTGGGTTTTACCTGGTGCCTGAACCCCCACACGGGCGGTTTAGCCTATTTTAGCGATGTATATACGAGCAGTACAATACCTCCAAAAACAGGATGGCTGAAATATTTATATACCGACGATTACGGCTACAAAGTAGGCAGTGTTGACTCGGATTTTACTGTAACGTATCCTGTTGCTTCATTAACGCAAACGGCAGTAACCGTGAATGAGGCGGCCGGAAGCGTTTCGGTAACTGTGCAGCTATCCGAGGCGACTCCTTACGAGACTTACGTGAAATACAGAACGGATGACGGCACCGCACAAACCGGCACGGATTTTACAGGCGTCAGTCAGGCGGAGAACAAAACGGTATATATTCCCCCTTGGCAAACATCCGCAACGATAAACATTCCCATTAAAAATGATGATACATATGAAAATTCGGAGAACTTCACCATATCGATCTACGGCATTTCCGGCGGCGCCCGGATTCAGACAGGATCTGTGACTGTGACTATTGATAACGACGATCCGTTTCCCACGGTCGGATTTGCTTCGGATTCGTTTTTGGCGGATGAAGAAGGCGGCAGCGCAGACATCAGGCTTGGATTATCCAACCCCTCCTGCAATGATGTCACGGTAAATTATCAAACCTTCGGTATGGGCGAGACTGGAGCGGTTTACACTCCCGAATCCGGAGCGGTCACAATTCCGGCAGGAGCCACGTCCGCATCCTTTGCTGTGCATGGGCTGGGCGGGCTTCCCGCAACCGTCGCCGTAAGCTTATCTTCCCCTTCGGGCGCAACGCTGGGCGCATATCCTTCCGCGACCGTCTCCATCCTGAAAACAAAGGCGTATTTTGCACAGACGGCTGTTTCCGCAAATGAAACAGCAGCCAGCGTTGCGCTGGAGGTATGCCTTTCCGAACCGGCAGGAGGCGACGTAAAAATAGATTATTCCACTGCCGATGGCAGCGCCGCGGCAGTGGAAGACTATATTGCCGTCGCAGGTACGCTTACCATTCCCTCGGGGGAAGTGTCCGGCATCATCGAAATACCTTTGGTAAACGACATTGTTTATGAAGGGGAGGAAACATTCACCGTCAGCCTCTCCAACCCAATCGGGACGTCGCTGGAAGACCAGACCACGGCTACGGTATCCATCGTAAGCGATGACCCCATGCCCGCTGTGCAATTTTCGGCGGGAACGGCCTCCGCCAATGAGAATAGCGGCAGTGTATCGCTTTCCGTCACGCTTTCAAGGCCTTCCGCGTTTGACCTGACTGTAAATTATGCGACGGCAAACGGCACCGCCAAGGCAGGACAGGATTATACAGCGCAATCCGGTACGCTTACCATTCCAAAAGGGGCGACCGAGCGTTATGTAACCATACCTATAATCAATAATAACATATACGATAGTAACAGGTCTTTTACCGTTACCCTCTCAAGCCCTTCGGGCGCTGCTCTTGGAACGCCTTCATCCGCCGCGATAACGATTATAAACGACGATCCGGTTCCAACGGTACAATTTGCCGAGAGCGCCATCAGGGTAGATGAAACCGCCGGAGAAGTGGTCGTCCCCGTTCAATTCTCCCATTCGTCTGCCTCTTTAATGCAGGTACAGGTCAGAACTTCAAACGGGACCGCAACGGCGGGCCAGGATTATACATCGCTCTCCTCGGGCTATGCCGTGGGCAGCGGCAGTACAGGCTTCAACCTCCGTATCCCGATATTGAATGATGATATGTATGAAGCGGACGAGACTTTTAACATTACGCTGTCTTCACCATCCGGCTGCACTTTGGGGGCTAAATCAGTCTGCACTGTGACGATCGTAAGCGACGAGCTGGCGTACGAGATAGAATTTTCCTCAAATAGTTTTACGGTTAATGAGGATGCGGGAAACACCGACTTGACCGTGCAGTTGTCCCGAGTTTCCAGCACGAATACAACGGTGCATTACCAAACAGCTGATAATACCGCGCAGGCGGGGGAGGACTATACATCAAAAACCGGCGTGCTGACTATTCCGGCAGGCGGTACTTCGGGTACCATCAGTATCCCGGTATTGAATGACAATATCTATGAGGCGAATGAAGACTTTGCGGTCACCCTTACCGAGCCTGGCGGGGCTGTCGGGACTATTCTTGGCGCAGCGGCAACAGCCACCGTGACTATCGTGAGCGAGGATGCAAAGCCCAGCATACAATTTTCCACAGACAGCACTACGGTATCGGAGACTGTCGGCGCGGTGTTTCTGACGCTTCAGTTATCCCGTCCATTCTACCAAGACCTGTGGATAACCTGTGAGACGCCGATATCCGGAAGCGCCGCTGCGGGACAGGATTACGGCTATTTCGATTCTCCGGTTCTCATCCCAAAAGGAAATACTTCCGCCTCATTTGCAGTGCTTATCAACGATGACAACATCTATGAAGGAGACGAGAGCTTCAGTGTGGTTATCTCTTCTCTTGATGACGAGGGGCCTTCGCCGGGATCAATATTAACACAGGCTATTATCATCGTGAGCGATGATCCGCTTCCCGCCGTAGAGTTTAATTCCGCTTCCGCCTCCGTGAACGAGGACGAAGGTTACGCGGCGCTCAATGTACGGTTGTCCCATCCATCCGCCTTTGACATAACGGTGGATTACGCGACTGCGGACGGCAGCGCCCTGGCGGGAGATGACTACACCGCAAAATCCGGCACGCTTACCATTTCGAAAGGAGATACCGAAGGTCTTATCAGCATACCCATACTGAATGATACGATTTATGAGGGAAACGAAGCGTTTACCGTTGCCCTCTCCAACCCTTCGGGCGCTTCTCTGGGAGCGCAAGTCTTGGCTACGGTAACCATTGTGAGCGATGAGCCTCTTCCGCGCGTGGAATTCAGCGCCAGTACGGAAAACGTAAATGAAAATAACGGCAGTGTCATTATCAGTATTTTGCTTTCTCATCCATCCGCGTTTAACTTGACGGTGGATTACGCGACTGCGGACGGAACCGCCGCGGCAGGGGCGGACTATACCGCCAAAACCGGTACGCTCGTTATTTTAAAAGACGGTACCGCCGGTACCGTCAGTATTCCTGTTTTAAACGATAATCTCTATGAGCTAAACGAAACTTTCACCGTTACCCTGTCCAGTCCTTCGGGGGCGGTATTGGGGGGCAGGTCTGTCTGCACGGTGACGATTGCAAGCGAGGATGCACAGCCCGTCCTGCAATTTTCTGCAGACAGCCTTACGGCAGCCGAGGACATCGGCACCGTTGATCTTGATATACAATTGTCCCATCCATCCGCTTTTGACATAACGGTAAATTACGCAACCGCGGACAGCAGTGCTCAAGCGGGAGAAGATTATGCAGCGCAGGCAGGCGTATTAACAATACCAAAGGGGGTTACTTCCGGTTCTATCAGCATTCCCATATTAGATGACAATACCTATGAAGGGGATGAAACCTTTACAGTCACCCTTTCCACACCTTCGGGCGCCGCTATTGGAGAAACAAAGACTGCAACCGTAACTATTGTGAATGAGGATTCAATGCCTATAGTGGAATTTACTGCGGATCAGGCCGCCATAGGGGAGGATGACGGCAGCGTTACGCTTTTCGTGCGGTTGTCCAACCCGTCTTCATTTGATGTGAAAGTGGATTATGAGACGACGGACGGCAATGCCCAGGCAGCGGATGACTATACCGCAAAATCCGGCACGCTGACCATCCCCAAAGGGACGACTGTGGGTTCCGTTACTGTTCCCATATTGGAGGATACCGTATACGAGGGGGATGAGGCCTTTACGGTAACTCTTTCCTCTCCCTCAAGCGCAACGCTGGGGATAACGGACAGGACTGCTGTGACCATAGTGGATGCAGAAATTATTCCTTCACTGGAATTTTCCGCGGGAGCCGTTTCCGTGGGAGAGGACGACGGCAGCATTGAGCTTTCTATGCAATTATCCCACCCTTCGGCATTTGATATATCGGTGAATTACGCGACAATGGACGGCAGCGCCCTGACTGGAGAAGACTATACCTCTGCGTCCGATACGTTGACGATACCGAAAGGTGCTACTGCGGGCTCCGTTACTGTTTCCATATTAGAGGATGACGTATATGAAGGGGATGAGGACTTTATGCTTGCTCTGTCCTCTCCCTTAGGCGCAGTACTGGGGCCGAAAGCCAATTCGACAGTCACAATCGTCAATGAAGACGCTGAACCTTCCCTGGAATTCTATCAGGATGCACATTCTGTAAATGAAGATAACGGCAGCATTTGGCTGTGCGTGCTAATTTCCCATCCTTCGGCATTTGATATAACCGTGAACTTTAAAACAGAGGATGGTAGCGCAACAGCCGGAGAAGACTATACCGACAAAACGGATACATTGACGATACCGAAAGGAGATGTCTCCGGCCTGATTGAGATCCCCATATTACAGGATACCGTTTATGAGGAAGATGAGACCTTTATTGTAACGCTCGGTGAGCCGTCAGGCGCGGAATTGGGGTCAAAGAATACTGCAACAGTGACTATTGTGAGCGATGAAAAAGAACCCGTTATAGAATTTTATGCTCCAGCCTTATCGATAAGCGAGGATGCCGGTTCAGTGGAGATCCCTGTGAATTTATCTCATTTATCCGCATTTGATGTAGAGGCCGATTATAAAACAATTGATGCGAGCGGAAAAGCCGGAGAGGATTATTCTGCTGCTTCAGGCACACTTATAATACCCGCCGGTTCTATCTCACGTTCCATATCGATTTCAATATTGCCTGATTCCGTCTATGAGGGAAACGAAAATTTTAATGTGATACTTTCTGATGCGTCAGGTGCAATTCTGGGAGCATATAGTATAACTACTGTAACGATTGAAGAGGATGACAAGCCAACGATAACGGGCGTGGAGGAAGAATACAGAATATATGACGGAAGCCGGATTATATTGAACCCGCAGCCACCAGGTGGTATATGGGACTGGGATAAAACATTTTTCTCGGCTACATTCAACAGCCCTGCTACGTTTACGGCGCTGAAGACGGGTACTTCCACCATCACCTATACGGTCGGGGGAGCGACGCAAAGTATCACAGTTACCATATTGCCGGCGGAGTTACCTGCCACGGGGCAGGATTTTACCTGGGTTTATATGCTCCTCGGACTTAAGGCATGTGCTCTGGCTGGAGTGGTGTTTTGCGCGAAAGTCAGCGGCATAAAGAAAGAGGTTTTTACTAAATAAGAAGCATATACATATAATTTTGATCGGATTGGCAGGTGCATTATTGCCTAGCTACCGTCTCTTGATTTATGGTCAAAGGTATGAGGGTAAACAGGTCGGACAAAATGCTTGAGTACTGCTTTATCAAGCGGTATTTCGCCGCTTTTATCCAATGAAGGTTGTATGTTTTGAAGAGTTCCAACGATCACACAGAGATAATATGCATCAGATCCAACTCGGATATAAGTTATATCTCTGGGATTGTTCTTTTCCTTCTTGTAGCCATAGGGTGCTCTTGTCGCCATGCGCTCGCCTCGTTCCACCTTGGATTTCACGACGGCTCGGATTTTCCGGCTAATATCTTTGGCATAGAAATCGTTGAACAAGTTCTTGAATTAAGTAAAATTATTGTCTCCGTTTTATGGTGGAGCTATAGCTAAAGATTTATTTGACCACCTTGGAGATAATGATATCCAAGAAATAGTCCCTTCTATGGAGGAAAAAAATTCGCCAACAAAAGCACAGGAAAGGAGGAATTATTAAAAGAAGCCCGGATAATAAGGACGAACGGATATTTAATTAGCTTTGAGGAGGTGGATATAGGCGTCCTGACAATTGGCGCTCCCATATTTAACTTTAAGGGTGAAGCAATCGGCGGAATGGCAACAGATTTAAAAAAATCCAACATTCCTTTTCAACATAAGTTGCTTTCCCTTTAATGAAACTACAAAAAAATAATCTTACCTTTCTCAAAAATAATTGCATTGTTAGGTCATGTGCTGCGTTTTATAATAAAATGCGAAGATTATTACGAGGAAGGAGTGGTCTCGCCTTTTGGGTATCATGGTTGGGATGCGATTTCGGAGAGCATATCTCAACATATCCTGCCCAGTTACATTCCCAAAAAAATCAACAGATTTTAAAAAAATCCAACATAAGTTGCTTTCCCTTCAGGTGAAACTACAAAAATAATCTTACCGTTCTCAAAAATAATTGCATTGTTAGGTCATTTGCTGCGTTTTATAATAAAATACGAAGATTGTTAAGAGGAAGGAGTGGCTTCGCCTTTTGGGATCAGGGTGGGATGCGATTTCGGAAAGCACATCTCAACATATCCTGCCCACCCATTCTTAATAAACAACAGATTTGAAAAAATTCAACTTAAGTTCGCTTTAATGAAACTACAAAAATAATCTTACCTTTCTTAAAAGTAATTGCATTGTTAGGTCATTTTGCTACGTTTTATAGTGGCCTGGCCTTATGGGTAACGGGGAAGAGTATCCGACAATTGTAACTATTAAGATTGATGGGAGGAGTTTAAGGTGAAAAAACGATTTTTTTCACTTCTATTGGTAGTTTCAATGATGGCGAGCATATTTCTTTTCACCACAGGGACAGTATCAGCTGATAGTGAAGGGGCCTATCTTTTGGCTTATACCAAAGAATTAGGTACAACAGCGTCAAATTTAAATTACATGAGTTTTTATGACGACAGCCTTCACCTGGCATACAGTAAAGATGGAGAAAACTGGACTGAACTGAATGACAACAAAGGGATCCTGTTTTATAGCCATAGCAGTGCTTATACTAACGCTAATGCCAAGCAGTACCGTCATCCGTTTATCTTCCAAAAAAAAGATGGAACATATGGATTATTAGCTACAACTGTCAGATATAACGGCAATGTTCAAGACACAACTATTAATTACTGGGATTCTACCGACCTTTTAAACTGGGAAAACCAGAGATTGATTACGCTGTCAACCAGTGGTATATATCCCCAGTACCCACAGGCCAAATATGACCCCGACAATGACAACTATATGATCATATGGAAGCACGACGGGAAGGTATACTATAATACCATTGATGACACCTTTACAACAGCAGGAGCATCAAAGCATGCTGAATATTCCGGAACCGATTATCCTTTAGCAATTCCTTCAGATGTGAATATCAATAATGCTCCACCAAATTCACTCCTTGGAAGTGTTATTAAAGTAACCGAAGCCGAGTTGGATTATTTGATTGCACATATTGGAACACCAAGGATTCCTCAAGGTACAAAAGAAGTTAATGTGACGACAATTGTCGGACAAGCTCCTGAGTTGCCAGATATGGGTACTATCTATCTCAGTGACGGCACCTCGGAAGAAAGGGATGTCAACTGGGAGCCCATCGACCCTGAGAGCTATTCACGCCCGGGTACTTATACCGTGACGGGATTGCTTGATGGTGCTCCGAATTATCAAAATCCAATTAACAAGAATGGTGCTGACCCATGTATTTATAGAGGCCCGGACAAATCTTACTATTATACATCTTCATATATGGACTATGAAAATAATGGGATAGGTGCCTATCAATATGACCGGATAATCATCAGAAAAGCAGAAACAATCCAAGGACTTGCAACCGCCGAGGAAAGAACAGTCTTCTGGAGGAATGAGTCTGGACCTGCATCATACCATATCTGGGCTCCTGAAATCCACTATGTGCAATTTAATGGTGAAGAGGAAGGAACGTGGGTAATCTATTTTGCCGGTTCAAGAGCGGACTCCATTTGGGCCTTGCGTGTTTTTGCGCTGGTATGTGACTCTCAGGATCCTATGACAGGAAACTGGGCTTTGCACAAGATTGAAGGTATAGATAATGAAACCTTTGATCTTGATGCAACAGTATTTAAGCACAACAATGAGTGGTACATGGCCTGGGCACACAAACCTGGTGCCGATTCCAATATTACTATTGCAAAAATGAATGACTTAACAACTCTTGGTGCTAATTCAACAATTGCTGTTCCCGAATATACGTGGGAACGCAGAAGAGACCGTGTCCTTGAAGGACTTACCGTAATGAAGAAAAATGGTAAAATATTCATGTCCTTTGCAGCTGGCTCTACTGATACAACCTATGTTTTAGGTATGCTGACAGCAGAGGATTCTCCTGATACCCATCTTTTAGACCCTTCTTCATGGACGAAGACAGCTTATCCATTAATGATTGCGGATTCTGAAAACCAGCAGTTTGGAACGGGTCACGCTACCTTTACAGTTGCTGAGGACGGAGAAACAATTCTTTTATCCTATCATGCGCGTCCTAATGAAAGATATTCGGGAGTAGGCGGATACAATCCTTTATATGATGCAACAAGATATGCACGCGTAGCGGTTGTTTACTGGCACGAGGCTGGAACACCATATTTCGGAATTCCTTCAAAGGATGGATATCTTCCCGGGTCAGCGGTAACTGCAACTGTTACTGTAGTAGAAGACCCTATTGAACAGATTACCGGCCTTAAACAATCTGTAGCAGGTCTGGATGTTGTCCGCGGCATCAAAAACAGTTCGACGGTAAAACTGGACCAGGCACTTGAATTGTTTCAGACAAATAAGCACAACTCAGTTAATGTGTTAAATGCTTTTATCAATCAGGTCAGTTCGTTGAGAGACGAAGGCGTACTGACGGAGGAACAGGCTGCGGAACTCATTAAAGCAGCAGAAGAGGTGATTTTGAACATAACCTCTTTAAGCTAGCACATAGGGTGCTAAAAAAGCAGGAGGTGAAGACTTTATGTAAATGGATTTAGTAGGCTGAGATTACTTCCCCTAGGTAAGGTAAGGTAACGAACCGAGTAGAATTTTTGAATAAATCAGGGAGGAAGAATAATGAAAACACGTGCAATATTTATTAAACTGCTTGTTGGGTTACTTGTAATCGCAATGTTTGGCGCATCGTTTCCAACGGATGCTTTTGCAAATCCCGTTTCCACAAACGTCGCGCCGCTAGCCACGGCAGTCGTGCCGTACTCAAACGGCGGCGTGGCTAACAACATAAACACAGGCAATATTTCCACATCCTCTAACGCCTCGACGACATGGAATACATGGGGAGCAACCCAGGGCACGGAGGCAAATCCGTTCTACGTCACCCTGAAATGGAACGAACCGTACGCGCTGGAAAAAATGAGGGTATTGTGGTGGGTTTACACCGACAACGGCGTGCATTGGCCAAGGTCCTGCAGCGTTGAGTATCTGAAGGACGGCGCGTGGGTAGATCTCGGCCCTGTCGGAATCGATCATAAAGGCAACCCCAACCTGGGATCCAATTGGGTATACAACGACGTATGGAACGAAGTTGTATTCGCCTCACCAATCAAGACGGACTCGATACGCCTGAAAGTAGTCGCGAATAAGAACAGCGGTACCTCTCCCGGTTTCGGTATAAACAAATGGGAAGTATATGGCTGGGAAACCGATCCCGAGCTTATTTCCGTAAGCGTTTCGGGCAAAGGCTCGCTGGCGGTAGGAACTCAAGAGGAATATGAGGCCGGCGTTGTCTCCCCAAGACTTGAGGGAGTCACCTACGAATGGTCTGTTAACAACAATAACGCCAAAATAGTGGGCAGCACAACCGGCGACAAGGTTTTGCTGGAAGGCGTGACCGAGGGCGCCGCAACGCTGTCGGTAACAGCGAGGCATGCAACCGGCGTACAAGAAACAGTCGGTACGTTTGACATAAAAGTCAAGGAAATAAAAGCGCTGACGTATAAGACTGCCACCGCGGCGGGCAAAGCGCCCATTCTTCCAAAGAGAGTGGTCATGCAGGGCGTTCAGTTCGATACCCCGACGGCGTCTGCCATAGGCAACAATGGCTACGACTTTGGCGAGGAATTCCCCGACAGCTTGATTGCGGTCGAAAGATGGGATGCGGTTCCGGAGTCGGCATACGCCGCAGACCAGATCGGTAAAACATTTACGGTAAACGGCAATGTCAAGTATGGCGGAAAGGATTATCCCGTAAAGGCAGAGATAACGGTTAACGCTCCATTGGAGGCGCCAACCTCGAACAATTCCGTTACTTCCGAGCATGTTCAGCTGACCGACGTGTTCTGGAGTCCCAAACAGAGGACAAACGCGCTGGCTTCTCTGGACAAGGCAATCGAAAGACTGGCGTACACTTCCGGCACCGGCGGCGGAGAATCCAACTTCACAGGCGCTATCGCGAGGTTGAACGGTGAAACTCCTGCGGTTGGCTACATCGGATATGTTTTCCAGGACACGGATGTTTACAAAACACTTGAGGCAATGTCTTATACCCTTTTCGCGATCGATAAGGATACCGATCCCGAAATGGTGGCGCAGAGGGAAAAGCTGAAAGCCAAGATTGAACAATGGATCGGCTACATTGAGGCCATTCAGTACTCCGACGGTTATATAAACACGTGCTTCTCGATGCGGTCTACCACGTCCTCTGGCGGGTCCGGAACGGGTTTATGGCGTTGGAGATACTTGGCAAGGCATGAGATGTACAACATAGGGCATTTCCTTGAAGCGGCGGTCGCTTACACGCGTTACGCGGAAGGCACGGGCCTGAATGATTACAGGCTGTATGAAGTGGGCAAGAGAGCCGCGGACCATATTGTTAATATGTTCGGACCTGGGGGGAAACGCAACGAGGTTCCCGGACATGAGGAAATTGAGCTTGCCCTTATGAAATTTGCCACACTGGTTGAAGAATTCGAGGGCCAGGAGATGGGGCAGAAATACAGAGATACCGCCAAGCTGCTTATTGACAGGCGCGGAACCGGCGGACCAAACGGTATAAACAGGGAAAGCGGATATAACGCCGGAACATATTCTCAGGACGCAACGCGTCTCGTTGATGAAGTTCAGGCTGTGGGTCACGCGGTTCGCGCTTCGTATTTTTACACGGGAGCGACGGACGTAGCGGCGACGCTGGACGAGAACGATCCAGACAGAATCGCTTACCTTAAAGTTCTGGATAGTATCAATGAAAGGCTTGTCAACCGCAATACGTACATCACTGGAGGCGTCGGATCAAGCCAGCCCGGGTCCAGCTCTGAGGGCTTCGGCTCCGAATACGCCCTTTCCAACTCACGGTCATATTGCGAGACTTGCGCGGCCATCGCGACTGCCAACTGGAACCAGAGGATGAACCTTGTTCACGAGGACGCCAAATACGCAGACGCCTATGAAAAAGCTCTGTATAACGGCGTCTTGGTAGGCGTAAACCTTAGCGGCGGCCTCTTCTACTATTCAACCCTTCTGAATGTTCCCGGCGGGTCGAACGGAACATCCACCAGCAACCGCTCCTCGTGGTTCTCATGCGCCTGCTGTCCTCCGAACATTATGAGGACAATCGCCAATATCAGCGGCTATATGTATACGGTTAATAAAAATAATGTTTTCGTTAACATGTACGCGGGAAGCACCGGCGAAGTGAACGTGGAAGGCACAAATGTACACGTTGACCAGGTAACAAACTATCCTTGGGAAGGAGCTGTAAAACTCACGGTTAAGCCCGATACCCAGAAAACATTCACAATGAATATCCGTATCCCCGGCTGGATAAAGGCACAGAAGCATCAGCAGGTAACGATTAAGGTGGACGGGCAGTCGATTGACGCCACCCCCAACGCCAAGGGTTATGTTCCGATAACAAGGACTTGGTCCACGGAGGGCACCGACATCGAAATCAACATGCCTATGGAGGTAAGATTTACCGAGCCGGACAACAATGTTCACAACACCACTGCCACCATTGGCAGCAACCGGAACAGGGTGGCCATCGAGAGAGGGCCTATCGTTTATTGCCTTGAGACGCCCGGGCTTGGAGCGGGGACTGGCACCAATGCAACAGAGATCCGCATCCCCAGAAACATTGAGCTTACCCCTAATTGGAGGTCTGATCTGTTAAGAGGCGTTGTTGAATTAAAGGGAACGGCGCTGTATGGCAGCAACTTAGCAGAGCGCGAAATCCAGATGACACCGTATTACGCATGGAACAACAGGGGCAGCGATCCGGCGAACCTGGGAAGCACCGGTGCGACGAACAACTGTTCCTCGATGGTCATTTGGGCAAATGCCACGGAAGAAACCGTCCAGATCAGGGGCGAGAAGGACAGTATCTCAATTACCGGAACAACCAACTTAACGGCTGTGCCCCACATTAACTACAGCGCGACGAATAAGCCCGCCTCTTACGAGTGGAGCGTACAGGGTCCGGTCGAAATAACCAATACAACCGCGGGTCTGACAGCCACGACGGGTTACGCCAAAATCGGAGGCATAGGCTTCGAGCTTAATACCAGCATTGCCGCCATTAAAGCTACGGGCTACGGCACCGCCACAGTTACGGTTACCGCGAAGGACGAGAGTGGCGCTGTTATAGCTTCCGACACCTACGAAGTAACTGTTGAAGACGACGCTATTGAACAGATTACCGGCCTTAAACAATCCGTTGCAGGTCTGGATATTGTCCGAGGCATCAAAAACAGTTTGACGGTAAAACTGGACCAGGCGCTTGGATTGTTCCAGACAGATAAGCACAACTCAGTTAATGTGTTAAATGCTTTTGTCAATCAGGTCAGTTCGTTGAGAGACGAAGGCGTGCTGACGGAGGAACAGGCGGCGGAACTCATTAATGCAGCAAAAGAGGTTATTTTAAACATAACCTCTCAGGCTGATCGATAACCCCTAAATTGTCATTCCGAGCTTGCGAGAAATCTCCCGTTTTGTGCTCTATATAAGGGGATTCACCTGTGCCCGGTACGGGTATCAGCCGCTTACGCTCCACCGGAATGACAGAGTACCTTTTTTGACTAGCTTAAAGAGATTATTTTAAACATAACCTCTTTAAGCTAGCACATAGGGTGCCAAAAAAGCAGGAGGTGAAGACTTTATGAAATGAATTTAGTGAGCTAACCTCACATCTCCAAGGAAGGGTAACGTACTTAAGTAGAATTTTTGGGAATAAATCAAGGAGGTAGGATAATGAAAAAACGAGCAATTGCGTTGTTTTTAACGGTGATCTTAAGTTTAATGGTTTTCAACGTTTCAGCTGTTGCCGCAGAAGGCGACACTTCCGGTGCCCCCGTGTTGATTGGTGTGCCTGATATAACGGTAGACACCGAAGTGGGTACTTTACCGCATCTTCCCTACTACATCCCCGGTGAGTACCAGGGCGGTGTGGAAGGTCCGCTGGTTCGTGTTAACTGGCCTGCTCCCACCAACAACAACCAGGTGCTGGCAGTTGGGACGTATACTTTAACCGGCACCGTGCCCGGAACAACCTTCCAGCCGACAGCAACCGTTAATGTGAAGACCAGGATACAGTTGGCGGAAGATCGGGTCAGCGCTCTTAAAAGCACCATTAAGGATCTTGATATTGTCGGCGGTTTAAAAAACGCTCTGACAGTAAAACTGGATCAGGTGCTTAAATTGTTGAAGAATGTGAAAGAAGATAAAACCTCCGAAGCGGTTGATGTACTGGATGGTTTTATCGGCCAGGCGAATGACTTGCTAAATGGAGGAGTGCTGACTGAGGAGGAGGCTGAGGAACTCATTATAGCAGCGCAAGAGATAATTGTAATACCGGAGATAGAATTGGAAGCGTTCCTGTTAAGCGATGTTACCCTGGATCAGGATAATAACGGGGATGACACCCAGTTTATCAAGAACCGCAACAAGTTTGTCAATGGTTTGGTGAATACCAATCCCGACAGGTTCCTGTGGGTGTTCCGTGATGCCTTTGGCGAGCCGCAGCCGGAAGGTGTTACTGCTCTGGGTGGCTGGGATACCAAGACGACCAAACTGCGCGGCCATGCTACCGGCCACTATATGTCTGCGCTGGCACAGGCTTATGCCAGCGTTACCTATGATGAAAGTATACGCGCAAATCTAAAACAGAAAATGGATTATATTATCGACGAACTGTACAAGATGTCCCAGAAATCCGGTAAGCCAGCCGTAGAAGGCGGCGAATACAATGCCGACCCGAAATCAGTACCGTTTGGTCCCGGCAAGACGAGCTACGACTCCGATTTCAATAATATACGGACTGACTACTGGAACTGGGGTGAAGGCTTCATCAGCGGTTATCCGCCGGATCAGTTCATCATGTTGGAGGATGGCGCCACATACGGCAGCAGCAGCAGGCAGATTTGGGCTCCTTACTACACCTTGCATAAGATCATTGCCGGTTTGCTCGACTGCTACCAGATCGGCGGTAACGAAAAAGCTCTGACAATTGCCAAGGGCATGGGCGTTTGGGTATACGAACGTCTCAAGGACATTCCCGAGTCCACCCTCATCAGCATGTGGGATCGTTATATCGCCGGCGAATACGGCGGCATGAACGAAGTCATGGCCAAGCTGTATGACATTACCGGTGATGAGAGATACCTGACAACAGCCATGCTGTTTGACAACATCAACGTCTTCTATGGCAACGCAGAGCGCACTCATGGCCTTGCCATGAACGTGGATACATTCCGCGGCAAGCATGCCAACCAGCAGCTCCCGCAGATTACCGGCGCTCTCAAAACCTATGATGTCAGCGATGATATGAAATACTACGATATTGCGGCCAACTTCTGGGATATTGCTAAAAACAGCTATATGTACAGCATCGGCGGTGTGGCGGGCGCCAAGAACCCAAACAACTCCGAGTGCTTCACCGCACAGCCCAACACCTTGTTCACCAACGGTTTTAACACCGGCGGACAAAACGAGACCTGCGGCACCTACAACCTGCTTAAGCTGACCCGCCAGCTTTTCATGCACGATCAGGATGGCAAGTACATGGATTATTATGAGCAGGCGTTGTACAACGATATTCTGGCTTCTGTGGCCGAAAACAATCCCGGCAACACCTACCATATTCCGCTCAACCCAGGTGCACAAAAGAGCTTCGGTAATGGCAGTATGACCGGTTTTAGCTGCTGCAACGGCACCGGACTTGAAAGCAGTACCAAGCTTCAGGATTCCATCTACTTCAAGAGCATTGACGACAATGCCCTGTACGTCAATCTCTATGTTCCCTCCACACTGACATGGACGGAGCGCAATGTGGTAGTCAGTCAGGAAACCAATTATCCGAAAGAAGATACCACCAAGCTGACTATTAATGGCGCCGGTAACTTTGATGTCAATGTCCGTGTACCGGTGTGGGCGACCGAGGGCTTCTTTGTTAAGATCAACGGTGAAGAGCAGGCTGTTCGGGCGATTCCGGGTACTTATCTGACCTTGAGCAGGACCTGGGCAGACGGCGATACCATTGAACTCAGGATGCCGTTCCACTTTTATCTGAGCAAGGTTATGGATAAGCCCAATATTGCCAGCATCTTCTATGGCCCGGTCCTGTTGGCTACTGAAGAAACCCGGTCGATGAGCAACTGGCGCAAAGTGGATCTGGATGCCGAAGATATCGGCCTTTCGATCACCGGCGATCCGAGTACTTTGCATTTTAGCATCACCAACAGTGCTAATGCCGACTATAATAACGATGGCATTATTAACGACGCGGACAAAGCGAATCTCAAGCCGTTCTGGGAATTCTATACGCGTCACTCCGTCTACCTGGATGTTAACCTGCTGAATTAATCCATATTGAAGTTGCAGGGAAGCTTAAAGAAGGGGCCGTGTCTTTAGAGAAATCTAAAGACACGGCCCTTTTTGGAATGCCTACAGTGAATTGGACAGTTGTTTTCGGACACGCCAATTTCTGTAGGTATTTTTGTATCAACTTGTTTTTTCGTTATACTCGGCTTCAACTTGATCAGGCGTTATAAAATCGAGCCGCTGATGTGGTATATAATTATTATAAAAATCAACATATTCTTGTGCTGCCGTCAATAATTCAGCCTCTGTGGTATAAAAATTCTTCTTTCTAGATAGAAGCAAAGAAGGATTCGGCGATTGCATTATCATAGGTTGAACCTGGAGCCGAATAGGATTGTTGAGCACAAATAATAAATACCAAATGTATGAGGCACTATTCCTGTGAAATGGAAATATGTTGATGCTTTTATGTGCTATCGTGCTATAATACAAAATAAAAGCTTCAGGCTGGTTTTATGAAAAGTTCAAAGTATGACGATTTTTCTTTTCAGCAAATTAAAAAAGAGAAAACAAAAATCTCTAAGCAGGTGCTGAAGAATACAGCGATTACAGTAGGTGTTGTCGCACTGGCAACGCTTGTTTCATTCGCCCTCAGAGCGTTGCTACATCTTAACGAATCCAGCTATATCATCACATACATATTGAGCGTTCTGTTTATTGCATATCTGACTAAAGGCTATTCATATGGGATTATGGCCTCAGTTTTATCTGTTCTCGTATTCAATTTCTTTTTCACAGAGCCTTATTATACTCTCATGACATATAGTCCCGAATATCCGGTCACATTTATCGTGATGATGATCGTTTCATTGATCACCGGTACATTGACCACCCGCGTTAAGTTTGAAACGCAGCGTGCAGAGCTGCGTGAAAAAAGGATGCGGATGCTTTATGAGCTTGAGCGTGACTTGCTGGCTATCAGGAATATTCAAGAGGTTGCACAAGTTGCCGCAAAAGATGTATCGCAGCTGTTCGGCACCTCGGTATTGGTAACAGTTTCGGACATCGGCGGCCAAATAGGTCAGGGTTATATAGAGGGTGAGAATGTCTTCGATTCCAGCTTGGAGTTAAACGCATGCATGGAGGCGTTTCATTCAGGCCTCGCATGCGGCGCGGGAACACCGCTTTTCGGTGACAGCCGAGTGTATTTCCAACCTATCAAAGGCCAAAGCGGGGTATTGGGAGTTATCGGCATTGCTTTGCCAAGCGGTTCGCAGATACCCGAAGGTCATAGAATGTTTCCTGAAACTATCGGTGCGCAAATCGCACTGGTAATCGAACGTGAACAGATATATGGGAAGCAGCAGCGCGCACAATTGGAAATCGAGCGTGAAAGACTTAAGGGTGATTTACTTCGCTCTGTTTCCCATGATTTAAGAACGCCGCTTGCCGGAATATTGGGCTCTGCCAGCACGGTGATTGAAAACTACAGCCAATTGACGGACGAAGTACGTAAGGATTTTTTGCAGGGAATTTGCAGCGACGCGGAATGGCTTAACCATTTGGTGGATAATATTCTAAGCATGACGCGTTTCAGTGAAGGCAAAGTAGTACTAAAAAAAGAAATGGAAGCCGTGGAGGAACTGGTCGCCGGGGCAGTACAGCGTATCAAAAAGAGGATAGAGAATAAGGATATCACCATTTCGATACCGGACGAGTTGATCATGATCCCCGTGGAAGGCATACTCATCGAGCAGGTACTTGTCAATTTGCTTGACAACGCTATCAAGCATACACCTGTAAACGCAAAGGTTCATGTCACCGTCGAAAGAGAAGCCGGGAATATTGCGTTCTCCGTTCATGACGATGGCCCAGGAATCCCTGAGGAGGAACTCTCCTTTGTCTTCGACAGATTCTATACGGCAGCGAAACAGGGGCGTCGGGGCTTTGGCCTTGGCCTTTCAATATGCAAATCCATTGTTGAGGCGCACGGTGGAAAGATTGTCGCATCCAACGATCCTTCGGGAGGCGCGGTATTTCGTTTCATCCTGCCGGAAAAGGAGCAGCCATGGATACACTGATTCTCATTGCTGAAGATGAGAGGCCGATTAGGCATTTTATTAAAGTCTCACTTGAGACGCAAAAATACAGCTGTCTGGAGGCGCAGGACGGTTCAAATGCCCTATTGCTCATCACGTCACACAATCCCGATATCGTGATACTCGACCTTGGTCTGCCGGATATGGATGGGCTGGAGGTGATCCGCAAGGTTAGGGAATGGTCCCGTGTCCCTATTATCGTTGTCTCGGCCCGAGGGCATGAACGCGAGAAGGTGGAAGCGCTGGATGCGGGAGCGGATGATTATTTGACGAAACCCTTTTCAGTGCCGGAACTGTTGGCGCGCATTCGTGTGGCGCTGCGGCGCAATACAGCCGTTTCGCAATCTGCTACCCCGATTTTTGAGGTGGATCAGTTAAAGATAGATTTTGAGAAACGCCGTGTAACACTGAACGGAAACCTTGTGCATCTCACGCCGACGGAGTACAACCTTCTTACCCTGTTGGCCAGACACTGCGGCAAAGTGCTAACTCATCGTTTCCTGATCAGTCAAGTTTGGGGTGCTTCCGTTGCAGACGACGCACAGACTCTTCGCGTATGTATGGGTAATCTACGACGCAAAATTGAAAAAGACACAACGCAGCCAAGGTACATTATCACCGAGGTGGGCGTGGGCTACCGAATGGTAGATGAATAGTGCTTTTAGTATTGAAAATCAGAACTGACCGCTAAGGCGGTTTTTCTTTATACAATCTTTATAGCTCCTCCATATATCATCACACCGTTTTTATACTTTCAGTCCTATCATGATATCAGCCAATAAATATGAAAGAAGGCTGGAACATGAAAAGGAAAGCTGTCCTGCCTGACGCTTTTTCCGAGGCGGTTAAAGAAGCGGCAAAAATCTTAAATAAAGGTAGTTTGTATGAAGCGCTACCATTAATCAAGGAAGCGCTCATCCTTAATACAGAAGCCGCGGAACCTCACAATCTGCTCGGGATATTTTTTGAAATGAAGGGTGACGATGATACCGCACGAAAGCACTATCGGGCGGCTTATGCGCTTGATCCCACCTATAAACCCGCATGCCACAACCTTGAAAGGCTTGTAGAATTTGTGTGGGGGCCTATCAGCCGGAAATATGATTACGGTGTTGAGCTTCAAGAAGAAAGTGAAGCAAAGCAGTCTGAAAATACTGCTACGGACATAGGCCGTCAGGGGCTTGGAACTGTATAGATTAAGGGAGTAAATATATATGTATATCATCATAGCGGGCTGCAGAAAAATTGGCTCCAATCTTGCGCTCATGCTTTCTGAGGAAAATCACG
>JAEWWC010000104.1 GCA_023396555.1 Bacillota bacterium
TTGCCGCTACCATTCTGTTCATCATACTGTTCGTCGAGGGCCTTAGGCTCAACATTGTGATTGCCTTCCTGATCGGTATCTCCGGCGTCACGATGATGGGGCTTATTGACGACATACTCTCGCTCAGCGCCAAGCGCCGTCTGGTGATACTGTTCGTACTCGCGCTGATCGTGCTGATCGGCTGCCTTCAGTTTTACTTCCCGTCCTCGCTGCTCCATTCCGACCTGGGTCTCACGCTGTTGACCGCGTTCGTGGTCGTCATCTGGATCGTGGGCATCACCAACGCCATCAACCTTTCGGACGGGCTGGACGGGCTGGCCAGCAGCTTGTCGCTGGTGTCGGTGGCCGGTTTCGCTCTGATATTCTATCTGCAGGGACGCACGCAGCTCGCGCTGCCTACCGCATTAGCGCTCTTCGGCGCGATTGCCGGTTTTCTGCCGTACAACATCAGCCCCGCCAAGATATTCATGGGCGACGCGGGCAGCATGTTCATCGGCTTCATGCTGGGAATACTGTCCATCATGAGCATGTCGCAAAAGCCCATCGAGTTCTTCGTGGTACCGGTATTCCTGATTCTGATGCCGATACTGGACATGTCGATGTCCATCCTGCGTCGCATGCTGCTGCGTCGTCCGGTGATGCAGCCGGATAAAATGCATTTTCATCACACACTGAATAAACGGTTTAAAAGCCATCGCATCGTCGTGGTTATACTGGCGGCATTTCAGCTACTGTTTGCGGGCGTCGGCATCGCCGTATACCTCACGGAATGGTTCACCGTCGGCTGGATCGTGCTGGCAGGTATCGCGATCGGTGCGGTGCTGTATTCACTGGCCACAGCCCGTCGGATACGCAGCGAGGAACAATCGGCTCCTGCCCCTGCCGCCATACTGCCACCCGAAAAACCCACGGAATAGCCGGTTAAGTCTATACGGGATTCATTGTTGAGGTCTCTTACTGCCACTCTCCGGTTCAAAATTCATTCTTCAGATTTCTGGAAAAGAGCATTTCCAGTATGCTGGCAGGTTCCTTATCGTAATAGAGTATTTGGTATACCGCCTCGCAAATCGGCAATTCCACCCCGCAGCTCGTTCCCATATCAATCAACGCTTTCGCCGTAAAGTATCCTTCTGCAAGCTTGTCATACTTTTTTCCTTGAACAAACTGCTCGCCGTATGCCCTGTTCTGGCTGAAATGTGAGAACACCGTTGCCTCATAGTCTCCCAAATGGCACAGTCCGTACACCGAATTCTCGTGGCCTCCCGCCGCCTGAATCAGCCGCCCAATCTCCCTTGTGCCTCTGGCCATCAGAGCACCTTTCAGCGACGATATGCCAAGCCCGTCCAGCATACCCGCCGCTATTCCGATTACGTTTTTAGCCGCCGCCCCGATCTCATTACCCACCAGATCGTTTCCGTAATAGAACCGGATCAGCTTGCTTGTAAACGCGCTGATCAAAGTATTCTTTGCGTTATCGTCCCGACTGTCTATCACCATGCAGTTGGGTACGCCGCGGCAAAACTCCTGCACATGCCCCGGCCCCAGCCAGACAGCCGTTGTATTGCTGCCATCCAGCATGCCCTCAATTATCTGCGTGGGGCGCCTGCCGGTCGATATCTCTATCCCTTTCATGCAGAGCACGATCATTTTACGGGTCAGCTTGATATTGCGCAGCTGCTCTGACACTTCCTTAAGCTTTTGGACGCCCACCGAGATGATGACAATTTCCGCATCCTTCACGGAGTTAATATCGCAAGTCAGCCGGACGGTTTCCGGCAGCGTCAGATACGCGTTGCTCCTTGTCTTTGCCAACTGCTTCATATTGGCGGAACTAACCCGCCCGTACAGCGAAACCGCATGCCCCAACCTGTCCAGGTACCACGCGATGAAACTCCCCCAGCGCCCGCAGCCAATCACGGCGACTTTCCTGATCTCCCTGTCGTTGCTGTAAAAATCCATGTTCCCTTCCGCTCAGTCTCTACTTTATAAGTGATATTTTTTCATTATATCAGAAAAGGTTTGCATTTCAATGAAATTTGCCTTTGTGGAAACGTCTGCGACACATACGCCGTACATACGCCGGACGCAAAAAGACCGGCGTATGCCGGCCTTTAATGCGTTTTTGATCCGTGTGTTACAGCGCCCGCACCGGACGCGCTTCGATGTAGCCACGGTAGCCCATCGGCCAGCTGGAAGCGTGGCCGTCTTCGTCCGCCCATACAAAGCCGTACAGCTTGGGGTCGTAGGCCTTCATCAGCTCCCACATACCGCCAATCGTCGTCTCGAACTTCTCATCGTCGAACGGCGGCCCCTGGAACACCATCATTTTGCACGCGGGCAGGCTGATGTTCTCGTACCCTTCCGGCACCGGCCCCGCGTAGTCCGCCGACACCTCGACGCCCTGCGCGTATTCCGATGTGCCGGGTGCGATCAGCTTCTTGGGCAACCACATACCGATGGGCTCATACAGCGCCTCGCGGATACCCGTCAGCACGTCCCACACCTCGCAGCCCACCTATTCGCAGTAATCGAAGTAGTTCGTAGCCTTTTTGCCGCGTTTCAAGATCAGCTTTCTCTCCGGTCTCTCGACCACCTGAACAAATACTGTGTTCAAGTTTGCCATCGTATTCTCTCCTCTCAGTAATGTGAGGTAATAGTCATGGGCCTGCGTGGGCAGAAAGCTCTCAAGCGGCGGACGCTGCTGAGCATAGCGCTTGGGCGGCAGTCCGAACTGCCGTGTAAACGCGCGCGTAAACCCCTCATGCGAGCCGAATACGAAGTCGAAAGCGACGTCGACGACCTTTGTGCCGCCATCCACCAGCCGCTCGGCCGCTTTCGTCAGCCGCATCCGAACATAGTCGAAGGGCGTATGCCCGGTCAGCTCCTTGAATATGCGCGCCGTGTGCCACTGGGAGTATCCCGCCTTTCTGGACAGCTCCGCCCGCGTTATCGGCTCGCTGATGTGCGCTTCGATATAGTCCTGCATGTGCGCCATCGCCATCACCTTTTGCCAATGCTCCACGCGAATCACCTCCTATGCACTCATCATACATATCGGAACAAGACATTTCTTGACCGTTTTTGCGATGTTTCTTTTCGGCATATCCTCATTTTCCGAAACAAAAGTCAAATATATCGTTGACAGATATATCGTCTGACGATATAATATATTACGTTAGCCGATATATCGTTTATCGTAATAAAAGGAGGTGCCAAATGGCAGAAGGTCAGAGCGCATTAACGGAAGCGGTTTACTATATACTGCTGTCGCTGTTCGAGCCGATGCACGGCTACGGCATCATGCAGAATGTAAAGCAATTAAGCAGGGGACGCGTCTCGCTGGGCGCGGGCACACTGTACGGCGCGATGAACACGCTGGTGGAAAAGGGCTGGATAACCCCCTGTTCACAGCAGCGGGATGAGCGCAAGAAGGAATACGTCATCACACCCGAGGGCCGCAGCGCGGTGGAAACGGAGATACAGCGGCTCGGCGAGCTGCTGCAGAACGGCCAGCAGGTTATGGGAGGATCACTGCAATGAAGCACATCATTCACAAAGCATACTGGAACTACGAAAAAGAGGAGAAATGGCTCAATGAACTGAGCGCGAAGGGTCTGGCGCTCGTGGACTACAGCTGGATACGCTACGTGTTCGAGGACTCACAGCCTGGCGAATACATCTACCGCATACAGCTGCTGAAAAATCTGGCGTCACATCCGGAGAGCCGCAAATACATCGAATTTGTGGAAAGCACGGGGGCGGAATGCGTTGCCACCTATCTGCGCTGGGTGTATTTCCGCAAGCGCGCGGCCGACGGACCGTTTGAGCTGTACTCGGACTTTGAGTCCAAGATACACCACTATAAGCTGGTGCGGGCTTTCTGGGTCGCATTTACAGTGCTGGAATACGTCGTTGGGCTGATGAACGTCGTTATTGGCATCGAAGTTCCTGTTTCCTCCTCTAACATTGTACTGGGCGGGCTGCTGCTGGCGCTGGGTACCGGTTTTATGATCATGGTATTGAGCCTCAGCAAAAAAATACGGACGCTCAAAAAACAGCAGCGGATTATCGAAGCATAAATCAGATTTAAAAAATGGGGTGCCTCCCCATTTTTTGTTGCCAAAATTTCCTGATGTTTATTTGTCTCGATAACAGCCCTGCATTCGGGAGAAAATAAAGATAACATCATGAAAGGTGGTGAGCGGAAAATGGATGCGCCGAAAATTCGCGTCAGATGCGGTGTGGAAAACTGTCAGTACAACAAGGGGCATATGTGCTACGCCCACAAGCTGGAAGTCAATGCCATGGGCGACGGTCATGCCCATACCAGCGACGGCACAAGCTGTTCAACGTTCGTGGAAGCCCGATAGATGGATAAAGGAAGCGGCATCTAGCGGCTTCCTTTTTTGTTACAGCTTAACCCGAGCGATATCAAACCAGCACAAATCCAGCCACATCCTCGGCAATCTCGTCAAACGTGCTCACTGCTGTGTTTCGAGATTCCAAATCTGCAATGCCGGAACAAAACTCCATCACTTCCCCGCGCATGATATCGTGCCAGAGCGGCAGCAGCACCTGTTTGCCGGAGAAGGTTTTCACAGCCAGCTGGGCGATGCCACCTTCCACCCATCCCTGCTTCACAAAGGAGCGGGATATCACCACGATGCCAAAGCTGCTGCTGTCCATGCCGCTGTTCACCTTCTGGTGCAGATTATCCCCTGAATTCAGCTCAAAATCATCGTAGGCTACCTTGAGGCCTCTCTTTCTCAGCGCAAATGCAAACGTCCTTACGACAGTTTTGTCCTCCGGAGCATGCACGATAAATACATCCTGCGCCTTGCTGTCTCCACGGCGGCCCAAATATAAAGAGGGTGCCGCCATCAGCGTTGACGTACGCATGGACGTGAACTGGCCCGCCAATACGCGCACTCCTGACCTCAGTCTGCCGGGCTGTCCCCCCAGGTCCAGCACCACGTGCCAGTGCCCACCCGACGGTATGGGGACACGGTATGGCGAAGTCGACACAAAACCGCCCAGAAAACCGTAACGGCGGCCCGCCTTGAAGTCCTGATAGCTGGCATGATCCATGATGCGCACGTTGGCGGCACCGTCCAGCGCCACTTCAACGACACGCCCTGCCTCGACATGATTCAAATCATAGTGCTGGTGATGCAAGGCTGCCTCCGTCAACGTAAAATGAGAGCCTCGTCTGCTTCCGGGACCCTACCTACTGTATATATCGGATGCAGCCGGACATTTCTGCAGGGGCAAAATAATATTTTTTAAATGTTGGGAGATTGTTTGACAGACAGCAGTTGAGTCATTGTCACGACATTGAGCCGGTCAGCGTAGGCCGCAATATAACTCAATATCTGCTCCAGGAAATACTCCTCGATCTGCATATGGGTGCCGTCGGTAATCGGCTCTATCTTGTGCATCATGAATATCACGGTGCTGCCGTTGCTCATGGCTTTGTCCACTGCCGCCTTAACGGCATCGAATGGCATTCCGCTGATCAGATTGCATACCTCCGCGTCTTCCAGGGAGCTGGCCTGATCGGCAAGCCAGAGGCTTTTCAGGCTTCGCCCGGCCGCAAAGTCCTCCCGTTTCATCACATCCAGCGTTGTTTGATTAAACGCTCCTCCCGGATAGACCAGAATATCCGCACCGCACTTTAAGCCATGACTTTCGAGCCATTCCCGGCTTTTGTTCATTTGTTCGGCCTGTGCCTGCTCCGAGAGCTCAGCCAGGTTGAGATGGTTATAGGTATGGTTCAGCATATCCCAACCATCCAGATAGAGGTCAGCCAGCTGCCGGTATGACATATAGTTGTCCGTGTCCACCGCGGCTGGGATTACCGCAATGCATGCCGGATAACCATACTTCTCAAAAAGCGGATATGCAGCCGTGTACTGCGTCTCCCACCCGTCGTCCATCACAAACACAACATGCCCTTTTTGTGCCGACGTCTGCGGAACGGACATGACATGATCCGAAGCCGCCAGCTGGACATGCGTCCATGCGTCTTCTGCCCACGCCGAAGTGTGCCCGAGCGCAATGGGGACCAGCAGTACCAGAAGCACCGCCGCCGCCGTGATAAACAGATACAGCTTGATCAGAGATTTATCCATACCTCTCCTGCCTTAAGCATTTGGTGCGTAATACGACTGACGGCTACGGGCCACCCTGCCCCAGTTCTGTGCGCTGCGCCGGCTCCAAAAGCAGGAGACCGTTCCGCCCAGATACATGAGCAGTGTAAAATAGCGATAGAACAACACGTCCAGCAGCATCGCCGCCAGCAGCCACCCCCATGCATGGCTGGGATACCGGTGATACCGGGACGATATAAGCAGCGCAGCCAGCGAATAAATCAGGCTGACCCCGGCACAGATCGCATTGTAAAGCAGGAATGTGCCCATTGCCTGCGGATCGATAATCCCCAGCAAAGGCATTGCCGCCAGTGTGACCAGCGTAAATATGCACGAAATATGGCCCACCGCCAGCGCCTCCACCACAAAGTGGAAGCTCAGGCTCTTAAACAGCATCGTTTTGAGCAGAAACCTCCGGTGGTGTACAGCACAGTCGATAAAGCCTTTCTGCCAGCGTATACGCTGCTTTTTAAGGTCGCTCCAGTATTCCGGGCATTGCGTGCAGCAAAGCGCCTCGGGCAGGTACATTATCTTCCTCTTTGTGCGATGGATGACTCTTTGAATGCTTATGGTAATATCGATGTCCTCACCCAGCGTATGCCGGAAGCCGCCCGCATCCAGCAGCACCTGTTTGCGGAAAGCGCCGAACGCGCCTGAAATAATGGCGGTCGCATTCTGTTTCGCCAGTGAAAATTTGTATATATAGAAGCCCTTCAGGTATTCCAGCATTTGCAGCGCCACGATCATCGCCCGCGACCGTCTGAGACGGCGGAACACGGATTTCGGCGCATAGCCCTGCATGATATGGATCGCGCCGCCTGCCGCTGCCACGTCCTCGTCATCAAACGCCCGGCTGATAATGCTCAGCGCGCGCCTTTCCAGAACGCTGTCCGCATCCAGCGTCACCACTATGTCGGTGCTCGCAAACGCAATCCCGGCGTTGAGCGCGGCGCTCTTGCCCCCGTTTTTTGTATCCAGCACGAAAAAGTTTTCATGCCTGGCAGACCGGTATGCCGCATTCACACCCGGCGGCGCGTCGGACAAGGCGTAAAGATCAAGCACCGCATCGAGCTGCTGCATCGTGCCGTCGACAGAGCCGTCGTTGATATAAATCGCTTCATAGTTGCTGTATTCCGATTTCAATAGGCCGGATACGGATATCCTGACTGTATCCTCTTCATTGAAGCACGGTACCAGTATGCTTATTTCGCGTTCCGGAGTCGTCTGTGGCTTGTTATTCCGCTTTTGCCCCACCAATGCGTTTAGGAGATGGAACAGCGGCAATATGGTGCTCAGCAGTATCAGCAGTTCAATGGCTATCATCTGTCTCCCCTGTTTGAGCCGCTTCGGACGGCACATAATATCTCACGTAATCCACGGCAAGGCAGCTTGGAAACACTGTCTTTTTATCAGGGTGTCCCGGCCATACCCCGCCTACCGCCAGCGTCAGTATCAGGTACATTTCTTGTTTGGGAACGCCGCGCCTGGTGGTATAGTACAGTTCATCATCCACATACCACTTCAATGAATCCTTATCCCACTCCACGGCATATACGTGGAAAGCTTCAGGGTCTTCCACCGTGGTCTGCCCGACGTTTTTATATAACCTGTCGTATTTCAGGAAATGATTGACGCCGTAGACCAGATGGGGCTCGCTGCCGATCATCTCCAGCACATCGATCTCATAGCTGTCCTCATATGCCAGCAGCCAGAACGCCGGAAACATTCCCTTGCCCACCGGTAGGCTCATACGCGCTTCAAACCGCCCAAACTGAAAATCCAGCTTATTCGCTGTTTCCACCATGCCGGAGGTATACCGTTTGCCATCCTTCTCCTCATCCCGCGCTTCCAGATACAGTATGCCGTCCTTGACATACGAATTGGCCGGCGTATAATACTGCAGCTCCCCGTTGTAATTGTTCTTGCGCTCCACTTCCGTCCAGTATTCGATGTTGAGCGTCGGTTTATCAAATTCATCCGACCAGACAAGCGTCCACTTCCCCGGTGACTCCGGGCTGGCACTGGAAACAGGGACGTTCTCTGCCAATGTTGTTTGCTGAATGGATGGGGCAGTCTCTGACGGCTCGGATGTCTTCTCAGGCGCATGCGCCAGCGCTGTCTTGGGCTTCACAAGGACAGGGGCGCTGTAAAGCCCGACTTGTTCGTCGTCTGCCGAATCCTCCTGCTGGCCGAGTGCCATGTCCTGAGGCAGTCTAAAATCTATGACATAGAGGGACAGACATGCGATCACTATGCATACTGTCACTATCACCATCAACTTTCTCAAACCGTCTCCCCCGTCCAACGTTTCATCGCAGGGCTTTTTTGGATTTCTCCAGAAAAAAACACACAGCAAACGCCGTGCATCACGCGTACCGCTTCGCCGTGGGCCAGTTCGCCACCACCCGACCTGTTGCTCAGTCATATCATAGCCCACGAATTCCGCCCCATCCATTGGAGAAAAGGTTAAATATTGGGTGCTTTTGTGCTTTAAATGACGCATATGTCGAACAAGAAATGTCGATGCGGAGCTGGGCTTGGATGAACTGTATGAAGTGTATATGAAGGCATAAAAAAGAAGGCCCACTTCCTTTTGGTTGTGAGCCTTCCAGATGTATTATTATGGTTCTGGTGTTTCTGAGACGTCAGGTGGCACCCCAGCCGGATTTGTGTAAAGAGTAATTGTGGTACCGTATGCGGTTATCGTATTCTTTACAATGGACTGCGCCACGATATCATCTTCGCCCTCTGTCCCTACATAATTCTCTGACACGGCGAACACGATCTTAAAGGTCTTGTTTCCAAGGGCCAGCGCCTCTTGTTGCGTTTTACCATAGAAATCAAACATCTTGATCGACTTGCTCTTTGCATAAGTCAGTGTAATCTTTGTGCCTTCAGGCGTCTCCGTTCCTGCGCTGATGCTCTGCTTCCAGATAGCGCCGGGCAGTGCACCGTTACCATCCTTCTCCACGAACACCGGGACCAGCTTTAGCTCCTCGCACATGGCGATGGCCTGCTCACGCGTGATAGCCACATCATAGCCCGTTGAAGCGCCTGTAGTAAAGTCAGGCACATACACCACCTTGCCCTTGGACACCGTGATGCTGATCGTCTTGCGAACGCCAATTGACGTGCTAGCCGGGGTTTGATAAATGACTGTCCCTGCCGGGGAACTGCTGTTGGTCGTTGTCGCCTCAATCACAATGCGCGCCCCCTGCTCGTTGAGCTCCAGCGCCCAGTTCTCAATCGCGTCGCGTGTCTGCCCCACGAACGAGGGGACCACGATCTTGTTGCCCAGCGAATAATACAGCTCGAGGTAGTCGCCCTTCTCATATACCGTACCTGCCGAAATGCTCTGCGATATGAACGCTCCCGCGGACGAACCGGAATACTTCTCGATGATAGTTACCGGAATACCCAGTTCTGCCGCGATGGACGTGGCCATCTCCTTGGTGTAATCCGAGAAATCCGGTATCTCAATCATCTTGCCCTTGGAGGCTACCAGCTTGATCTCGGTGCCCGCCGGCACCTTCTCCTTCGCCTTCACGCTCTGCGAGATGATGGAACCTTCGGGAACATAGTCGTCGTACTTCTGTTCAACGGTGAGCACAAGTCCGTTGTCGTTGGCAAATACATAGCATTCCGACAACGTCATCGTCTTGAAATCCGGCACCTCAATCTGTTCGACGGTGGTGTCCACGCCCTTGGACACGATCACATATATCGGCGTGTCGCGGCGCACCTCGTTGCCCACCACGGTGTTGTCGTTGATCTCATAGCGGATCACCTTGCCTTCCGGCACCGTAGCGCTGAACTCAGTCGTCACGCGCACCTTGGTCATAAAGTTAGCCGCGGCCCATGCGTCCACCTCATCCTTGGTCATGTTCATCAGATCAGGCAGCGGCAGCGTCACGGATAGGTCCGGCCCCAGCGATACGGTGACATAGACGAAGTCGCCCTTTTTCACCTTGGAATCCGCAGCCGTCTCCTGCGATATGATCACGCCCGCTTCCACTTCGTCACTGTAAACCTCCTCGGCCTGCAGGTTAAGCCCGTTCTGGGCGGCCCACAGCTGCGCCTCCGTCTGCGGACGGCCCACCAGGTTGATCACCTTGATGCCGCCCGACAGTACCAACACAAGTATCAGTACGATAATCAGCAGCGCGCCGGCTCCCGCCGCAATGGCGATGATCCGCTTTTTATTGCCCCCGTCAGTGGGCGGCGTGCGGTTCTCCTTCCTTTCGGGCAATGTGAACCCGCTCTTCTGTTCGTACTTAAACCCGGTATTCTGCTCCGGGCTCTTGACAGCTTTAACGGTTTTAACGCTTTTGACGGAAACCTCCCTGGGCGCGTCCGGCCCGGGGAGGTTCTTATTTGCAGGGGATGGTTCATCGTTCCTTTTAGGGGATGGCTCATCACTCCTTTTATTGTAACCGCTCAAAAAGTTGTTGTTATTATCGTCCATCACGGATTCCTCTCTAGTGCGTGATATCCTTCTTCTTAAATACCAGCATCGACACGCCCACGCAGACGGCAGCCAGCGCCAGCAGCATGATTATACCATATGTCAGGCTGATCGGCACGCCATTTTGGATCATTGTCTGTACCGGTGTCATCATATAGTCGGATTGCGGCCGGAAGAAGTCGGATATCTGCAAGTATGGAATGGGCGTCCAAGCCAGCCAATCCGCCATGGTGGTATAGGCGAGTACGGTCATACCGATCACGCTGGCCACAAAGCATACGATAGGCACGGCAATGGCTACCGCAATATTCTTCACCAGCACGGACAGCATGTAGGCCACACTGTACGCGAACACGATGGTCACGATGCACGCGAAGAACTTGGGTATATAGTAGGCAAAGAAGCCGACCTCGCCCGCCACCGTATAGTTGGGGAACGAGAAATCGCTGAACCCGAAGCAGATGCCGTTGAGCACGATGTTGAGCAGGATGCCCGCCACATACATCACCAGGCACAGCAGCAACCCCGCAAGGAACTTGGACATCAGTATCTTCAGGCGCGTTTTGGGACGGATCATCAGCAGGCGGATGGTACCCATCTGGAACTCGCTGGCCATCAGCCAGCCGCCCACCAGTATGCCAAACAGCGCCACCAGAATGGAAAACATAAGGAACTGCACCGTGATGCTGCGCGCGCCGTCCGACACATACTTCATGTCCGGCTTCTCGGCGTCCAGACAGCTCTGCGCGATGATGATATTGTTGTTGTACTTGGCGATCTGCGCGTCAATTGCTGCAGAATAGCGGGCGTACGTGCCGTACTGCATCGCCAGATACTGATCCTGATTGAACTGCTCCTCCGTCACCTTGGTCGTATACATGATTTGGTTGCGGTTGTTGGTGATGTCGTCCAGCGCGGTGTTCTGCCACATGTCAGCCATCGGCACAATGTTATGCGCCAGACGGTATTCCAGTATCGGTATATTGTTTTCCTTCACGAGCTGGATCTGCTTCTGGAGGTCTTCGATCTGCTGGCTCAAGCCCTCTTCCTGATCGGGATGCTCGATGATATCCTTCTCCAATATCTCTATCTGGTCTTCAAAGTTCTTGATATTGTTGTTTTCCTGATCGATCTTCAGGCCGATGTACTGGGCGAAGTCGTTGTTTTTCACCACATCGAACAGCGTTTGAATCTTGGCTTCCGCCTCGTCCAGCGCGGCCAGACGCTCTTCCGGCGTGATGTTCACATACTTTTTGTTGAACGCCTCATCCTCGCCGAGATACATAAAGTTCTGCACCCCTTCTTTCAGAACAGCCGGGTCTTCCTTGTCGATGTTCTCAAAGATGAACTTGTCGAATAGCGGCTGCATATCCCACGTCAGGTCCACGCGATAGTCCTGGTATGTCGTGATGTAGCTTGCCAGTTCAACGTAATAGTTGATCTGTACGTCTATCGCCCGCAGCGCGACATCCAGCGTACCCGGCGTGGTGAACCATGTTTCATCCATGTCCGTCTGCTGCTGCTGCAGGTTCTGTATGTTCCAGTAATACGGGTTATCCGGCATGATGGTCACGCCGTTCACCGTGATGGGCTCCCCGCCATTTCCGCCCGGATAGTACATATCCTTGTAGCTGTAAGCCATAGCCCGGCTTGTTGCATACATGATGGGCCCGCCGCCCATGTTGTTCTCATCTTTGGCTGTAAGCGCAGTGATCACCGGGAACGCCACGCTGACCGCCAGTATCAGTATGCCGAATATCAGCAGGAACTTTACCCGAAGTATGTTTTTGAATTCCGTACCTATCTGCCTTAAGAATCCCATTGTCTTGTCCTTTCTCCGTTATTATGATATCCGGTTATCTGATTTGCGTTTTGGTGCCCGTCGTCATGGAGATGAAATCCTGCTCCAGCGTCCGGTGCGCCTGATTCACCGCGAATATGTCGATGTCCATTTTCACCAGCGCGCGGATGATCTCGGGTATCTGGTCACGCTTCATCACCACGGTTACGCCGCCGTTCTCACGGTCGCAGTTGGCATCGAGGCTCTTGAAATACTCCAGCACCTTTTCATTGTCGCTGGTGGAAAACGCGTAGCTGTAGATATCCTCGTCGGAAGATTCCTGCACCTGATCGATCGTCTTCTCCCCAATGATCACGCCGTTGTCGATGATGTATATACGGTCGCACATCAGCTCCATCTCCGCGAGCAGGTGGCTGGACACGAACACGCCCACCTCCGCGTTCTTGGAAAGGTACTTCAAAAGGTCGCGCAGCTCCTTGATGCCGATGGGATCGAGACCGTTGGTCGGTTCGTCCAGCACCAGCAGCCGCGGCCTGTGCAACAGGGCCTGCGCGATGCCCACGCGCTGGCGCATACCCAGCGAATAGTTCTTGACCTTGTCATTGATACGCTGAGACATCTTGACCAGGCTGACCACCTCGTCGATGTGCTCCTTCTTAATGCCCTCGTGCAGCGATGCAAAATATTCGAGGTTTTGCCGCCCCGTCATCCTCTTGTAAAGATCCGGGTTCTCCACGATGCCGCCCACGTTGCGCATCGCATTCTCAAAATCCGTCACGATATTGTGTCCGCAAATACTGATGCGGCCGGCGGTGACGGAGAACAGCCCCATTACGGACTTGATGGTCGTCGTCTTACCGGCGCCGTTTGGCCCCAGGAAACCTACGATCTCGCCCGAATTGACCGTCAAAGATATTTCGTCCAGTATTTTTTTGTTTTTTATAACCTTGGTCAGACTTTCAATTTTCAGCAGTTCCAATGACGTGTCCTTTCCACACACATGATGTGCAATTTTTATCTTTATTAAGACGTCACAGAAACAAAATAGTTCCCCAAAAATGACATCTTTACCGAAATAATTTTTCTATACGGATGGCCCGTAATCCTTTTTCACGTGTGCGCTCTTCACAACATTATTTATACGAGTGTTGACTCTTGTACATTAATTTATACTCAACCCGTCCCGTTACCCGTAATACCATCATTTCTGACCTGTGCCTGATAAAGGCGCAAAAAAAAGCCGGCCGACTCCAGCTTGCTGACAAAACCTAAAAGAAAAAGAACTTCGGGCTAGCCTGAACATTACCATGCCTTTTGACTGGATTTACCAGCGAAAGGCGAACAAAAAGATGGAGACAGCACGCATAAACGCTCCGCTGACCTATCGTAGGCACAAGCGGGGCGTAACCCGATGACAAACAAAGTTTGTCATCGGCCTGAAGTCGATCCGGCTCCTTTCAATTTAATACGTGTCAGCCGTCTTGCGGCTCCTCAGCGACGCGTTCATTCTCTTTTGTCGGCCTCGTTTTAATCAGCAGCAGGTGCAGCGTAACGCCCACGCCGACCGCGCCCAGCACCAAATATACCCAAAAGGTTTTCACGAACACGGCGGATATCCCCAACAGCACCCACAGCGTGATGATGCCACGCGCCTTAGCCGCTTTTGTGATGCCGCCGCCGTTTCGGTAATGCTCGATGTAGGGTCCAAAAAAGCGGCTGCGCAGCAGAAACTGATAGGCCTTCGGAGAGCTGGCGGAAAAACACCCTGCCGCCAGCAGCACAAAAGGCGTAGTGGGCACCACCGGTATCACGATGCCCACAGCTCCCAGCGCCAGCAGTAAAAATCCGCACGCGATCAGCACGTACTTCTTCAAGCGCCCCTTTGAGGATTCAGTCATCTGCCGCTCCACGCGGGCAGCTTCGCCAGGCTTCGCTCAGCCACGCCGCGCGCCGCCGCTTCGTCCAGCCCCTGCGTGCGTACGATGAAGTGCGTCATGCTGTCCAGCTTCTCGTCGTACGACTGCATAGAGCCGTCCGGACGCGCGCAGTAACGGCAATAATCCTTGCTCTCATCACCCAGTGCAAAGTCCTCCGGCTTGGTCATTGGCATCCCGCATGCGATGCACATCTTCATAATCCCATCTCCTTTCCGTCAGTATTGTCGTATGCAGCCATCGCGCCGGGCAGGCACTTGATCACGCCGGACACGCCCGATGTGGTCAGCGTGAGCGCCACAGCATCGCACACCTCCTCGCGGGTCGCGCCCGCCTGCTTGGCCATCGGCGCGTGTGCAGCCACCGCTCCCGTGTCCCCCTGCGATGCCTTAATGCCGATGTAGATGAGCTGCCGCGTCCTGGCGTCCAGCCCGTCCATCGCGCATACGGCATCGATCAAGCCATTAAACGCCTGCGCCGCCTGCGGCATTTCCTTCAGGAACACCGCGTATGGATTTTCGCTGCTCATTGCTTTCTCCTGTCATATGGGTCCACCCCGAACTTGATCAGTTCTTCGATGCCTGTTTGTGTCAGTGTAAAATGCCGAGAATTCTCGCCGGACGGCTCAAACCACCCGAGCGCCTGCATGCGCGCAAACAACCGGCAGCCCAGCGTCCCGCCCAGATGCTCAAAACAGCATTTTGCGGTCAAAGGCTTTTTCTCTTCCACTTATTTCTCCTTCCCATCGAAGCCTGCCATCATCTTCATATAGAAAGCGACTAGCGTTTCCGCATAGCGCGCTGTGACGCTGCCTTCGGGCGCAAACAGGTCGCCATTGGACAGATAATGGTGCACCAGCCCCACCCACGCGTTGAACATCAGCGCCATGTCCGTTTCGGCATTTGGCCATTCCCGCGCAGCCACCCGGCTGAAGTGGAACGACAACGCTGACTGAAGGCCGATCCATACGTCCCGCGCCTCCTGTGGCAGCAGCCGGTTCTCGGTCACGAGGCGTGTATAGAAGGCCTCATGTTCCCCAATACCCGTCAGGTGCGCGCGCAGCAAATCCTCCATGTGCGCGCTTCTCGCCGCCAGCTCATGCGTGCGCAATGCGATGCGGCGGCCATACTCCTCCGTCACCTCGGCGATCAACGCATCCAGAGACTCAAAGTGCACGAACACCGCGCCATGAGACACGCCCGCCGCCTGCGCGATATCGCTGACGCGCGTGCGCAGCAGCCCCTTTTCGCAGATCACCTGGTAGCCTGTTTCCAGCAGCCTGCGCCGTGTTTCTTCTTTTTGCGTCTGCCGCTTCAATTTCACCGACTCTCCATTCACTGACTTTTTATTCATTATATTACTCAAGTGCAGTTTGTCAATAGCGGACATAAAAAAACCGGCCTGAAAGACCAGTTTTTCTTCATATTATAAGATAAAAATACGTTTACAGTTCGCCCTTCAGTCCGATACCTTCAGCGACCGCCTGCATGCCCTTGATGGTGTGCGTAATCAACTCTTCCAGCTCCATACCCAGCATCGCCGCCCCCTGCAGCACCACGTCGCGGTTGACGCCCGCCGCAAAGCCCTTTGTCTTCCACTTCTTTTTCACCGAGCTCAGTTCCAGGTCCAAAATGCTTCGGCTGGGACGCATCAGCGCCGTCGCGGCAATCAGCCCAGTCAACTCGTCGGTAGCGAACAACACCTTCTCCATCCGCTCCACCGGCTCCACATCGATGACCAATCCATAGCCATGGCTCTCTATGGCGTGCATGTATTCCTCCGGAAAACCATACGGCTCCAGCAGCTCCCGTACCTTATGGCAGTGCTGCTCCGGATATTTCTCAAAGTCGATATCGTGCAGCAGGCCGATGACGCCCCACTTCTCAACTTCTTCACCATACATCGCCGCGAAATAGCGCATCACCGCCTCCACGGTCAGCGCGTGGCGCACCAAATGCTCCGCCTTTACGTGCTGGTTCAGTACATCCATCGCCTGTTCACGGCTGCAAGTCCATGTCATAGCCCTTCCCCCTTGTCATCTTCAGTTCATGTGCCGGCCCGCGGCAAGCCCCTCATCGATCCGGAGGTTCCGCTTTTTCGCCGCCGCCCTTTGTCTGTTCATTCTACCACAATTTGATGCGGCACAGCGCATATTTTTTCCGGTTTTGTGCGGGTTTAAACACATTTATATACTCTCAAACCCACACAAAAAGCGGTGTCGAAACTGTAAAATCGTTTCTATTTATTTGCACTTTCCTGATCATATTCTACCTCATCCCTGAGAGCGTATATGAAATTAAAATTACATTATATGTAGTAACGATTCGATACCATTTTTATTATGTATTTAGCCACTTCTTTTACATTAATCTTTCCTGCTTTATCAAAACGTTATTTCGCCATATGCATGTTTATTAAATTTAAATCTGAGAAGTCGAAACGTTTTTCTTGACTAGTTGTCAACAAAGGTATTATAATCAAAAAAAATAGGAAGCATTACGGTATTACTATATGAAAAAAGCCGCGACAATCAAAGATGTTGCCAAAGCGCTGGGCATCTCAGTATCCACCGTCTCCCGTGTCATGAACGGACAGGATCGGGTCAGTGCCGAAATGCGTAAGAAAGTTTCAGATACTGTCCGCCGGCTGGGTTACGTTCCCAGCCACGCCGCTGTGTCGGTCGTCAAAAAACAGACGCGTATTATCGCCGCGCTGCTGCCCGATCTGCACACGCCGCTGTTTTCGGGTATTCTCGAGGGCATCGAGCAGACAGCACGCGCTAAAGATTATTATACCATGGTCGTACTCACTAACGGCAGCCGAGATGAAGAGCAGCGATTTGTTGACAGTACGATGGGACATTTTGTGGATGCCATTGCCGCGGTTCCGTCCACGCCGGATATTGCGCACTTTTCTCAGTTCACAAAGCCCACCGTTTTCATTGAGCATATCGGTGATGATGTGGATTGCGACAGCGTCGCCATAGACAATTTCCGGGGGGCTTATTTGGCTGCCGACCACCTGCTGCAGATGGGACACTCCAAGATCGCCATCATATCGGGTGACAGGTCGTTCAGCAGCGGACACGACCGTTATTGGGGCTTCGAGCAGGCCATGCGCAACAGACGGGTCAAAATCAACCTGCAGTATGTGAGTGCAGGTGGCTGGGCGGAAAAAGACGGTTATGCCGCAGCTTTTAAGCTGATGAACTTAAGCGATCCCCCCACCGCCATATTCGCTGCCGCCGAACCACTCTGCCGCGGCGCAATTATGGCCCTATACGATTTAAAGCTTCGTCTCGGCCATGAAGTCTCCCTCGTCGGCTTTGAAGACAACGATCTGGCAAGCGTCTGTAATCCAGCCCTGACGGTTATCAGCCGCCCCACCGCTGAGATGGGGAAAATAGCAGCGGGGATACTGGTAGAGCGCCTTTCTGCGGGGACGCCCCCTGCCGTGCGCCAAAAGGTCAGTCTTCCGCCCAAGCTGGTCGTCCGGACTTCCGTTCGGGACATCAGCCAGTCCGAAGCGTGAAAAATACGACGGTATGTATGCCTTGACACCAGCGATTATCGGCCATAACTCATGAACAGCGGTGAAGTGACGCCATAAGGTTCCAAAAAAAAGCGCCTTTCTATTTAGAAGACACTTTTACTTTTTATTATTCGTTGCTGTATTACGCTTTCTCGTCAGCGGCTCATCCTGTTGTACCAGTCATAGATGCGGCGCGATATATCGCCCAGCGGCATTTGGAACTGCACCGCGCCGATGTTATGCGCCACAGCCGGCATGCCATAAACCACGCAGGTTTTCTGGTCCTGCCCGATGGTTTCAGCGCCTGCGTTACGCATCGCCAGCAACCCCCTCGCACCGTCGCTGCCCATTCCCGTCAGTATGATGCCCAGCGTTTGAACGCCTTTGAGCTTTGCGACGGAGTCAAACAGCACATCCACCGACGGGCAGTGCCCGTTCACCTTGTCGCCCGCGCGGCATTCCGCAAACATGCCGTTCTCCCGCTTGACCACGGTCATATGCATACCGCCGGGAGCGATCAATGCGCGCCCCGGTATAATCATATCCCGGTCCGCCGCTTCCTTTACCTCCATCGCGCAGGTTTCGTTCAAACGCTCCGAATAAAGCCGCGTAAATACGGGCGGCATATGCTGCACAATGGTGATGCACGGCAGGTCGCTGCCCAGATCTTTAAGTATTTGTGAGGTGGCTTCGGTGCCGCCCGTGGACGCGCCGATCGCGATCAGGAAATTGCTGCTTTTTTGTACCGCTCCGGCTCTGCGTTCAATCTGGCTTTTCACGCCCACATGCTTGTGCTGCCCAACTTTGGCGATGGACGCAATCTTGATCTTGACGACCAGCTCGGATATAAACTGCCGTTTGTCCGTCTCAGTTTTCAACGTGGATTTAGTGATGAAGTCTACCGCGCCCGCATTCAGCGCATCGAAAACGCTGCTGCTGATCGAGCTGACCACCACCACGGGAACCGGATATTGCGGCATCAGCTTCTTTAAAAACTCAATGCCGTTCATACGGGGCATCTGAATATCCAGCGTTATCACGTCCGGACTAAGTTCCATGATCTTGTCGCTTGCTTCAAACGGATCCGCGGCTTTGCCCACCACCAGCAGCCCTGAATCCTTGGACAGCTCCGAAGCGATAAACTCCCGCATAAACAACGAGTCGTCCACTACCAGTACGCGAATTCTTTTGTCAGCGATCATTGCGCCACAACCTTTTTATATACTGAAGGCATCACCAGCTTGAGCTTCCCCTCGGACCGGTCAATCGTCTCAGACTGCCCAATGAACAGGTAACCGCCAGGCGCCAGCGCCCGGCAGAACTTATCCACGAGTTTTGACTTGGTTTCTTCGTTGAAGTAGATCATCACATTCCGGCAGAATATGACGTGCAGCTGTTTTTTAAACGGAAATTCACCTTCAATCAGATTCAGCCGTCTTATTATGACTTCCCTTTTCAGCGTATCGGAGACTTCCCACTTTCCTTCCGGCAGCTTGCTGAAATAATTCATCTTCCAGAACGACGGCACGCTTTTAAGCGCATCATCCTCGTAGATGCCCCTTCTGGCAGCCTCCAGGGCCTTCATTGAAATGTCTGTCGCCAGCACCTTGGCGTCCCAGACAAGGTTATGTTCTGCTGCGAAATCGCTGATGAGCATGGCCAGCGTATAGGGCTCCTGTCCCGTCGAGCATCCGGCGCTCCATGTCCTCAGATCGTTATCCCGAATACCCCGCGCCATCTCCGGCAGCACACGTTCCTTGAAGAACTTGAAATGATCCCATTCGCGCATAAAATACGAGTAGTTCGTCGTCAGAAAATTGATCATCTGACTGACTTCATCACCCGTCTTGTCGCTTAATGCATGGTCAAGATACGCCTTATAGTTGTCATAGCCGTTGCTGACCAGGTAATTATTCAGCCGGCTTTCAATCAGAGTGCGCTTCTTGATCAGATTTATGCCAAACCGCTCTCTTAAATATCCGGTCAGAAGTGTAAAATCATTGTCGCTCAGCTGTATCATCGTGTCACCGCCATTTTATGTGTATAATATTTAGTGCGTTTCCGTATGTCGTATCTCCTGCTCCTCGCTCTCGTCAAACAGCTTCCCGCATTCCAAAAGCAGTATGACATCGGCGTTCACTTTACCGATCCCCTGCAGATACCGGTTTTTAATACCGGTTTTGTAGTTGGGCGGCGGAACCACGTTCTCGTCGTCAATAGTCATGACTTCCGATACCTTGTCCACGATCAGCCCCACAGTCATGTTGTCGGTATCCACCACGACAATACAGGTCCTGTCGTCATATTCTATCGGCGCTTTACCAAACTTGAGCCTCATATCCACAACGGGAATGATCTTGCCGCGCAGGTTGATGATTCCCTTGATATATGAGGCCACTTCGGGCACCTTGGTGATAGGCTGCAGGCCGATGATCTCGGTTACGTATTCGATCTCGATACCGTAAATCTCATCATCCAAATAGAATGTCAGATACCGCCCGTGCTGGGTATCCTCCTGCTGTTCAAACAACTCACCATCAGTCACTTTCATTCCCGTTCCCCTCCATGCTGGAAATTATATATTCTTGCCATCTATTTTCGCAATATCTCGCTTCAATTAGAATATAAACGCATTCTTTTATGAATAAACTGCCGTGTGCAATTTTTAAGGCAGTCAAGTTTGAGCATGTCGGTGCCGTACAATACGAATATAAAAGTCGAAATATCGCCCCATTAATATATCGACAATTGCTTCGTCATCTTTAGGAACGCTTTTAAAATGCTTATCGTTTGTACCGGACCGGTTTCTTACTTTCATTTTGAATTATGAAAAAAATCTTAATGTATGACAATAATTCTTCCGATACTACAGATGTATTTTTGATTTCGGCAAAGCAGAGGATGAAAACGATGTTTGAAATAGATAACATGAACCAGTCCCAACTGGATTTCTTTCGCGAACTGGAGAATATCGGCGCAAGCCATGCTGCCACTGCTCTTTCAGTGATGATGGATCGCGAAATTGCCGTGCACGTACCGCGTGCACAGCTCTGTCAATACAACGAGATCACCACCATTATGCACGGGCCGGAAAATGTGGTAGCCGGCTTGCTTGTGGCCATCTCCGACGACATTGACGGCTTCATACTGCTGGTGCTGGACTGGGCCGACGCTTATATGCTGACTAAAACGATGCTCGGCGAGCCGGCGGAAATGCCAGGTCAAGACGACGATTTGAGTGATATGCAGGTTTCCGCGCTCAAGGAACTTGCCAATATACTGATCGGTTCCTATATCACAGCAATATCCACGCTGACCGGGCTTAGAATTGACGCCTCGGTGCCCGAGCTGGTGGTGGACATGGCCGGCGCTGTCATGAACCTGCTTGCTGCGGCTTATGGCGAATACGGCGACCATGTTCTGTTTCTGGAAACCAAGTTTTCAGACAAGGTGCAAAGCATTTACGGTCACTTTTTCCTGATACCGGACATCGATTCGTACAATACTTTAATGGTGAAAATGGGAATTGCATAATGGCAACACACACGATTGGCATTGCGGAAAAGGTGATTTCAAGATCTCCCGATAAGCTGGTAACGCTGGGCCTCGGTTCCTGCGTTGGTTTGGTCCTTTTCGATCCGGTCAAAAAGGTAGGCGGGCTTGTTCATATCATGCTACCCAACGCTCCGGCAGGAACAGCCGAGTTCAACCGGTTCAAGTTCGCGGACACGGCCATCGATGATATGATCAGGCTGGTCATTCAGGCAGGCGCTTCGCGGCATCAGCTCCAGGCCAAGTTTGTGGGCGGTGCTCACATGTTCAACAACGCCTATAATTCGGACGTCATGGGAATAGGCAAAAGAAATGTGGAGGTCTGCCAAAAGGTATTGAAAGAAAACAGGATACCCGTTGCCGCTCAGGATACCGGCGGTACCAGCGGGCGTTCCATTGAATTCTGCTGTGAAAGCAATATGCTGCAAATTCGTACCGTTTCACCAAGATCCGTGCGATTAATATGATGGATTTTGGTTTATTGATATACATCGACTATTTGGCAGGGGACAATACCCCTGTTCTTTACACGAGGAGGTCTGGCAGATGAAGAAGGTACTGGTTGTGGATGATGCCGCTTTTATGCGCGTCTCTATCAAGAATATGCTGAGCAAGCACGATTATGAAGTTGTGGGCGAGGCTGAAAACGGCAAGGTCGCTTTGGCGAAATATCAGGAGCTTAATCCGGATATCGTTACGATGGACATAACAATGCCTGACATGGACGGATTGGAAAGCCTGAAACATATACTGTCCATCAATCCGACAGCCAACGTCGTTATGGTATCCGCTATGGGCCAGGAAAGCATGGTCCGCGAAGCTGTCCTCACGGGCGCCAAGGGCTTTATCGTTAAGCCTTTCAAGGAAGACGTCCTGCTCACCGCGTTGCAAAGCCTGGGCTGATTTAACATAAAGGCTAATGTATATATTGGAAGGGGTCCATTATGGCTAACGATTCATTATTGGATGTCTATTTGTTTGAAAATATGCAGTTGCTCGACAAACTGGAATCGGTGCTGCTCGAATGTGAAAAAAATTCCGGCTTTTCCTCCGAGGACATCGCCGATATTTTTCGAATATTGCATACGATAAAAGGTTCATCGGCGATGATGAACTTCGACAGTATCGCAGGCCTCTCCCATGCGCTGGAGGACCTGTTCGATTTCCTGCGTGCCCATTCATCCCGCCGGGAAGACCATCAGAAGATCAGCGACCTTGTTTTCACGTCGCTGGACATCATTAAGGCAGAAATTTCAAAGATACAGATGGGTGGGCTGCCAGACGGCGACGTCTCAGGCATCATCAAACAGGTCCGGGATTTTCACCAGGTGTTAACCGGCAGGAAGGCAGAGCCCCCGGCTCCAGCCGTACAATCTGCAGAGGCAGCTTCAGCCGCTGCGAATGCACTCACTGGTGAAGAAAAGGCATTTAAAGCCCATGTCCTCTTTCAGAAGGAATGCAAGATGGAAAACATTCGGGCTCTGGGTCTCGTCAAATCCATCGAACCCATGTGTGCATCCGTCGCCACAGTTCCTGCTGATTTGTTGGGTGAGCACAGCGATGATGAGATCATCTCGAACGGATTAATCGTCTACATACTGTCAGCAGAATCCGCCGAAAGCCTGACTAAAAAGATTCGTGAGACCTTCTTCATCCAGAATTTCATTTTGGATGAGCTGAATGCTGAAGAGGCCGCCGGAGTGTTTGGTGTTAAGAAAGACGAAGTAAAAGCGCCCGACGCCGAAGCGGAAACCGCTGCCGCTGTGCTTAAAACGCAGGAAACAACAGGCATGGTCAAACAGAGCTATCTTTCCGTCAATCTCGCCAAGCTGGATATGCTGATGGATATCGTGGGCGAGATCGTCATCACCGAGGCGACGGTCACCAAAAACCCCAAGGTGCTGGATCTGCATCTGGAGAGCTTCGATAAATCGTCCCGCCAGCTGCACAAGCTCACCGAGGAGCTTCAGGATATCGTCATGTCCATCCGCATGGTGCCGGTATCGGCCACGTTCCACAAGATGGAGCGCATTGTGCGCGACATGTCCAACAAATTCAACAAGAAGGCCCGGCTGGAGATCATTGGTGAAGACACCGAGCTGGACAAGAACGTACTGGACAACCTGTCCGATCCGCTGATGCACCTGATACGCAACTGTATGGACCACGGCCTGGAGTCTGCCGAAGACCGTGAGCAGCTCGGCAAGGACCCTGTGGGAACGATCCGGCTGGAAGCGCGCAATGCGGGCAGCGACGTGCTGATCACAGTCAGCGACGATGGGCGCGGTCTGAATAAAGACAAGCTTATTGAGAAGGGCATCGCCAAAGGCCTCATTAAAAAGCCCAAGGCGGAAGTTACCGACAAGGAAGCTTATGCGCTGATATTCAACCCCGGCTTTTCCACCAAGGAACAGGTCACAGAGTTTTCGGGACGCGGCGTAGGCATGGACGTTGTGATGCGGAACATCGAAAAAATCGGCGGGTCTTTGTCGGTGGACTCCACCCCCGGCAAGGGTATGTCGGTCATCATGCAGATACCACTGACACTGGCCATCATCGACGGTATGCAGGTGTCCGTCGGCGGCTCTTCCTATATCATACCGCTGCTTTCCATCCGGGAATCCTTCAAGCCCAAAAAGGGCGACTGCTTCGCCGACCCGGATGGCCGGGAGATGATCTATATCCGCGGCAACTGCTATCCGATCATACGGCTGCATGAAGCTTTCCACATCGAAACCGACATCACGGCATTCGAGCAGGGTATATTGGTGACGGTGGAAACGCAAACTCAGACGTACTGCCTGTTCGTCGACGAGCTGGTGGGCGAGCAGAAAACTGTAGTCAAACCGATACCGATTTATATAATCCGGGCGCTTCGGTGTACCAAGTGCCTCGCGGGCTGCACCATACTCGGTGATGGAAGTATCAGTCTTATTCTGGATATCAACGGGTTGCTGCAAAAATAATGTTTACAGGGTAAGTATATGAGATATGTGTCCACCAAGTATCTGAAGCCGGGAGACAGGCTGAGCACGGACCTGACCGTCTCTCAAAACCGAATACTTCTGCGCAGGGGCAGGGAGTTGTCTCATACCATTATCAAAAAGCTTGAAACACTGGGGTTTCAAGGCGTTTATGTGGACGATAAGCTGTCTGAAGACATCGTCGTGTCCGATATCATCAGCCATGAGCTTAAAAGTATTGCCCGTGCTGAGATGCAAGCGCTGTTTTACAACGGTGAAAACAACCGCCACAGCAGCGTGAGAAAACAGATGCCCTCCATCAAGAGCATCGTTCACAACATCGTCGACGAAGTGGTGCACAACCGTGATATCATGGTCAACATCATCGATATCCGCGCCTATGACGACTATACGTACAGCCACAGCCTGAATGTGGCTGTACTTTCCGTTGTAATGGGCACGGCGCTCGGTCTGACCAAAAAGCAGCTGTACGATCTCGCAATGGGCGCGTTGCTGCACGACACCGGCAAGATGTTTGTCAAAAAGGAAATACTCAATAAACCTGCCCGCCTGACGCCCGAGGAGTTTGAAGAAATCAAGACACATAGCGAACGCGGCTATCTTTATCTATGCGAGCAGCTGGAGATCCCCGAGCACGCGCGCATCGTGGCGCTGCAGCATCATGAGCAGTATTGCGGCAACGGTTATCCCGGTGGCCTTGCCAAAGACAGCATCCATCTCTACGGGCGCATATGCTGTGTTGCGGATGTGTACGACGCGCTGACGTCGGACAGGCCGTACCGCAAAAGCATGCTGCCCTCCGACGCGCTTGAATACATCATGAGCGGTTACAACACATTGTTTGATCCCATGGTCGTGGAGATTCTGACCAAAAAAATTGCGCCTTACCCGGTGGGCACGTGCGTGCGTCTCAGCACCGGGCAGGTCGGCATCGTGGTCAAAAATTATCAGGAAACGAGCCTGCGGCCCCGTATCCGGCTCATTGTAAACGGCGAACCCATCGACGAATACATCGATTTGTCCGAAGACATGTCGGCTCTTAACATCACCATCAACGATATCGTGGGAAGCTAGACGGCTGTTTAAAACAACGGCCTATTTCTTTTTCCCCTCCTCCTTCACCCATTCCATTTTTCACCCATCGTACTATTCCGTATATTTTCTGTTGATTTTTTATTAGATAGCGAATATATTATCTCTGGAACAAGTATTCTTATATAGGGTATGCATTTATATAGATTGTCCACAACGTTGAAAACCTCCGCTGCAAATTGCGAAGGGCCCGTATCACGGCTTTTGAGGAAGGAGGGCAGCAATGTCGACAAGTGATCGCGTCATATATCATATCGACTGCAACTGCTTTTATGCCAGCGTCGAACAGCTGCTTTATCCGGAGTACAAAAATGTGCCCATGGCCGTATGCGGCAATCCCGAGGCGCGAAGAGGCATTATATTGGCCAAAAACGAGCTGGCTAAAAGCTGCGGCGTTAAGACGGCCGAAACCATCTGGCAGGCCCGGCGCAAATGCCCTGACCTCGTACTGCGACCGCCCCGCCATCACCTGTATCAGGAGTATTGTGAAAAAGTCAACGCCATCTATGAGCAGTACACCAGCCAGGTGCAGCGCTTTGGCATCGACGAAAGCTACCTCGACGTCACCGGCAGCCTGCATCTGTTTGGCGGCGACGCCGTCGCACTGGCCCATGATATCCGGCAGCGGATCACCCGGGAGACCGGCCTGACTGTCTCAATCGGCGTCAGCTGGTGTAAGGTTTTTGCCAAGCTGGGCAGCGACCTGAAAAAGCCCGATGCTGTCAGCGTCATCAGCCGGGAAAATTACCGGCAGGTCGTCTGGTCCATGCCGGCGGGCAACCTTCTCTTTGTGGGGCGTCATACCGAGGAAAACCTCAGGCAGTTGGGCGCGCGCACCATTGGTGAATTGGCCTGCATGAACCCGGCCTTGCTGCACAGGCGCTTGGGCAAGCTGGGCGACCAGCTTCACGCCTATGCCAACGGGCTGGATGACAGCCTGGTGCTGGAGACTGGGCAGGAGGATGACATACAGTCGGTGGGCAACGGCATGACTTTCAGCCGCAATCTGCTCAGTTGGGAGGACATTCACACATCGGTGACAGTACTCAGCGACAGTGTGGCCGCCCGGATGCGCCGGTATGGCGTCAAATGCGCCGCCGTTCAGGTCACCATCAAAGACACGAATCTAAAAGTGATTACCCGGCAAAAGCCGCTGCCTCTGCCCTCTTATCTGGCGACCGATATGAGTCGCGCCGTGATGGAGCTCATACAGTCCTCCTGGAAAATCGGCAATCCCATTCGAATGCTTACCGTGACCGCCCTCAAGCTGATGCCCCAGAACATGGCAGTCGAACAGCTTTGTTTGTTCAGGGAAACCGAGGTCAACCGGGAAAGGCAGGAGCGGCTGGAAAGAGCCCTGGACGGTATCCGGGAGAAGTTCGGCCACGGCAGCATACTGCCCGGCAGCGTGCTGAACAACGACCTGGGCATTGACGGCAAAGTCAGATAGGCAATTCGTCGGTGGGACGCCTCGGGAACATATGGTATAATAAAGGAAATGTGTTATCGGAGCGCAAGTGAACGGCGTATGGAGACGAAGGGGGAGCTGATATGTGCGGACGTTATCAGATCGAAGCGGATGCTGATATCGACATGGACGAAATTCTGGATGAAATAAACGAACGATACAAGGACACCTCAGAGGCCGCAAGTGTCGGCGAGGTCTGCCCCACCGACACCGCGCCCGTACTGATACGGGGCGACAATAAACCGCAGGCCAGACTGATGAAATGGGGCTTCCCCAAATGGCAGGGCGGCGGCGTCATCATCAATGCGCGCGCCGAAACCGTGCAGGACAAGCTGGCTTTCCGGCCTTCGCTGGAATCCCGGCGCTGCATCTTGCCTACCACGGGTTTTTTCGAATGGCATCAGGAAGAGGGCAGGAAGAAGACGAAGTACCTCTTCCGCCTGCCTGAAACGAAGATGCTGTACCTTGCCGGGCTGTATGGCGTTTTCCACGACAGCCAGCGCCCTTATGATGCCTATGTGATACTGACCGCGGACGCCAACCCGTCGATGTCGCCGTATCACGACCGCATGCCGCTGGTGCTGCTGCCGGACGACAAGGACAAGTGGCTCACTGACCCGGGTTTCGCCTATGAGTATGTGCAGCACCCCTGCCGCGCGATGCTGAAGGCAGCCGCCGTACTGTGAGGTCCGCCAAGGTTGCGCTCATTCCCCTTTTGCCGTATACTGTATGCATTGGGCTGAGTATCCAAACCTTCGTATAAACGACCTACCCCAAGGAGAAGCACTGATGAAGAAACTATCCATTGTACTGATCGTATGCATGTTGCTGACCGCGCTGGCTGGCTGCGCTCCCGCCGGCTCGAACGATAAACCTCTCATTGTCGCGATGGAGCTGGCCTATCCCCCGTTTGAGACAAAGGACGACGCGGGTAACCCCTCGGGCGTCAGCGTGGACTTCGCCAAAGCCTTCGGCGAATACATCGGGCGCGACGTGGCGATCGAAAACACCGCGTGGGACGGCCTCATACCGTCGCTGCAGACGGGCAAGGCGGACATGATCGTCTCGTCCATGACCATCACCGAAGCCCGCAAGGAGACGGTGGATTTCTCGGTGCCATATGCCAACGCGCTGCTCGCAATACTCGCCAACAAGGATTCGGGCATCGCGTCCATCGACGATCTCAACCAGCCCGGCAAAAAGCTGGCGGTGAAGACGGGGACCACCGGCCATACGTATGCCGAAAAGAATCTGACCAACGCCGAACTGATCGTGCTGTCGGACGAGAGCGCCTGTGTCACCGAAGTGGTGCAGGGCAAGGCGGATGCCTTTATCTACGACCAGCTGACGATATACCGTAACTGGAAGGCCAACGAGGATGCGACAGCCGCCGTGTTCATACCGTTTCAGGACGTGGAACAGTGGGGCGTTGCCGTCAAAAAGGGCAACACGTCGCTGCTGGACAAGCTCAACGAGTTTATCCCCAAGTTCACCGGGGACGGAGGCTTCGACAAGCTGACGGAAAAATACCTCTCCGAAGAGAAGGCCGCTTTCGATGAGCTGGGCTTTCAGTGGTTCTTCGACCTGAAATCATAAATGAAACTAAAAAACC
>JAEWWC010000185.1 GCA_023396555.1 Bacillota bacterium
CCGCCGGATATGTCCGGCCGCAACACCACGATCGGCATCGTGGGCACCAATGCCACGCTCACCAAGGAGCAGGCCAACAAGCTGGCCGCAATGGGACAGGACGGCATCGCGATGGTCGTCCGGCCCGCGCACACAATGTTTGACGGCGACACGGTATTTGCATTCGGCACCGGCGCTGCCTCCGGCGACTTCTCCGTGATACTCGCGGCGGGCGCCGAGGCGGCGGCACGCGCCATCGTCAATGCCGTTTCATACTCATAATCCGCACCCTTCGCCTCTAAGTAAAGCAGTATAATGAGAGCCGCCCTCCGGCGCGGAAGGAGACGACGATGATACCCGTTGTACGTAAAAAACAAATGCAGTCGCTGGATGCCTATATGATAGAGCAGATGCACATATCGGCACGCGTGCTCATGGAAAACGCGGCGTTCGGCATCACCACAGCCGTTTGGGAGCGCTTCGGAAAAACGAAGGTGCTCGTGCTATGCGGCATGGGCAACAACGGCGGAGACGGATTCGCGGCGGCGCGCCAGCTGGAAGCCAGGGGCTGCGAGGTCCGAGTCTGTCTCGTCGGCAAAGCGGAGGCGTTGCAGGGCGAAGCGGCGGAGAACGCGGCATACTTCGGACCGCGCATATTTGAAATCGTCAGCGAAGGCACAGCCGAAGCGCTGCTGAGCGGCCTTTCCGGCCACGTGCTGATCGACGCGCTGTTCGGTGTGGGCCTCCGGCGTGAGGCGGAAGGTCTCTACAAAAAGGTGATCGATCTGGTCAACGAGAGCGGCGCGTATATCGTCGCCTGCGACATACCGTCCGGCATCGACGCGGACACCGGCCTCGTGATGGGCTCGGCGGTTCATGCGCATGAAACCGTTACGTTCCAGTGCGCGAAACCGGGACATTTTCTCTTTCCGGGAAGGGCGTATACCGGCAAGCTGACCGTGAAGGAGATCGGTACCACAGGCGAATATAATGTGGGTCAGATACGCGCCGCAGTGGAAGGGCTGAAGCTGCTACCGCGGGACGCGGATACGCACAAGGGCAGCTACGGCAAGCTGGCCTGTGTGACAGGCAGCCAGGGCTTCTCGGGAGCGGGGCTGCTGTGCGTCTGCGGCGCGCTGCGCGCGGGCGCGGGGTTGGTGACCGCCGGCATACCGACCAGCCTGCAGCCGATATTCTCGTCCCGCGTACCCGAGAGCATGACGTTTGCGCTGGACGAAGAGGACGGGCATCTGTCCGAGCAGTGCCTGCCCGCGCTGGACCGTCTGATGGAGGGTAAAACAGCGCTGGCCGCGGGGCCGGGGCTGTCCGTCACCAGCGGCGCGGCAGCGGCGATGGAGCGCATGCTCACGCAATACGACATACGCAAGGTGTTCGACGCGGACGCGCTGACGCTGATCGCTCAGAACAAGGAATGGCTGGCCGCCAAACGCGGCGATATCGTGCTGACGCCGCATCTTGCCGAGTTTTCCCGGCTGTGCAACCTCACGGTGGACGAGATCAAAAACGACCCGCTGACCTGTGCTCAGATATTCGCCAAAAAGTACAACATCACAGTGCTGCTCAAAGGCGCGACGACATTGGTCACCAACGGCGACAAGACGGTATTCGTCACGGCGGGCACGCCCGGCATGGCGCGCGGCGGCAGCGGCGACGTGCTGACCGGCGTGATCGGCGGCCTGATGTGCGGCGGCAATGCGCGCGGCCTGAGCGGCTTCGCGGCGGCGGTGTACGGCGCGTACATCTGCGGTAAGGCGGGCGAAGCGGCGGCACAAGACCGCGGTATACTGTCGATGACGCCTGCGGACACGCTGGCCAATATACCGGTCATCACGCGGGACATGATCAAGGAATAGATACCGGATCATTTCGGAGAACAGATTATAGATGCATACAAAAAAGAGAAATGTCCGCATTTCTCTTTTTTGTATGGAGGTCCGCCTCAGATGTTTTGTTCTGGCTTATATCAATCAGCGATAAATTCCTCAACCACTTCAATTTGCTGCTCCACCGGTATGTTCACCACATGGCAGTCCGTGGCGTATACTCGTTCGGGCAGCGCGCACATGATGTGCACCTTGTCGCATTTGTACGGGAATCCCGCCGCGTGCCACACACCCGCCTTCACGTTCACCACCGTACCGCGCGGCAGCAGAAACACCTCGATCGCCTCGTAAGGCACTTCGTCCTTGGGACAGGCCGGCGCCACGTGCATCAGATAATCGCCATCGAGGCAAATAATCGTCTCATGACAGGTATCATGGTGCTCGATCGCGTCGATGATGTGCGGCGTCCTCTGCTCCACCACGCAGGCGGAATATGATACGCGCGTCGCGCTTCCCAAGCTCTGCTGCACCATGTCGCGGTAAAACTCCACCGGCGGCGCACCCAGATGGTCGCCTTTGGGCTCCAGTATGCTGGCATAGCTGCCGTAGCGCTCAAAAGCTTCCTTTGTCAGCCTGCGAATACCGATCTTTCTCATGGAACTTCCTCCTTATCACAGCGGCATGCCGCCGTTACTTTTTAATTCTCAGGAGTCAATATGATCTTGATGGCCTTGCGCTGCTTAACGAGCGTAAACGCCTCGCGGAACTCAGTGATGGGCATGCGATGACTGATCATCGACTTCATATCCACCTTGCCCGCCTGTATCAGGTTTATCACGTTGGCCCATGATACGCGGTCGTAGCCGAAATGCCCTTTGATGCTGACCGCTTTATCCAGCAGCTTATCCAGCGAAAAGCCCAGCGGCTTCTCGTCATATCCGATCTTGACGATCTCGCCGCCGTTCCGGCAGATGTCGATGGCCTGAGAGACCACTACAGAAGCGCCCGCGCAGTCTACCGCCAGCGCCACACCTTCGCCGTCCGTCAGCGCCTGCACACGCACCAGCACATCCTCTTTGTCCGCGCGGATGATATCAGTCGCGCCGCAATGCAGCGCCAGCGGAAAACGTTCTTCATCTTCGGATAGCCCAACTGCGATGACCTTGGCGGCGCCCGCCACGCGCATCATCTGTATGGCGAACAGTCCCAGCGGCCCCACACCGAACACCGCGCCCATCTCGCCCGGCATCAGGTGCGATTCCTGCACCACCGCGTAATAGCCGTTGCAGGCAGGATCCAGTATCGCCGCTTCCTCAAAGCTGATACCATCGGGTATGCACATCAGGCTGCCGGGGAAGACCTTGAGCACGTCGCCGGGTATGCGCACATATTTGGCAAAGCCGCCGTCCATGCCGTACCCCAGCCCCAGCCGGGACGGACAGACCAGAAAGTTCGCGACGCTGCATGCGTGGCATACGCCGCACACGTGGCCGGTGTTGTCGGATACGATGCGGTTGCCTTCGCGCCAAGCGGTCACGTTTTTGCCCACAGCCGCCACCACGCCTGCAAATTCGTGTCCGAGCACCACCGGGGGACGAAGCAGGTTCTCGTGTCCTCCCTCGTCAAACCCGATGTCCGAACCGCAGACACCCGCCGCCTTTACTTCCATCAACACGTCGTCATCACCGATGGCTGGAACGGGTATATCGCGCACTTGTGTTTCGTGCTTCCCGTATCCGTACTTTACCACAGCCTTCATCACGCGCCTCCATTTCAAGCAGCGGGGAACCTGCCGGTCAGTTGATTATATTCGTACTGTCAGATAAGCATGCCGCCTGTCACGTCTACGATTGCGCCAGTGATGAACCGCGCCTTCTCAGATGCGAGGAACGCCACCGTATACGCCACCTCGTGCGCCTTGGAGATGCGCCCCACCGGAATGCGGTCCTGGTAGTATTTCAGCCACTCGGGCTGCGAGAGCTTATCCTCGTTGAACGGGGTGCACACCATACCGGGCGCCACACCGTTGATGGTGATGCCTTTGGGCGTGAACTCACGCGCCATCGCCTTCACCATCAGCGTCAACGCGCCCTTGGCCGTCGCGTAATGCGCATGATCGGGTGACGTCACGGCGAAGCCGGACTTGGACGACATATTGACGATGTGTCCTTCCACGCTGTGCTTCAGATAGTGCATGCACGCGCGCTTTGAGAACAGGTACGTTCCGTTCAGGTTGACATCGATGACCTTCCTCCACTCCGCATCCGGCATTTCCGCGATGGGTGTGGTGGGCCAGATGCCCGCGTTGTTGACCAGCACATCCGCATGGCCGTATTCCTTCTCCGCCAGCGCGTATACCGCGTCGATATCGTCCGTGTTGGTGATATCGCAGTACACGGCGCAGCAGTTGGTGCCAAACTGCTCAGAGAGCTTGCGCGCAAACCCCAGCGCTCCTGGCGCGTCCACGATATACGTTACGATCACGTTCATTCCTTCGCCGGCCAGCACCTCGCAGATGCCCGAACCTATACCGGTGTTGCCCCCGGTAACAACCGCTGTCTTGCCTTTCAGATTTAAATCCATCTGTCCGCTCCTTTAGTTATTTCGTGGGCAGAATGCCTTCCACGTCGTCATGCGGACGCGGTATCACATGCACGCCGTACAGCTCGCCGACTCTCTTGGCCGCCGCCGCGCCCGCGTCCACCGACGCCTTCACCGCACCCACATCGCCGCGCACCATCACCGTCACCAGACCCGACCCGATCTTCTCTTTGCCGACCAGCGTCACGTTTGCCGCTTTCACCATCGCGTCCGCCGCTTCAATTGCGCCCACGAGACCCTTGGTCTCCACCATGCCCAATGCCTGCTTTTCCATGCCCTATATCCTCCAAATCTTAATATTCAGTCTTGGTGATCTTCACATTGCCGCTCGGGCACTGTTTGGTGCACGCGCCGCACTTCACACACGGGCTGCTGCCGCCCTCGCCCTTCACGATCAGTATGCCCTTGCTGGTGCCCATGCGCACCGCGCCCGCCGCGATCATCTGATCGCAGACCGCGCGGTCGTTGATGCCCGTGGATGCCTTGACAAGCACCGAATCACCCACCGTGCGCTTCATCAGCCGCACGTCCTCCACCGTCGCGCCGCCCGAACCGAAGCCGGTGGACGTCTTCACGAAGTCCGCACCCGCCTGTTTGGCCAGCTCGCACGCGCGGACCTTCTCATCGTCCGTCAGCGCACTGGTCTCGATGATCACCTTCACCTGCGCCTGTGGGTGCGCCGCGTCCACCACGGCCTTGATATCCTCATACACCAGCTGGTAATCCCGGTCCTTCAGCGCGCCGATGTTGATGACCATATCGCACTCATCCGCGCCGTTTTTGACCGCTTCCATCGTCTCCACACCCTTGATGAACGAGGTGTTGGCTCCCAGAGGGAAGCCGATGACGCAGCACGTTTTCACGCCGGTGCCTTTGAGGCGGTCGGCCACGAACTTGACGTGGGTCGGGTTGACGCACACACTGGCGAATTGGTACTGTATGGCCTCGTCACAGAACTTGGCGACGGTAGACCTCTGCGTCTCGGGCTTCAATACCGTGTGGTCCATGTATTTAGCGTAGCCCGCGTTGTATCCGCTGCCCTGTGGAGCCGTCGCCGGAGCCGCTACCGCCGCGCCCGCCTGCGCCTTGCTCAAGACCTGGCTGGTCACTTCCGCTATGATCTTATCGATATCCATATGTTTCTCCTTATTTATTGAAGGCCGCTGAAAAGTCCCAAATACAAGGCGTTTCGAGCATTGCGCCGGAAGCGTAGTTACGCTACGCTGACAAGCAAGCGCATTCCTACCCCAAAAAGCTATGCTTTTCGGGGACCCCGTAAATAACGCAGTAGTTGGGCTTTGTCAGCAGGCTTTAGTGCATTTCGCGGCCGCCGGTCACATTGAAGGCCTGACCCGTGCAGTATTCGCCCGAAGCGGTGAGGAAGAACACGAACTCCACAAGGTCTTCGATGTCCGTCAGCCGGCCCAGCGGCACCTTGGACGTGAACTGCTTCACCACAGCGTCTCTCTCCATCTTGAGGTTTTCGATGTAGCCGACGCTGACACTGGACCAGACACCCGTCGCGTCGGTGATGCCGGGGCAGATGGCGTTGATCTTGATGTTGTACTTCGCGAACTCGAAAGCCAGCGACTGCGTCATCACGATCACCGCGCCCTTAGCCGCGCTATAGGGCACCATCAGCGCCGAGCCCGTCTTGCCGGACTTGGACGAGAAGTTGATGATCTTGCCGTCCTTGTTCTTCTTCATGCTGGGCAGCGCACCCTGTATGCAGTAGCCGGAGCCGTACACGTTCACCTTGAACATCTTCTCGAACACGGCCTCATCCACTTCCTCAAACGGCCTGTTGTCCACCACGCCCGCCACATTGGCCAGCGCATAGATGTCGCCGAGGTCAGCCACGATCTGCCCGAATGTCTTCAGCGTCGCGTCCCTGTCCGTGATGTTCAGAATATAGCCCTTTACCGTATAGCCTTTGTCCGCAAGGCCTTTCGCCGATTCCATCACCAGCGGATCGATGTCGATCATCGCGACCTTCGCGCCCGACAGGGCGTACTTCTCAGCAACGCCAAAGCCGATGCTCTTGGCCGCTCCCGTTACCACGCATACCTTGCCTTTCAGGCTGTCCGAACTCAAACTCATTGTGCTATCCTCCATATATTATAATTATTGATTGCTGTGAATTAACCTTTGAGCTGCTTTACCAGCGCCTTAACGTCCGGGCTCTGAAAGAACATCGACCCGGCCACCAGTGTATCCACGCCGATCTCATGCTTCTGACGCGCGTTATCCGGCGTCAGGCCGCCGTCCACCTGTATCTCGAAATTAAGGCCCTTTTCGCGGCGAATCTGCACCAGTTCCTGAATCTTGGCATCCATCTCGCTGATATACCCCTGTCCGCCGAAGCCCACGCATACCGCCACTACCAGTACGGCGTCCACGCCATGCAGATAATGCGCGATGCTGCTGACGCGCGTACCCGGGTCCAGCGCGACACCCACCAGTTTGCCGCATTCGCGTATATATTTGATCATTTCAAACGGGTGCGCCGTCGCCTCGTGGTGAAACATGATGAGGTCTCCGCCGGCGTCCGAGAACTTTTTGATGAAATCCTGCGGGCGTGAGATCATCAGGTGCACATCCTTGCGTATGCCGGTGATCTTGCAGGCCGCTTCAGCAACGCAGATGCCCATTGTCAGATTGGGTACGAAATGTCCGTCAGTGATATCGATATGCAGTACGTCGCATCCGCCCTGTTCCATGCGGGCAATATCCTCTCCCAACTTGAGAAAATCCGCCGACAGTATGGATGCCGAAAGCTTGAGCATGTTTGTACCTCAACACATTTGTCTTTGCTAATGTCATGATAAACCTCTTGTAACACATTGTCAATAAACCTATATACAATTGAACATATGTTCATCGTATTGCTTTTCAATTTGTGTTTTTAGATTTAATATGTGAAATTCTGATCACTTTCTGAACAATTGAAAATTTTAGCTTGACATTTATATAGGTGTATGTCACTATTTTTTACAGGGATAATAGGAGGTTTAAAAGACCATGGACCAAATGGCATCCGACAAGCGGGATCTGCTGATCATAGTTGCCAAGATGTATTATATCGACAACCTCTCGCAGCAGGAGATCGCCGAAACGGTGCACGTTTCGCGCCCTACCGTATCGCGCATGCTCAAAACCGCCGTCAAGGAGGGCATCGTCCAGATCCGCATCGATGACGTGTCGTCCTACGGGCTGGAGCTGGCTCGCCGTTTGAAACAGCGGTTCGGCATCCACGCCATCGTGGTACCGGGCAGCGACAACGCCGAGGAGAGCAAGCAGAATGTCGGGGCCGCCGCCGCGCGCTATCTGGAGGCCAACATACCGGGCGGCGCGCTGCTGGGCATCGCCTGGGGGACGACTTTGAGCCAGATGGTGAAGAGCATCCGCCCCAATGCCGCCAAAAAGATCGATGTGATACAGCTGATTGGTGGCATGAGCGACCGCACCAAGGACACCGACGCCAACTCGATGGCGTTGATGCTGTCCCGCGCACTTGGCGGAGACAGCTACCTGCTGCAGGCGCCGTTCATGGTACAGAGCAAGGTGCTGCGGGACTTGCTGCTGGACGAGCCACATGTCCGCGAACACTTCCAGAAGATACAGGAGGCCGCCGTGGCCATCGTGGGCCTTGGCTCCACCAATCCGGAGCTTTCCGCCCAGTTCCGCTCCGGCCACATCACCTACGAGGACGCCAAGCGTCTGCGCAGCGAAGGCGCTGTGGGCGATATCTGCGGGCGTTACATCGATATTAACGGCAATCAGTGTCACACGGCCTTAAACGACCGCATGATCGCCGTTACACTGGAAGATCTGAAGAACATTCCCGTCGTCATCGGCGTGGCCGCGGGTGAGAAAAAGACGGACATCATCACCGGTACGCTGCGCGGAAAATACATCGACGTGCTGATCACCGACGAGCGCGCCGCGCTGTCGGTGCTGGATATGTAGGTTCGTTCGTTGTTGAAGGTCTAAGACCGTGGAGGCTCTGCCTCCACACCACCGCTCAAGGGATTCATCCCTTGAGAATCCCAAAGAAAATGCCTGACGGCATTTTCAGGTTTTTAGGGATTTTCAGCCGCTTCGGTGCGGCTTTTTTTGCGCCACCCCGTCGGTGCCCGCTCTCCTTGAAATATAATCAAATACTTTCAGGAAATGCGCGAGCATTTCCTTGGTGGGTTTCCAAAGGGACGAGTCCCTTTGGCGGGATTCTTAAGGGTGGAACCCTTAAGGTAGGCGGGTTACCCCAGCAGCTTCTTCGCCTCGTCGTACAGCGCGAATATGTTTTCGGGCGGCATGTTGCCCTGTATGCTGTGGTCGGGCCCGCAGATATAGCCGCCGTTATGTCCCAGCACGCGGATGCGCTCGCGCACCTCTCTGCGCACGTCCTCAGGCGTGCCGAACGGCAGCGTCTGCTGGCAGTTGATGCCGCCGAAGAACGTCACATGCTTTCCGAATTCCCGTTTCAGCTTTTCCGGCTCGTTGCCTTCGAGATGAGCCTGCACCGTTTCCCACACATCGATACCGATATCCAGCAAATCCGTCCGCACCGGCTCGAACGTGCCGCAGCTGTGGAACCACACCCTGAGGCCATAGCTTTTCACCAGCTCGAAGAACTTTTTGTAGGACGGCTTCAAGAAACGCCGCCAGCAATCGGGCGACAGCATCATGCCACGTTGCGTGGAAAAGTCGTCGCCCAGCCAGAAGAAATCCGCCACATCCGCCGCCCTGTCCAGCAGCCGCTTCATCGACTCCAGCACAAAATGCTCGATATGCGCCAACGCCGCTTCGATCACCTCGGGCGCCTCATACAGCATCACCAGCGCGTCCTCCATACCGAACATATCCATCAGCGTATCAAAGGGCGGCAGGAACCCCAGCGTCAGTATGCGCGCGAACCGCGCGTCGATGGCATGCGCCCGTTCGCTCAACAGGTCGTAATTGAATATGTCCGGCTCCTGCCAGCGGTAGTCTTCCACTTCCTTCACGGTTGTGACGCCCTGAAGCGGGAATCCCCCGCGCGGCGAACCGTAGCCGGCTTCATAGTTGTCGACGGAGCCCCATATCGTTTTGCCCGGCTCGGTGAAACGCGCGCCGGTGTAATCTACCTTGCGCAGGTCGCAGCCGAAATAGCTCCTCAGCTCGTCACCGGTGTTCACGCCGAACGCCTTGCGCCAGACGTCGATATCATCCACCCGGCCCAAAAACACCGGGCACCTGTCGGGCGTGCTGTGCCCGACCGAAGTCATCACGCGCTCCCGTTCCGTCATGTCGCTCTCCTTTCTTCGCCCCGGCTAAGCGCGGCTGTCAAAAAAGCCGTTCCTTGCGGCCACCTCTTTGTTGACGGCATGAGGTGGCATGCCGCCCGCCAGCAGCACCTTCAGATCGCCCGCAAGCTTGCCGGGCGAACCGTAAAACGCATCCCGCGAACCGCCCGCCATGTGCGGCGTCACCGTGATGTTCTCCAGCCGGACCAGCGGATAATCCCTGCCCGGCGGCTCCACATTGAACACGTCGATTGCCGCGCCCGCGATGCGCTTGTCACGCAGCGCCTCATACAGCGCGTTCTCGTCGATGATCGCCGGTCTTGCGGTGTTGATCAGGTACGCGGTGGGCTTCATCAGCGATATCATGTCCGCGTTCACCAGGTTCTCCGTTTCCTTTGAGCTGCGCACATGCACCGATACAAAGTCGGACTCGCGCATCAATTGAGGCAAGTCGCATGCTGTTATCCCCTCCGGCAGCTGTTTCACAAACGGGTCGTGGACGAGTATGCGCACGTCGAAACCGCCAAGACGCCGCGCCACGCCGCGCCCGATTTCGCCGAAGCCGATGAGCCCCACCGTTTTGCCGTACATGTCGGGGATGTAGAAGGAGTTGGGGTACTGCCGCACCCACTCGCCGTTCTTCATCAGCAGGTGTCCCCGCGCGATATTGCGCGCCTCGGCGATCATCATGCCGATGGTATAGTCGGCCACAGAGTTGGCGTTGCGCCCCGGCGTATTGACGACCAGCACGCCCTTTTCCGTCGCGTGGGCCACGTTGATGTTCTCGCAGCCCGCGCGCAGCACGCCGATGCATTTAAGTTTTGGGCACGCGTCGATAAATCGCTGCGTCACCGGAATGAACTGCGTCACGAATATGTCGCAGTCCTTCGCGGCATCGAACACGTAGTCGGGCGGCTGCAGCGCCTCGCAGCCCTCGCACTCCACAATGCTGTTCAGCCGTTGCAGCTCCGCCTCGTCCGGCAGCGCCCAATCCAAAACAGACACATCAGCGTCCAATGCGGACAGCCCCTGCCCAATTATGGCCGCGGGAATAAAATGATCACCAACGCCCAGTATTTTCACCATGTTAATTCTCCTGTAACGGCACCGTTTGTGCCCTGACGTTATGCTTTTTGATCTTCTGGAAGCAGCGCAAAACAAAAGGATACGCCGGCAACCCTAATAAACTTAAAAAAGCAGCCGATGAGATGTTATAGAAAAGCCTTTCAGATATTGAGCAGTTCGATGATACTGCGGCCTGTGGACTCGTCAGTCACCAGATAGTCAACCACATTGGTGCGCAGCGCGCCGATGATGGACAGCACCTTCTGTTTGCCCGCCGCGATGCAGATTACGTTCTCGATCCGCCGCAGGTTATCCTCGTCGATGCCCATTACGCGGGCGCTGTAATCGTTCTGCAAAAATTCGCCCATCAGGTTGAACCGCCGCGCGCAGATATCCCCGATCACCATGGAGCGGTTGGATTCATACATTGCCCTCATCTGAACCGGGTCCACGATCATGCGGGTGGAATACCAGTCCGGCGGTGCGCCCGCCGACACGATCGCGGCGTCCATGCTGTTCCATTTCTCCACGATGGACTTCATGGACGTGCTCTGCATATAAAGGTCCCTGTCCGCGATGGACTCGGCAATGGCCGGCGCGTAGATGAACGACGGCGAACCCTGCAGCTTCTCGGCAAACATGCGCACCATCTCGTTCAATTGATATTCCGAGGAGATGCGCGATGTGCCGCCGATCAGCGGTACCACGTTGATGTCGCTCAATTTATTGCGGTTGGAAAACGAGAGCATGAACTCATAACAGGTAGAACCCCACGCAATTCCCACCGTTGAATGGCTTTTCAATATGTCTTCGGCGTAGTCGGCGCCCTGGGAAGCGATCACCTTGGTGATCAGGTGGATGGAATCGATGGCCGTCGGCACCACCAGACAGCCCTTGAGCCCGAAACGGTTGCTGAGCTCATCAGCCACAACCTGAACATTGTTTTTGGGGTCCTTAATGCTGATCTCCACGATCCCGAATTCCCGGGCTTCCGAAAGCACCATGGATATTGAGGAACGTGAAATGCCGAGCTGTTGTGCAATCTTCTCTTGGGTTAGCCCTTCCATGTAATACATTTTAGCGACCTGAACCATCAACTGA
>JAEWWC010000208.1 GCA_023396555.1 Bacillota bacterium
TTGCTGCCGCACCAACAAACAAATACGCCTATTTTATGCACCGCTGTAGTTGCCCTTTCGTATAAACTGCATAGTATTATCTGCTGTATTTGCGGAACGCGCTGACCAGCGCCTGCTGCGGCATCTCACTGTCCAGCAGCGCCGGGATGTCCTGCGCTTTGAGCAAATTGCCGTCCTGCCGCCGCACCATGCACAAGCGCACAGCTTCAATGAGTTTCGCCGGTTCCACACTGCGGGGGCACCGCTCCACACAGGCGAAGCAGGACAGGCAGTTCCAAATTCCCTTGGAGTTCATCAGCGTTTCGATGTCTCCCCGGTCCACCAGCGCCACAAACTGGTGCGGGTGGATGTCCATATCGTCGTACGCGGGGCAGGAGCCGGAACACTTGCCGCACATCATGCACCGGCGCGTATTAACGCCGCTCATGTCCTTGATGATGCTGATGGTATCGCTATACGGCTGCATCCCGCGCCTCCTGCTCTTTGACGCCCAGCGTCTGCGCCAGCAGCTCGGTGAAGTAATACACCGGCAGCTTATGGCGCGCGCTTGCCGCGTTTAGGTTATACAGGCACAAAGGGCACGCCGTGACGATGGCATCCGCGCCCGCCTCAATGGCCGCAGCCTGTATCATGTCGCACTTGCGTTCCGCCAGCTTCTTGTTGTGCAGCGCCACGTACGCTCCGCAGCACTCGTTGCGGTACGGTGTTACCACCGCCGTCGCACCCATAGCCACGATGAGGTCTTCCATGATGGAGGGGTTCTCCGGGTTGTCGAACTGCATCACGTCGCTGGGCCGCAGCAGCAGGCAGCCGTAGTAGGCGGCCAGCCGCATGCCCTTGAGCGGGCTTGTCGCCTTTCGCGCGATTTCAAGGAAGGTGACGTCGTCACGCAGCATCTCCAGATAGTGGACGACCTTCGTTTCACCCGCGTAAGGCGTCTCCAGCTCCAGATAGCGGGTGGCTTTGTCCCGGATATCCGCGTCTGTCCGCATGTCGTTGTTCACCCGTTTGATGACGTGGTGGCACGCGGAGCAAACGGTGACCAGCGGACGGCTTTGCTGCCGGGCGGAATCCAGCACGCGGACGGAGGACAGCCGCGTGGCGATCTCATCCTGCGCCTGCGGATACACAGCGCCGCAGCATTGCCAGTCGGGCACCTCCTCCAGCGTAACGCCCAGCGCCTGTGCCGCTTCACGGGCGTATATGTCCAGCTCTTTCGCTTTGGTTTTCAGGGTGCACCCCGGGTAATAAGAATAAGTCATTGCACTCGTCCGTTTCTGCTCGTTTAAACCATCTGCTCGGGATGGAACACTTCGTCGAACTTCTCCGCCGTGAGGAAACCCAGCGCCACACATGCTTCTTTGAGCGAAATATCTTCCTTGAACGCCTTCTTCACCGTCTTGGCCGCGTTGTCGTAGCCGATGTACGGATTGAGCGCGGTTACCAGCATCAGCGAGTTGTGCAGGTTATGGCGCATCTTGTCGCGGTTGGCCGTCATGCCCACCATGCAGTTGTCGTTGAACGACTTGATGCCGTCCGCCAGCAGCCGCACGGACTGCAGGAAGTTGTATATGCACACCGGCATGAACACGTTAAGCTCGAAGTTGCCCTGAGAAGCGGCCATACCGACGGCCACGTCGTTGGCCATCACCTGCACCGCCACCATGGTGACGGATTCGCACTGCGTGGGGTTCACCTTGCCTGGCATGATGGAGCTGCCCGGCTCGTTCTCGGGTATCGTGATCTCGCCGAGGCCGCAGCGCGGGCCGCTGGCCAGCCAACGCACATCGTTGGCGATCTTCATCATGTTGGCCGCCAGTGCCTTGAGCGCGCCGTGCGCGAACACCAGCTCATCCTTGGACGTAAGCGCGTGGAACTTATTGGCCGCCGTCACAAACGGCTTGCCCGTCAGCTCGCTCAATACCTTGGCGACCTCTTCACCAAACGTCTTGGGGGCATTGAGGCCGGTGCCGACCGCCGTGCCGCCCAATGCCAGCTCATACAGGCCGGGCAGCGAGATTCTGAGCATCTCTTCGGCCTTTTCGATCATATTACGCCAGCCGCTGATCTCCTGCGAAAACTTGATGGGCGTTGCATCCTGCAGATGCGTGCGGCCGCTTTTCACGATATCGTCATTCTCCGCTTCCAGCCTCGCCAGTGTGGCCTTGAACTCGGCCAGAACGGGCAGGAGGTGGTCTTCGATGCCCAGCACCGCCGCGATGTGCATGGCGGTGGGGAAGGTGTCATTGGAACTCTGCGACATGTTGACGTGGTCGTTGGGATGGAGCAGCCGCTCTCCCGCGATTTCGTTGCCGCGGCCCGCGACCACCTCGTTCGCGTTCATGTTGGACTGGGTGCCGCTGCCTGTCTGCCATACCACCAACGGGAAATGGCCGTACAGCTGTCCGCTTGTCACTTCGTCACAGGCCTGCGCAATGATATCGCGCTTTCTTTCATCCAGCTTGCCGAGGTTGAAGTTGGCAATGGCCGCCGCTTTTTTCAGCAGGCCGAAGGAGTGCGTGATCTCGCGGGGCATGATCTCTCCGCCGATTTTGAAGTTCTCCAGGCTCCGCTGCGTCTGTGCGGCCCAGTAACGGTCCGCGGGAACCTGTATTTCTCCCATGGAGTCGCGTTCGATACGGTATTCCATAATGCTTCCTCCTT
>JAEWWC010000227.1 GCA_023396555.1 Bacillota bacterium
AGGTTTGGATTCCAAGAAAGTTCTTGTTACCGGCTCGACGCTGGGATTAGGGCGTGGAATCGCCGAAATGTTTGCTGATGAAGGGGCTCTGGTGATTATCAACGGAAGAAGTGAGAAAAAGGTAAAGCAAGTCTGCGAAGAAATCACTGTCAAATACCCACATGCCAAACTGAAAGGCATTACGGGCGATGTTTCCAGCCTCGAAGGAGTTCAGTCGTTGTATACAAAAAGCTCCGAGGGCGGCCCCATTGATATACTCATCAACAACACGGGCATTTATTTTGTCAAAGAGTTTGCAGCGGTCACCGATGACGAATGGTTTAACATTTTTAATGTCAATATCATGAGCGTTGTTCGCCTTTGCCGTTTGGTGCTGCCGGAAATGCTCTCGCGCAACTCCGGCAAGATAATCAATATCGCAAGCGAGGCTGGCCTGCGCCCCAATGCCGATATGGTCCATTATTCGGCGACGAAATCCTGCATGATCGGCTTGAGCCGCGGTTTGGCGGAGCTGACAAAAGGGTCAAAGGTCACTGTCAATAGCGTGCTCCCCGTCGCGACATGGACCGAAGGCGTAGCCGATTATATCCGAGACATCGCGAAGCGCGACGGCTGCACGGTCGAAGAAGCAAAGAAAAACTACTATTTGACGGGTCAGGACAGGGATTCGCTTATACAGCGCTTTCTGACTGTAGAGGAGGTGGCGCAAACCGTTCTGTTCGCCGCCATTAACGACGGCATAAACGGGAACGCGATACTCATTGACGGCGGTACCATCAGGCATATATAAACGTTAGCGGCTAAAAGCAAAGGGGTAAGATCAAATGATCCCGCCCCTTTGCCGGTGTTGACCCTCCGGGTCTACTGCCTGCCTTCTCAAGACGTTCTGTTTATTTTTCCAATACCCAACCCATTATTTCTCCTGATTGGGCTGCCCGTTCCATGCGGTCAGTCCGCCGTCAACCGGTATGTTGACGCCGCAGAGGTGGTCAGCGCTGTCCGATGCGAGATAGACGATCACATTGGCGCACCATTCGGGCTCGCACAGCCTCTTGTCCGGAATGTTCTTCCTAAAGCTTTCCAGCACCGCTTCGGTGCACCCGGTCAGAAACATCGGCGTTTTAACCGCTGAGGGCGACACGATATTGACCCGCACCCCTTTTGCCGAATAGTCCATCGCCATCGCTCTGGACATCGCGATAACCGCTCCTTTTGTGGCGCAGTAAAGTGACATATTATAATCGCCGCCCATTCCCGAAACAGACGATACGTTGATGACGGCGCCTTTTTGCTTCTCCAGCATATGGGGTATCAGCGCTTTGCTGGTGTTGAAGATACCGCGCACGTTGATATCAAACTGAAAATCATAGTCGTCCATGGGCGCATTATGCAGCAGCCCGACTCTGAAAACCGCCGCACAGTTGACCAGCACATCGCAGCCTCCGTATTCCCGGACGAGCGCCTCAACGCCGGCTACTTCTCCCGCAACAGCCACGTTGGCCGCTTTTTTATAGAGCATCTCGTCTTGTGCCAGCGGCAGCAATTCGGCATATGCCGCTTCAAGCGTGTCGTCCTTCCAGTCAGTCATAAACACCCTGTCACCCAACGCCAAAAAAGCCTTGGACGTTGCCTTGCCGATACCGCTTGCCGCACCCGTAATCACAACATTTCTCGCCATCACATTATCCTCCCTCATATAGGCTCATGAGCTGACCTCAATTTATCGGTATCCATTTTGCAGGGACTCCCCCCTCTGACGTGAGAGGGGGGCCGCACCCGCCTCATAAGTAATAACTCGAAGACTCCCCGTTGTTTTTATTCCCAGTTCGGTTCAAGCTTCAGTTCCGGCGGGAACTGTTTGGCGTATTCCTCAGCTTCTGCCCATGTAGAGCAGTTGAAGTCGAGGAAATACTCGTACAACGCCGCAAGATGCGCTTTTAAAGTATTAAGGTCGCCGCCGAATTTTTTAAGCTGCAGCACGTAATAATAATCGTGCTGTCCCAACTCTGTTCCGCCACCGGCGTGGCGGTCATATGTAAGGCCTTCCTCCTCGCACTTGGATAGCGATATCAGCTTGAAGTCGTACGGATACTGCGGGTTGTCGGTCTTCATCTGGCTCAGTATCTTCTCCAGATTATCCTTGGTCGGTCCGGCGTTATAGCCAGGATATTTGTCAATACCGGACGCCGCCGCCAAATCCGGAAGTTCTTCATTGCCATACACATCCACTTTTGCTGTCTGGAGCCTTTCGTCAGGCAGCGGATACCAGGCGCCCACACACATATCATACAGCATGGAGACCATACGTCCGCCAAAGTACGGAATGGCGAAGCCGCAGGTAGCGAGGAACTTGCTATCAATAATATCCTGCGCCGTCGTCATCTCCATATCGCGGGACGCCGTATAAGGCCCGATGTTGAGACCGCGGTCTTCCAACGCCCGGAGAGCACCGGTGGTCTGGGAGTCGTTGGCGCCCCAGAAACCTTCATAGTCGGTTTGAACCGCCAAGGATGCTTCAGCCGCGGTACGCCCGCCTTCATAGCCCCACTCACCGTACTGATGGCCCAGCAGTTCAATTTCCGGGTAGTTCTTCCACGCCTGGAAGACGGCCAGATTGATGTACACCGTGGACACGGTTGCCGCTGTCTTGCTGGCCTGATGATGGAGCAGCTTGGTCTTGCCGTTCTGTTTCATCTTCTCCATTAACACCATCAGCGGATAGAACGACTGTTCATCTGACATCGGCGTGTTGTCCAGCACCCAGTATGGTCCAAAGTCGCCGGGGAATATGTCAGCCGTGTAGCCGAAGTAAGTGGCGAGGAATACATGGTTCTCCTCCGCGAGTCTAGCCATCTCAGGCATCGCCGTCATCGACGGGCAGTTCAGCGTGATCGCCTTAGCGCCGGATGCGATCATGCTCTGCATGATCTCGATCCACTCCGCATCGGAGGTGGCTAGCGCGCTCTGGAACTTAAGGCCCAGCTGCTCGGCAGCCTGCTTGTTGGCCTGCAGCACCATCATCGCGTATTCCTGCTCAAGCTGGAACGTGATATGCCCCACCAGAAAGCTCTCGCCGGGCTCGGCGTTTTTATACTGCTGGGCCAGCTTCGCACGCAGTTCTTCCCGGCCAGCCTCGTCTTCAGGCACCACTAGGTTGTTAAAGTCGATCTCTTCCACTCCACCCTCGTCAGCCGGAGCCGGTTCTGTCGATGTCTCGTCAGCCGGAGCCGGTTCCGTCGACGTGTCAACAGCCGGAGCCGGTTCTGCCGTCTGGGGCGTGCAGCCTGCGAAAGATGCCAGCATGCTGACAACCAGCAGCATAACTACCAACAACATGAATCTTTTTCTCATCTTCTACCTCCTTTTCTTCCTTTCAGAACAGGTTGATCATATGAATAGAACCGATTACTATTTGTGTCGCTCACCTCCTCATGCCTATCTTGATGGCTGTCCCGGCTGCCGTTTTCACATAACTGGGGCAGTCAAAGTATTTAATCGCGTATCCTTACTTGATGACCTTGATCTTTTTTCTGTCTGTGGTGACAATGCTCATGATGATGGCGATCGCGCCGAAGACGATGACCTGTATATCCTGCCCAAACCCCATTGTCAGCAAGCCGGTCTGGGTCCACGTGATGATGATGACGCCCAGCAGCGTTCTGTGAGGGCCGCCCACGCCACCGGTCAGAGCCGTTCCACCAGCCACCACGCTCGCAAACAGCGGCAGCGTCATGTCCGCGCCGATAGCCACAGACCCGCCGCCCATTTGGGCCATATAGAGTATGCCGGCCAGCCCGGCCAGCAGGCTTGATAGCATGAACACGGTTGTTCTCGTTCTGCCGACATTGATGCCCGAATGAGCCGCGGCAGCCGGATTGCCGCCGATTGCAAAGATTCGCCGCCCGAACGGAGTGATCACCGAAATCAGCGTGCTGATGATCAGTACCGCGATCGCCCAATAGAATATTGACGGCAAGCCACCGACGAACGTGATAGACAGGCTTCTGAACACCTCGTTTTCCATCATCCTCAGGAAGCCCTGTGACATATACAGCGCCACGCCGTCGATAACAATGGATATCCCCAGTGTGACCAAAAAGGACGGCACCTTGAGCTTCGTAAATATGAGCCCGTTGATGAGACCGATCAATACGCTCACCGCCAACGCCACAGGCACCACCCATAGGCCGATCTTATCAATGTAGGTAACGCATAGCAGCGCAGAGAATTTCAGCACGCTCACAACAGAGAAGTCAAAAGATCCCATCATGATGACGAACGTAAGCCCGCATGCCGCAATGAGGAAGTAGGACATGGAGTAAACCAGCGAAACGATGCCCTGATACTGAAGAAAGAAGGGATTAATCAGCTGGAAGCCGGTGATCAGCACCACCATCACCACAACGGCAATGATGAGAGACATGTTGTCTCCAGTCCACCGCCTGAACTGAACAGATTTGCCGTCACATGCCGCTTGCTTCATCATGTTACCTCCACCCCTCCCTTGTTGAGGCTCCTTGAGCCCACGATTATCGACACAATCAGCATCAGTCCTACCAGCAGCTCAATCACCTGAGGTGGAAGCATCGCCACATTCAGCCCCCGAATCAGCACGGTGAGCGTGATCGAGCCCAGTATTGTTCTTTGCGGGCCGCCGCTCCCCCCCATCAACGGAGTACCGCCGAGTATGATGGCTACCAGCGGCTCGTTCATCGTGTTCAGACTCAATTCCACCGGCACCGAACCGCCCAGATGCTGGAACAGCACGATGGAACTGATACCGGTAAAGAGTCCGCTCAGCGTGAACACCAGCACTTTCAATTTGTTTACCCGGATACCCGCCATGTGAGCCCCCTCTTCGTTCGCGCCGATGGCATAGAAGTAAGGCCCCAGAACGGTACGCTTCATCAGAAATATGGCCACAGCCAGTATGGGAATGGACCAGAGGAGCGCGGTGGGAATCACAGGTAGCAATTTGGCTGTGATAAACTCGTATCCCTTCACCGAACGGGGGTATCCTCCCGAAAGCATCGCCGTAACGCCCCAGTAGGTGATCATTACGCTGAGCGTCAGTATGAACGAGGGAATGCGGGCTTTGGCCTGTATCACGCCGATCATCAGCCCCGTCAGCACGCCTAGAATGGGAAATGCCAGTATTGCGACCAGCCCCACAATGGGAACCAGCATCCATACCAATACGCCTCCCAGCATCCATATCCCGACAAACGACAAATCAAGCGAGCCGGTGGTCATCACGATGGAAGGCCCGACTGCAAAGAGCATCAGCCTGACGAACTGCTTCAGCATGGCTTCTATATTCAACCCTGTCAGAAACCTGTCCGAATACAACGCTGCAAAACCCACGAAGAATATAATGAAGATCAGCAGCACCGGGTAGGTCCTGAACGACTTTAATATGGCCGATAATACATTTTGGGGAACCTTATTTTTCATATCGATATCACCTCGTTGAACTCATCAATGCTGAGGATGCCGCTGATCCTGCCGCCCCGGACATAGATGATCCTGTCGCACAGCAGGGAATATTCCTTCGGATCATCACTCACCAGCATCATCGATATCCCCCGCTCCTTCATCTTCAGCGTGGCTTCATATATATCCGTTCTGGCGCCCACGTCGATGCCAATCGTCGGGCCTTCCAGCAAGAAGATATCGGGGCTCCTTTCAAACCACTTGCCCACAGACACCTTCTGTTTGTTGCCGCCGCTGAGCGAATAGCACTCGGCCCGATAACCCGTCGTCTTGATACGCAGGCTGCCGATGATCTCCTCGGCCATTCTTTTTTCCGCCCTGAAGTTGATGGTACGGGTCAGCTTCCGGCTTATTTTGGGGATGTTGAGAATTGATATATTCTTGGCGATGGACCAGTTTAAAAAGAGCTCCTTACCGGTCTCGCCGGAAAAATACCCCACACTCCGTTTCAGCCTCACATGCGGGGGGTCATTGGCTCCGGCTTTTTTTCCGTTTATTTTCAGCTCTCCTTTATCAAAGCTGGTCAGCCCCGCGATAGAGCGCAGTATCTCGCTCTGCCCCGCGCCCGCTGTTCCGAACAACCCTATGCATTCGCCTTTATGCAAGTCAAACGAAACGTCGTAATAGCAGCCGTTTTTAGTGATATTGTCCGCTTTGAGTATCAGCTCACCCGGTTCTGCCGGTTGGCGGGCCTTGCCCTTCTCCAGATCCACGGATTCCTTGCCGACGATGACCCGGAACAGATCCTCCTCGGACAGTCTCTCTTTTTTCATGTCGTAATTGGCAACCACCTTGCCGTCCCGCAGCACGTGTATTCTGTCCGTGAACTCCATGACCTCGTGCATGATGTGGGAAACAAACACAAAGGATACGCTGCTTTTCATATTGATGATCTGTTTGAACAGCTCCTGACGTTCCTCTATTGCCAGAGGAGCCGTAGGCTCATCCAGAATGATGACCAGCTCGGCGCCTTCACCGTGTTCCAGCCTCAAGCTGACAATCGCCCGCGCTATTTCGATCATCTTCTGCGTTGACAGCGGCAGTGCATACATATAGTCATCAATGGAGCAGTTTATCCGGAATTCCTTAAGTACCTCGCCCGCATACCCCTTCATTTTTCCGATTTGCAGCGTTTTGGCTCTTTTATATCGGTCTTCATTTCCCAGGAATAGAAACTGGTACACCTTAAGGCAGGATACGACACCTTTTTCCTGATACACTATGCCGATGCCTCTTTTTGCGGCCTCCTTCGGATTTTTTGGAAAAGGCACTTCCTTTCCTTTGTAGAGCAGCTTCCCGCAGTCAGGGGGGAAAACCCCCGCGAGAATTTTCATCAAAGTCGATTTCCCCGCGCCATTCTCACCCACAACGCCGACAATTTCATTTTTACGTATTGCCAGACTGATATCATCAAGTGCGCGGACGACCCCGCCGAAAGTCTTCGTCACGTTCTTAATTTCAATAATGAAATCACTCTCGGGCATCTCTCGGCTCCTTCCTTTTCTTTATTTTTAAAACGGCTGTGTTTTTGCCGTCATTCAACTTTTTCCGTATCGACTATAATGAGCTGATTTACTTTTCTCTTTTTTGGCAACACGAATCACATATACCGAGTCCACTATTTAACGCCATTTTCAGACTGTGGACTGGCATTTCTTCTGCATGATCAAAATGATTTTTTAGCTTAGTTTAATAGTAAAAGAAGTCCTCATGTTATTCAATCAGACTGGATTTGTTTTTTGTTTGTTATATTTGCTGTTGGTTAAGTAGGTGAATATAGGACAAGCCCGGCTTCATATCGCTATGAAACCGGGCCTGTATAAAATGTGGTGAATACTCTCACTCAAGCGCATCCAGCAGCTCTTGAAGATATGCCTTCGCCCCTTCGGGATCCTCTCTTGTGAGCGGAATACCGGGAAGCAGCACGCCGGTTCTATAGTC
>JAEWWC010000234.1 GCA_023396555.1 Bacillota bacterium
TTCATGCTTTACTGCAGGACACGCTGCTGTTCGGCGTGATCACGCTTTTTTCAATGATGATCCTTGGAATCCCTGTCGTTGCCCTCACGCTTGTTTTCAAAGGCTTTTGCGTCGGCTTTACAGTGGGTGTGCTGGCTCTGAATTTGGGAACAGGCGGCCTTCTGGCTATTGTATTTTGCACATTCCTGCCCAACCTTGTGTTCATTCCTTGCATACTGAAGGCCGGCGTTGTAGGAATCGGTAATGCTGTGGACGTTTTCAAAGCGCGGCACATTCCAAAAACATCGACGGATAAGCTGGTTATGTCCCAGCCGCTGTTTAAAAAGATGCTCGCAATCTATGCAGTCTCACTGATCGGCGTGCTGATTCAGGCATTACTGACGCCGGTTCTGATTCAGACGCTTTAGGCGATTTAACTTCATTATTCCCGATTAAAGCAGGTTTTCTTTTTGTGCCATGAATATTCAGTTGTACAAGCCGGTTAAATGAGGTATAATTTTTTGGCGAGTTTTTTTAGCGGTTTACAAAAAACCGCAGTATCATATTTGTGTTAAGGAGTTGTGAAATGTCGAAAAAGTATGTGTATCTTTTTAGCGAAGGCAACGCGTCCATGAAAAATCTTCTGGGCGGCAAAGGCGCCAACCTGGCCGAAATGACCGGCCTTGGCTTGCCGGTGCCCCAAGGCTTCACGGTATCAACTGAGGCCTGTACCCGGTATTATGATGACGGCAAAGTGGTGGCAGACGAAATCGTCGCACAGATCTTCGATGGAATGGTCAAAATGGAAGAGATCAACAACAAGAAGTTCGGCGATCCCAAGAATCCGCTGCTGGTTTCCGTCCGTTCGGGAGCGCGCGCTTCCATGCCGGGCATGATGGACACCATATTGAACCTCGGCCTCACCGATGTGGCTGTTGAAGGCTTGGCGAACCTGACTCAGAATGAGCGTTTTGCATACGACAGCTACCGCCGGTTCATCCAGATGTTCTCCGATGTGGTGATGAACATTGCTAAAGCCAAATTTGAAGAAATATTGGACGAAGCGAAAGAAGAGAAGGGCGCCAAGAGCGACACCGATCTCACCGCGGAAGATCTGAAAGAGATCGTCAAGAAATACAAGGCGCTGTATCTCAAAGAGATGGGTTCTGAGTTCCCGCAGGATCCCAAGATGCAGCTGATGGAATCCATCAAAGCCGTTTTCCGTTCCTGGGACAACCCCCGCGCCATCGTATACCGCCGCATGAACGACATCCCGGGCGACTGGGGCACAGCTGTTAACGTGCAGGCGATGGTGTTTGGCAATATGGGCAACGACTCGGGCACCGGCGTGGCCTTCACTCGCAATCCTTCGACGGGCGAGAAGAAGCTCTACGGCGAGTTCCTGATGAACGCGCAGGGCGAGGACGTTGTGGCCGGTATCCGCACCCCCAAGGCTATCTCCGAGCTCAACGACACGATGCCCGAAGTTTATGAACAGTTTGTGGGCATTGCCACAACGCTGGAGAACCATTACCGTGACATGCAGGACATGGAGTTCACGATTGAGCGCGGAAAGCTGTACATGCTGCAGACCAGAAACGGCAAGCGCACCGCGGCTGCGGCACTCAAAATTGCTGTTGATCTCGTGAGCGAAGGCAAGCTTTCCAAGGAAGAAGCGCTGCTGAAAGTGGAGCCCAAACAGCTTGACGCACTGCTGCACCCGCAGTTTGATGTCGCGGCGCTGAAAAGCGCCAAGGCGATCTGCAAGGGCCTGGCGGCGTCGCCCGGCGCGGCCTCCGGCAAGATCTACTTTACGGCTGACGACGCGGTGGCGGCCGCGAATTCGGGAGAAAAGGTCGTTCTGGTTCGCCTGGAGACCTCCCCGGAGGATATCGAGGGCATGTACGCGTCTCAGGGCATACTGACGGCACGCGGAGGCATGACCTCTCACGCGGCTGTGGTTGCCCGCGGCATGGGTACCTGCTGTGTGTCGGGTTGCGGTGATATCCAAATATCTGAGAAAAACAAAACGATGTCTCTGCCGGACGGCACGGTATTTAAAGAAGGCGATTATATTTCCATCGATGGTTCCACGGGTAACGTATATGGCCAGGCCATCGCGACCAAGCCCGCCGAGCTGACGGGTGACTTTGGCATCATCATGCAGTGGGCGGACGAGGTACGCACACTGAAGGTGAGAACCAACGCCGATACGCCCAAGGACGCAGCGCAGGCCATAAGCTTTGGCGCGGAAGGCATCGGCCTTTGCCGCACCGAGCATATGTTCTTCAACGAAGACCGCATACCCGCTATGCGCGAGATGATCGTGTCCAAAACGGTGGATCAGCGCGTCCGCGCTCTGAACAAGCTGCTGCCGATGCAGAAGGAGGACTTCAAAGGTATCTACGAAGCGATGGGCGAGCTGCCGGTAACCATCCGTCTGCTGGACCCGCCGCTGCACGAGTTCCTCCCGCAGGACGAGGAAGACATCAAGGCGCTGGCCAAGGAAATGATCATCCCCGTGGAAGAGCTGCGCGCCACCATTGACAGCCTGCACGAGTTCAACCCGATGATGGGACACAGAGGCTGCCGTCTGGACGTTTCCTATCCGGAAATCGCCGAGATGCAGGCGCGTGCCATCATGGAAGCCGCTATTGAAGTATCCCAGGAGAAGGGCATTAAGATCGTTCCTGAGATCATGATCCCGCTGGTGGGCGAAATCAAGGAGCTCAAGTACGTGAAGGACATCGTTGTGAAGGCCTGTGAAAACGTGATTGCCGAGAAGGGCGTTGCGACCAAGTACATGGTCGGCACAATGATCGAGATCCCGCGTGCGGCGCTGACAGCAGACGAAATCGCAGTGGAAGCGGAGTTCTTCTCGTTCGGTACCAACGACTTAACGCAGATGACGTTTGGCTTCTCACGTGACGACGCGGGCAAGTTCCTGGACGACTACTACAACAAGAAGATCTACGAGTCCGATCCGTTTGCGAAGCTGGATCAGAAGGGCGTGGGCAAGCTGGTGAAGATGGCGGTGGAACTGGGACGCAAGACCCGCCCGGACATCAAGCTGGGCATCTGCGGCGAGCACGGTGGCGAAGCCAGCTCCATCAAGTTCTGCCACGACACCGGCCTCAACTACGTGTCCTGCTCGCCTTTCCGCGTGCCGATCGCACGTCTGGCGGCGGCCCACGCGGCCATTCTGGCAAAACAGGCTTAAAGCGAAACTGCAATAAAAGGGGACGGGCGCAGCCCGTCTCTTTTTTATCCGCGGCTGCTAAGCAGGAATTTTCCGAAGTATGTATAAATAATACGTATGGACGATCAGCAAACCT
>JAEWWC010000252.1 GCA_023396555.1 Bacillota bacterium
GCAGAGCCATAAGTTCATGACGCGCATATATGAGCGCCTCCACCGACGGCAGCTGCCCGTATGTTTGCTCAAAAGCTCTCAGCATTTGGGCGGTCTGGTCGATGTCCAGCTCCGGAGACAGCGCTATTCGGCATGCGCCGCTACAAAAATATACCGACAGCGCGTCAGCGTTGAGAGCGCTTGCAGTGTAATCCAATACCACATCATTCTCAGCCGGATATGCGTATAATCCGCCGTGGTCCGTCACCAGCAGCCGCTCGCCCGCCAGCTGAACCGGCCTTTCGGCGAGGCGGTCGGTTTTGAGACGCATGGAAAGACCTTCCAGTTTTCCGGACATATACAGTGCGGCATCCTCCGTGTATATGTCGCCTGTGACCAGTTCGCACAGCGCTTTCAGCTGTCCGGCATTTCTGACCAGCACATGCAGCAATGGCTTTTCGGGCACTGAGTCCAGTCTCAGTGCGGGCGGCACATATGACGCGGTTTGCTGGTGTTTTATCCGAGTCCGCAATTCCGTCAGACGCTCCACCGCCTCGCGACGCAGCGCGTTGACCGCACTTTTGGCAACAAAGGCATGCCCGTCGGTGTCCACGTCCAGCCACTCAAACTGATAGGGCGTTCCTCCCAGCTTGCCGGCGTTTTCACGAAGTTCCTCCTCCGTTGCCGCACGCGTCCGCCCTTCCGCGACAACATCGCCTGCTGCCTCAGCTTTATTTCCGTTTGCGTCCCACATGATGAGCCGCAGCGGAGAACCGATCCGGGCTTCCAGTTTGCCCGTGACAGACACTTTTTTTTCCGGCATATCCGCTATCCGCTCAATCAGTTCGATATCGCTCGTTTTGACGACAGTATCGTTTGCTCTGGTATTGGCTTTACAGTCCAGCGTCACAACCTCGCCCGGCTGCCCCCCGTTCACCAGCAAACCGTTCATATAGATGCGGTTGCAGAAAAAGCCTTCGTCGCTGTTCTCGAACTTGATGCCATCTCCCTGCCGGAGCGGCGCGATCAGCGCTACGCGTATGCCGTCCTGCCCTGCTGACACCACTTTGCCCAGCGGCACGCCGGCATGGTTGGGACGGCGGATGCTCATCAGTGCTTCGCCTTTGTCGTCCAGCAGATGGCCTTTGGTAAATCCACGGTTGAACAGCTTTTTTAAGTCTTCTATATCCTGCTGCTGCGTTTCAAGCTTTCGGCCTTCCCGCGCGTCTTTCAGCAGTCCGGCATATATCTTTGTCACCTGAGCAACGTATTCAGGCGATTTCATCCGGCCTTCAATTTTGAAGCAGCCTATGCCGGCATCCAGCAACTGCCTGACGTCCTCCAGCACCGCGATATCCTTGGGAGATAACAGATACCGGCCGTCGGTATCCACGCAATGCCCTTCTTCGTCCAGCAGCCTGTATCGCATCCGGCAGCTCTGGGCGCACTGCCCGCGGTTGCCACTGCGCCCCAGTGTGAGCGCGCTCATCAGGCACTGACCCGACGAGCCGATACACAGAGCGCCGTGCACGAACACTTCTTTTTCGATGGGGCTTCGAAGGCTTCTGATTTGCTCCAGCGTCATTTCACGCGCGAGTACGGCGCGCACCGCGCCCAGCGACCGGACGTACTCCAACGCCGCATCGTTGTGGTTATGCATTTGTGTGGATGCATGTATCTCCATATTGGGCCACTGCTGGCGGATACGTGCCAGCATACCGGTATCCTGCATGATCAGAGCGTCCGCTCCCAGCTCGATGACTTGGGATACGTGCTCCAAAAAGTCCCCGATCTCATCCTGATAAATCAGCGTATTGACGGTGACATATACCTTAACGCCATATGTATGCGCATAGCCGATAGCCTGCGCCATCTCGACGTATGAGAAGTTGGCCGCAAATGCTCTTGCCCCGAAGCTGCGGCCTCCCAGATATACCGCGTCTGCGCCGGCTTTCACGGCCTGCTGTAAAGCGCTGAAGCTGCCCGCCGGAGAAAGGAGTTCCGTGTTCATTTACCCGATCATTATCTCCTGTGCCATTATTCATGATCAGTATACCACACGCGCTGCCAATGGCATACAAAAAAGGCCGGCAAGCATCCGACCTTTTCCCCGTAAGTGTGCACGGTCATCCAAAACATGCTCTATTCCTTTTCAAAATACTGGTTAGCTCCTGGCGTCGGCGGGAACGAATCCCCCTTGTTCAGCGTGATCCCGCTTCTGACCACCTTACCCTGGTCGTTAATGATCTTATAATCACCGCCCTGGGGCGCCTTCTGACCGGATTTAAATCTCTGCATAAACAATCCACCTTTCACATGAGTTCTTACAAAGGTTAGTCTTTGCTTTGCGGCAAAAATTATGTGTGAAAAATATTATTAGGTGTTGTGACCTGTATTTCTAATTTCAAAAATCAGGTTAGCTAACTAATTGCGAAAATTGGCATTTTAAATATAAGTAATAATAGTTTATGCGCATACTCAGTTGCGTTATCAAATAATAAAAGGGTGAGGGCTTAGATAGAAGGCGATTATATTCTTTTTTAAATTACTGTGATTAGAAATATGTTGCTATTTTACTGAACAAAAGAAAAATCCGAACCCACATCGATTGCAAAGGGTTCGGATTTGTTTGCTTTACCAGAAGTTAGGTAATAAAAGATGCCGCTTTTTCACCAAAAGTCTATCAAGATTTGTCCAAGCTCTTATATACGAAATACAATAATCAATCTCCAAGCGGCGAATCCCATACTTTTCTGAAGTATTCGATAAGTTCTACAGCCTTTTGTATCCCAAGTTTGAACATTTCCTCGCCTGTTAGCTCGCCGCAGAAGTATTTTGCCAATAACCTGTCGCCCATTGCATCAAGCGCGAGTTCCATAATTTCGAACGTTTGCGCCTGATGCGGCGTAAATTCGTGCTGTGCTACTTTCGGCCAGAAAGACAAATCACGCTTTATTTCCTTGCCATCGGTTTGAAATTCTTTCGGGAAAAAGCGTATTTCCTCCATGACCACACGATATACCGCCGGATACACTGAAAAGAGTTCCAGTTTTTTCTTGCATAAGTCGAGCATGGTCTCGAACATGTCGCTTGTCTCTATGCTTTCATATACGAATGTCACGACCCATTCGCGCAGTATACGGCAAAGCTGCAGAAAGAGTGTTTTCTTATCCTTGAAGTAGTAGTACATTAATCCGTTTGCTACGACCGCGCATTTGGCTATCGAACGGGTTGACGCACCGCTGTAACCTTTTTCGGCGAACTCATGCAGAGCCGCCTCCAATATAGCCTGCTTTTTGGGGTCATTGCTGAATACGGGACAATCCGCCTGACCGCTTATCAAAGTGAAAACCTCCATATAACCCTGTCCCCGTCGAGTACCGGCTCAACTGCACAGGGGATGGCCTGCACTTGCAACCCCAGCCAGAAATGGCAGGCGCAAATGCCCACGTCCATATCGCAATGTTCCCATTTGAAATGCTTATAGCCCTTTGGCTTTGCGATTGTCAGCGTTTTACCGTCGCTGGAAACTTCAAAACGCCAGTGTTGACTGTTTCCACCGGAGGGCGCTTTGCGCGCAAAGTCCAGCGCGTATTGGATTTCATACGGTAACTTTTCGGGGTCCGCACCGTTCTCCATAAGCTCGGCAAGAGGTTTGCGCTTAAAGCTCATCATACTGCCTGCGATCCGGTCGGCAAGGCGCAGCCCTTTTTGTTCCCAATAGCCGAGCGGGGTTATACAAATAGCGCGTATGCCTTCCACTTCGTCTTTGCTATAACCAAATGACGGTGTGGGATCGTTTGCATGCTTGCCTAAATGCGGCATTGCGCATTCGACCTCCGGCAAAATATAGTGGCCGAACCAACAGGTGTTAACCCCTAAACCTGTGGCGTACAACATAAAGAGTTCTCCGGCGAATCCAGTCTTGCCGATTGACACAAGGTCAGTCCTGGACATAAACGCTAAGCAGTCAGGCGGTGGGTTTTTCAGGTTGTTAGCCAGCGGACGTCCAACAGACTTGAAGAAGCGCAGCTCAAAGTCATGCTCAAAGGGCAGATCAATTGAAACTGCAAATGCTTTGAGCTTTTCCATAACCTCAGCTTCGACAGGAACATTCTGGTAGCTCCGGCACGAATGGCGAGTATTTACAGCAGTTTCCCAAAATTGTTTATTTTGAGTAAAATCCATAATATCAGCTCCTACATATATTTTTGAGCGAGTGCTCAAACACATTGTGACATATTTTGAGCAAGTGTTCAAGAGTGATTAAAAAAAATTTTAAACATGTAGACATCGTCAATAAAAGTCAGTTTTGAAAAGTATTTTATTAAAAAAAGCAGCCCATAGGTTCAAATCCTACGGGCTGCTCAATTATTGGCGGAGAGAGAGGGATTCGAACCCTCGGTACGCTTCCACGCACACACGATTTCCAGTCGTGCGCCTTAGACCAGCTCAGCCATCTCTCCACAGTCTGCTGTTTTGTCGCGCGAACGCTATTTTATCATACGATGGAGAAAATCACAACACCTAATTTGCAGAAAGCGCATGATTAATTTATCTAGTAATATTTCCTATTAATCTAAACGAACGCTTAGTTTTAAGTTGCTGAATCAGCCCCACAGCGATACCAGCCAGCACACACGCCACCGCTTACAAGTATCGCCACTGCAGGTACTGGGCAGCAGGAATATCGTTTCGGCGCTTTCACCCGCCGTCAGAAGCGACGGCAGCAGCAGGCTCACCAGTATTCGCGCCAATCACGGATAACATCAGGGACTCCAGCATGAACAGCGTCCCGATGTCCCATGATATGGCGTATGTCCTCGTGCTTGTCCCATCATTCTTCAGAAAGAAATTCCACTGCGCCATCGCATATCGCTTTGGCAATATTGCTCTGATAATCCGGCTCCTGCAGGCTGCGTTCCTCATCCTCGTTGCTTAAATAGCCGCACTCCACCAGCACACACGGCTGGTTGCCGCTCTTCAATATAAACAGGTTTTCAGAACGTGCCGATCCATCCGCATCCAGCGCTGAGTTTAAACAAACCTGCACTGATTCCGCCAGTGTCTTTCCTCTGTCCGAACCGGGCATGAACAGCACCAGCGGGCCGTTCACGGACGGATCATCCGTGTAATTATTCATATGGATGCTGATGACGATATCCGAACCGCTCTGTTCGATGATGCGCCGGCGCTCCGCCATATCGTCATCCTTATCCGACGCCAGCGCATCCTCATCTTCTCGTGTCATGATCACCTGCGCGCCCTCATCCTCCAGCGCCGTCTTCAGGTGTTGCGCGACGGCAAGATTTATATCATCCTCATGCGCGCCGGAAACGCCAATCGCGCCCGGGTCAAAGCCGCCGTGCCCGGCGTCTACAACGATCACGCGTCCTGACAGCGCGCCCATCTGCCCTGTGTCTGGCGTCTGAACTGCCACCACGTTTGTCACGGTTGGCTTCTCGGGCGCTGCTGTAAACGTGGCCACTGGAAGCTGATTGCCCTGTGTCGCTGGCATATTTCCGTCTACGGATGCGACCTCCACATCCGACGCGTTCTTCAGCGCCATTATGGCCACTACAGCCACCGCCGCAATAAACATCAGCATCGTAAGCGTTGCAGCCAGTTTCTTACCATTCAGCCGATAGCGGCGTCTTGGTCCATTTGTCTCCGGATAGTTCATATGTACCCCCAAACAAGAATGATTCCACCACCATCCTTTTGAAGCGGTATGCTCCAGCGCTGCTGCTTCTTTTTTCCATGGTAAGCTAATCCTTGCTAAATATTAACATGTCTTTCGGGGCTGGTTTGAGCTCCAGCCCAGCGTCTTATTATTGTAACATCCTCCCAAGCACCAAGTAATCATCGGGTTGTAATCAAAATGTAAAATCAGGTTGCTTACCGCCTGGAATCACGGTGCGTTGATAGCACTGATAGTCAGCTCAGCGCAGATAAATAATGGCGTATATACGGATATCTCCAGCAATATGCTCATCACATTCATGTTATTTCTCCTTTCCGACGTCAGCCTGCGTGCCCAGCTCGCTGATCAGTTTTTGCAGCTCTGCTCTGTCGCTGTTGGACAGGCCACTCCCCCTGATCATGCATGTCAAAAACATTTTTGCTCCTGCGTCGGTGAGCTTGGATATCATATACCGACTCTCGCTCTCGATGCACTCCGAGCGCTCCACCGCCGGGTAATAGGCGCGGTTGCCGCTTACCGTTTTATAGGTGACATAGCCGCTGTCACACAGCTTGCGCATATAGGTGGAAAACGTGCTCTTCTGCCAGTTTACCGACCTCGCCATCTCTTCCATGATTTGCGACAGGAACATCGGGCTGTGCTGCCACAGCGTTTCCATGATGATCCATTCCTGTTTTGTCAAGGCTTCTTTCATATCGAACCTTCTGCCGTTTATCGCGTCGCATAGTTTAACTATATCAGCCGCATTCATGTCTATTACTATAGACCTACTGTCTATTGTTGTCAACTATTTGTTTATGAGCTTCGTGTTATTAGCTGTGCCTTGGGATTATACTTCCATCCAGGCATGATGGCGGGGACATCAGTGCCAAGAGAATTTGGAGGCTTTGAATGTTCAATATCTCCGTAATATTTGTAATAGTTTCGTAGCATATATTACACGCTTTCCCATCAGGTGTCAATGTTATCCATGTTTTAATTCTCCGCTGGATATTTAAAGCCCTGTTCATGATCGATAACTATACCTTCAATCGGTTGATCTCAATATATACTGGAGCCCCGCTGTCTTTCGTCAAAGCGTCTTCCTGTATCTCCACTCTTTAAACGACACGTTGCTTTTGGAGACGCTTTTTAAGCGCTAAAGCTTGCTTCAGTTTCATACACTCAGCGTATAGTTTTTTCTACGAAATAATGATCCCCCGGCCTAGCCGGGGGTATTCCTTTATCGGGTATAACCCTTTATTACTAGCTACGCCTAAAGGGCGTTGGTACGGTCTGGCACCCGCGAGAAGCTGTTACTTGCTACCCGTAAA
>JAEWWC010000117.1 GCA_023396555.1 Bacillota bacterium
TAAATACAGTTGAGGCGCGGTTTTCAAGAGTAGACTATACTGAGGCATCGGGTGCCCGAGAGGTTTAGTAGGAAAGGGGAAACTGCCGAAGGCAAAACCGTCCGAAAAGTTTTGCCTGGGTGTATGGCGAATAACCATGCAACTGTCGTCTTTTCGAGGCGGAGCGCAGCTGTAGCTAACAATGCATAAGTGGTATGCAATGAGGCATTGTTATTGTGGTGCGCGATGAAAGTCCGTGCCATTTTTTGCATAATTGGGATAATTTTTTTTGGAGGGATATACAGTGAAACAGTACAACGTAGGCATCGTCGGTGCAACAGGCATGGTGGGACAGCGTTTTGTCTCCCTGATGGCGGATCATCCGTGGTTCAACGTGACTCTTTTGAGCGCGAGTGAGAACTCCGCGGGCAAAACGTACAAAGACGCGGTGGCGGGACGCTGGGCAATGTCCACCCCCCTGCCGGAGAAGTTCGCTAATATGATCGTGGAAGACGCCGCCAATATTGATGCGGCTAAAGATCTTGATTTCGTTTTTTGTGCCATCAGCCTCGATAAAGCGCAGACAAAGGCTCTGGAAGAAGCATATGCTAAAGCGGAGATACCTGTGGTGTCCAACAACAGTGCGCACAGAGGCACACCGGATGTGCCAATGCTGATACCCGAGGTGAACGCGGACCATATCGAAATCATCGCGAGCCTGCGCAAACGGCTGGGAACCAAGCGCGGTTTCATCGCGGTGAAGCCCAACTGCTCCATACAGTCTTACGTGCCCGCGCTTCATCCGCTGGCCGAATTCGGCATCGAGCAGGTTATCGCCTGTACATATCAGGCGATATCCGGCGCCGGCAAAACCTTTGACAGCTGGCCGGAGATGATCGACAACGTGATTCCGTACATCGGCGGCGAGGAACAGAAGAGCGAACAGGAACCGCTTAAGGTGTGGGGCCATATTGTGGACGGCGAGATCGTTCCGGCGGAAAAGCCTGTAATCACTTCGCAGTGCATCCGTGTGCCGGTATCCGACGGTCATCTAGCGGCGACTTTCGTCAAGTTTGCGAACAAACCGTCCATCGAGAAGATTAAGGAACGCTGGCTGAATTACAAAGGCGTACCCCAGCAGCTTGATCTGCCCAGCGCCCCCAAGCAGTTCATCAAATACTTTGAAGAGGATAACCGCCCCCAGACCCGCCTTGACAGGGACACCGAAGGCGGCATGGGCGTGACAGTTGGACGCCTGCGGGAGGACCCGATATATGATTACAAATTCGTGTGCCTGAGCCACAATACTCTGCGCGGCGCAGCGGGCGGCGCGGTGCTGATGGCGGAACTTCTGGCCGCGAAAGGCTACTTCGACCGGTAGAAATACCGATAAGGAAAGGAGTATGGCAGTATGACTATCTTTAAGGGAGCCGGAACTGCACTGGCCACGCCGTTCAACGAAAGAGGCATCGATTTTAGCGCTTTCGAAGCACTGGTCGAGTATCAGATCGAAAATGAAATCGATGCGCTGATCGTATGCGGTACGACGGGCGAAGCTTCGACGATGACGAAAGATGAGGTACGCGCAGCTGTTGACTTTGTCGTCAAACAGACCGCGGGCCGTGTTCCCGTCGTTGCCGGAACGGGCAGCAACAATACAGCTACCGCGATTGAGCTCTCCAAACAGGCCGCCGATCTGGGAGTGGACGGCCTCCTCGTCGTTACGCCATACTACAACAAATGCACCGACACCGGCCTGATATGCCATTTTCACGCCATTGCGGACAGTGTCAATGTGCCGATCGTGGTCTACAACGTGCCCGTTCGTACTTGCGTCAACATCGCGCCGAACGTGCTTAAAGAGATCGGTGCGCATCAAAACATCGTCGCCATCAAGGAAGCCAGCGCCAACATCACGCAGATCGCTGAAATGGCGCGCATCTGCCCGGAGATTGACATCTACTCCGGCAACGACGATCATGTGGTGCCCGTGCTGTCGTTGGGCGGCATCGGCGTGATCTCCACCGTTTCTAATGTCGCGCCGAAAATGACGCACGACATGGTGATGACATATCTGAACGGGGACGTCGTCAAATCGCGCGAACTGCAGCTCAAGCTCAATCCGCTGGTGAAGGCGCTGTTCACTGAAGTGAACCCGATACCTGTTAAAGCGGCCCTAAACATGATCGGCATCAACGCCGGACTCCCCCGTCTGCCTCTGACCGAGATGAGCACGGACAAAGCCGCCGGGCTGAAGAAGGAACTGATTGCGCTGGGGTTTGAGGTCGTCTGACACACATAATATCAACCATATGCAGGCCGGGCCGTGTAGATTTGCGGCCCGGCATTAAGAGAGTATGAGGTTTCCATGATCAATATCATCATATGCGGTGTAAATGGCCGGATGGGACAAACATTAGCGCAGGCCGCCATAGATGCCGAAGGTTTCACTGTTCTTGCGGGTGTCGACAAGTTTCCCGACAGCGTTCAAAATTGTTTTCCTGTATTCCCCGAAATATCCGGCTGCCCCGATGGCGCGAATGTGATCATCGACTTTTCGCGTCCCGAGGCGCTGCATGCCAACCTTGACTATGCGATCAAGAAAAGTCTTCCTATCGTTATCGCGACGACCGGATTCACTGGTGAGGACAAGGCGATCATTGCGTCGGCGGCTAAGGATATACCGATATTCATGTCGGCCAACATGTCGGTGGGCGTGAGCCTGCAGATGGAGCTGGTGCGCCGCGCCGCTGAATTCTGGGGCGAAGACTGCGATATCGAAATCGTGGAGCGGCACCACAACCGAAAGGTGGATGCACCGAGTGGAACCGCGCTCGCTCTGGCCGAATACATGAATAGCGCGATGATCGCGCCCAAGCCATTGCTGTGCGGCAGGTGTTCGCGGAGCGAGAAGCGCGGGCGCGAGGTCGGCATTCACGCGGTGCGCGGCGGCACGATCTCCGGCGACCACAGCGTGTTGTTCATCAGTACGGACGAAGTGCTGGAAGTTAACCACACAGCTCAGTCCCCCCGCATATTTGCGCTGGGTGCTCTGCGCGCGGCAGGTTTCGTGTGCGGTAAGCCGGCGGGGCTGTTCAACATGACGGATATGATACAGCAGAACGCCGTCACGAACATCTATAAGGACGACGAACAGGCCATGATCACGCTGGCCGACCTCGAGTTCTCGCCGCAGCGGATCGCATCCGTTTTTGCCGATATCGCGGCGGTGGGCATCAAAATCGACATCATCAGCCAGACGGCTCCGCACAACGGCAAAGTCGGTATTTCCTTCTCGCTTCCCCATTCGGATCTGGCAAGAAGTTTGAAACTGCTTGAAAAATACGAGACGGACGGTGCACACATCATTGCCAGCGAGTCGCTCTCCAAGCTAACGGTGGAAGGGCCGGGCATGGAGCGGCAGTCGGGCGTGGCTTCGCGGCTGTTCGGCGCGCTGGCCGAGAAGAATATCAGCATCTC
>JAEWWC010000278.1 GCA_023396555.1 Bacillota bacterium
CGGCTAAAAGCGCAGCGATGTTCGGTGTGAGTACGCAGGGCGCATCGTTCGACTGGGCGGCGGTGATGGCGCGCAAGGAGAAGGTGGTCGGCCAACTGGTGGGCGGCATCGGCACGCTGGTGGGCGCGAACAAAATTGAGCTGGTGACCGCGGAAGCCGCCGTGAAAGACGCGCATACCGTGACGGCAGGCGGCAGCGAATACGCTGTGAAAAACATCATATTGGCTACGGGATCGCAGCCGTCGCTTCCGCCCATCGAGGGCATTCACGAGGCGGGCGTACTCACCAGCGACGAACTGCTCAGCATCGGGGAACTGCCCAGGTCTCTGGCGGTTGTGGGCGGCGGCGTGATCGGGCTGGAGTTTGCTTTCATGCTCAGCCGTTTCGGCGTGAAGGTAACGATCATTGAGATGCTGCCGGATATTATCGCGATGGCGGATGCGGCGGTCATCAGCGCGGTCACCAAGGATATCAAAAAGGCAGGGATCGTTTTGGCAACGGGCGCGCGCGTCAAGCGCATCGAAAAGAGCGCGGTCGTCTATGAGAAGGACGGAACGGAGGCGCGTGTGGAGGCGGATGCCGTGCTGGTGGCGGCGGGGCGCAAGCCCGCGTCGGATACCGCCATGCTGGACCGGCTGGGGATTGTGCATAAGAACGGCATGATTCAGACGGACGGGAGCATGCGGACCAACGTGCCCGGCATCTACGCAATCGGCGACGTCAACGGCAAGTCGATGCTGGCCCATACAGCCAGCGAAGAAGGCATCGTGGCAGTGGAGAATATATGCGGGCACGCCGCGGTGATGGATTACCGGCAGATACCGCAGTGCGTGTATCTGGAGCCCGAGATTGCGTGGACGGGCATGACGGAAGAGCAGGCGCGGGAAGCCGGACATGATGTGATCACCGGCGTGTTCCCGATGACTGCCAACGGCAAGTCGCTGATCGAAGCGGAGACATCCGGCTTTGTCAAGTTTGTGGCGGACAGGAAGTACGGCGAGATACTGGGCGCGCATATGTACTGCGCGCATGCCACGGATATGATCGCCGAGGTGGTGCTCGCGATGAAAACGGAGTGCTGCATGGAGGATATCGCCAAGTGCATCCACGCACATCCGACGGTGTCCGAAGCGGTGATGGAGGCGGCCAATGCCACGACAGGCATGGCTATCCACAGCCTGAAGCAGTAAGGAGGCGCTGGAATGAACCTGCGAAACAAGACAGCCATCGTGACAGGGGCCGGACGCGGAATCGGCAAAGGCATTACGCTGGCGCTCGCGAAGGAAGGCTGCAACATCGTGGCAGGCGCGCGCAGCCGGGACAGTCTGAACGCGCTGAAGTCTGAGGTTGAAGCCGCTGGCACTCAGTGCGTGGCTATTCCCGTTGACCTAAGAAGCATGGACGCGGTTGCAACGCTGCTGAGTGCGGCAGAGAAGGCGTTCGGATCCCTCGATATACTGATCAACAACGCAGGCGTGATTTACAGCGACGGCATTTCGGGCGTCACCGAAGCGCAGTGGGACGAAACGATGGACGTCAACCTAAAGGCGCAGTTTTTTCTGGCCCAGGGTGCGCTGGAGAGGATGAAGGCGAACGCGGAGGGCGGTTACATCATCAACATATCGTCCACGGTCGCGCTGGGCGCAAAGCCGGGTGTCACCAGCTACAGCGTTTCCAAATATGGCGTGATGGGAATGTCCGAGGCGCTCTATCAGGAAGCCAAGCTGCACGGCGTGAAGGTGAGCACGATATACCCCGGCGTGACGGATACCGAAATGCTGCGCGGACAGGATATGCCCTGCGGCCCCAATCAATGGATGCTGCCCGAGGATATCGCGGACTGCGCCATGTTTCTGCTGAGAACCAGCAGCCGCATGGTGATCAGGGACATCGTTCCATGGTCCACCGGGTATGACCAAATATAGGAGACGGCAACAAACTTAATCTGTCTCAATAGTTCTTCAAGCCCCAATACAGACGGTAAGGAGAAATATCATGAACGGCAGAACACGAATTCAGGAAGCCTTGAAGTTTCGCAAAACGGACAGGCTTCCGCTGGCTTATGAGGCGGAATGGGAAGTCACCGAAACGCTGGTGAAACACTTCGGGCTGGATAAGCGGGAAGACCTCCGCGTTTCATCGGCTAGCTCGTTTCATTCGCCGCTGGGGGAACGAGGAGCCATCGGCATCGACCACGAGATCGAGCTGCAGCGGACGCTGGATGTGGACCTCGCCAAGGTGGCTTGCCCCATCAATCCGGAAAAAACCATCGGCAACTGGTTCGGCATGCCGCTGAAGTACCAGCGGGAAGACGGCATACTGATCGGCGCGTGGGATATGCAGTTTGTTGAAAAGGAATACGGCCTGGGCAAATACGTCGAGCTGGCCTGTTATCCGCTGGCGGGCGAGGAGGATTACGCGAAGTTCAAAAACTACCCGATGCCGGACCTCGACCTATACAGCTACGACCTGCTCAAGGAAGTGCTGCCCAAACACGAAGGGTTCTATATCATACTCAACATGAATGGCTGTTTTGACTTTTCGCGTTATATCCGCGGCACTGAGGAATTCCTGCTGGACCTGATGCTGGAACCGAAGCGAGCGGAAACGCTGATGGAAAAGGTCAACGACTTTGCGATGATGTATCTGGACAAATGTATGGAAGTCAGCGGCGGTTGGATAGACGGCGTTTACTGCGGGGACGACTTCGGCACGCAGAACGGCCTGCTGTTCAGCCCGGATATTTTCCGCAAATACATTAAGCCTCGCTATAAAAAGCTGGTGGAGAAGGTGCACGGCTATGGATTGAAATACTTCCACCATACCTGTGGCGGTGTGAGGCCGATCATCAGGGATATGATCGAGATCGGCTTTGACGTGCTGAACCCGATACAGCCGCTGGCGCAAGGGATGGAACCGGCTGAGCTGGCGGAAGAGTTTGGCCGGGATATCGTATTCTACGGCGGTATCGACGAGCAGAACACGCTTCCCTTCGGCACCACGGACGATGTGAGGGATGAAGTCAGACACAGGACGGAGACGCTGGGCAGGTACGGCGGTTATATTGTGGCACCGTCGCATGGCTTCCAGCCGGATACGCCCACGGAAAATGTGCTGGCGATGTACGAGGCTGTGACTGGAAAGAAGTATGCGAAGTAGGCAAAGAAATGTGCAGTGACTGATTAGGTTTAAGCAGTGTGCAAAGCAAGACACCATATATATGAATATGCCGCCCCCCCTGTCGCCGGATGACCGGCGCGAAGAGGGCGGCGTTTTTTTCACTTCAGATGCCACGCCACCCTTTTCTGATGGTCTTATACCCGTGGTGGAAAACCGTTGTTTCGTACTGCGGCAATAGGAATAATCAACAAAAGTAGGCGTTATTATGCCGTTGCTGTTTACACACAGGTGATCTGAAAGTATAATCATTTTTTAAGGTAACTATTTATCGCAAAACAACAAAGGACTTAAAAACATGGCATATAAGGATCTGCAGGACTTCATCGAAACGTTGGAGAAAAAGAAGCTTCTGAAAAGAATAAAGACACAGGTGGACAGCTATCTCGAAATCACAGAGATCGCCGACAGGGTGGTGAAGCGCGGCGGCCCCGCGCTGCTGTTCGAGAACGTGAGGGGGTCAGACTACCCGGTACTCATCAACGCTTTCGGCAGCTACGAGCGGCTGAACCTCGCGCTGGAGATCGGCCACATCGACGAGCTGGCGGGCGTGATCAGCGACTTCATGGACATGTCCAGCTACATGGGGCTGATGAACAAGGTGAAGGCGCTGCCCAAGCTGGCGCGGTTGACGACTGTGTTCCCGCGTACGGTGATGCACGCGCCGTGTCAGGAGGTCGTGGAGGACGAGCCGGATCTCACCAGGCTGCCGGTGCTGCACTGCTGGCCGGAGGACGGCGGGCGTTTCTTCACTTTGCCGCTGGTGATCACCAAGGACCCGGAGAACGGCATGCAGAACATGGGTATGTACCGGCTGCAGGTGTACGATAAGAACACCACCGGCATGCACTGGCACCTGCACAAGGACGGACGCGCAATCTATGAGAAATACCGGAAGCTGGGAAAGCGGATGCCGGTGTCAGTGGCGCTGGGCTGCGACCCTGCCACCATCTATTCGGCCACCGCACCTCTGCCCAAGGAGATCAATGAGGCGATGTTTGCGGGGTTTATCCGCAAGTCCGCATTGGAGATCGTCAAGTGCAAGACAAACGACATCCTTGTGCCCGCCAACGCTGAGTTCGTGCTGGAGGGCTATGTGGAGCTGGATGAACTGCGCGAGGAAGGCCCCTTCGGCGACCACACTGGCTACTACTCGCTGAAGGACATGTACCCCGTGTTCCACATCACGTGCATCACGCGCAAGAAGAAGCCGGTGTTCAACGCCACCATCGTGGGCAAGCCGCCAATGGAGGATTGCTACCTCGGCAAGGCGACGGAGCGTATATTCCTGCCGCTGCTCAAGATTCAGTGCCCCGAGATTGTGGACATGAACTTCCCGCTGGAGGGTGTGTTCCACAACTGCGTGATCGTGTCCATCAAAAAGCGCTTTCCCGGTCACGCCAAAAAGGTGATGAACAGTCTGTGGGGCATCGGACAGATGATGTACACCAAGATGATCATCGTAGTGGACGAGAATATCAATCCGCACGACATATCGACGGTGGCGTGGAAGGTGTTCAACAACATCGACGCCGCGAGGGACGTGGTAATATCCGAGGGGCCGCTGGACGCGCTGGATCACGCGTCGCCGTTGGCGCATTACGGGCACCGGATGGGCATCGACGCCACGAAGAAATGGGCGTCCGAGGGGCATCTTCGCGAGTGGCCGAATGACATTGAGATGGACGCGGACACCAAGGCCAAGGTGGATCTGAGATGGTCAGAATATGGCATTGACTAAGATTCGGGCGTATGCGGGGCTGGTGATGTTCTCGCATACGCTGTTCAGCATACCGTTCGGCGTGATCGCCATGCTGATGGCGGCGGATGGCTTCCCACCACTATGGCTGACGGTGTGGATACTTATCGCGCTGATCAGCGCCCGGACGGCTGCGAACGCGCTGAACCGCATCGTGGATAAGGACATCGACGCGAAGAACCCGCGCACAGCCGGGCGGCACATGCCAA
>JAEWWC010000077.1 GCA_023396555.1 Bacillota bacterium
TGAGACCACGCAATACCTGTTCATCATATTCATGCCCGAGTTTATCGCCGCGCCGGGCAGCCGCCAACTGGACTTTGAATACCTTTATCCCTTTCGGTACAACGCCGTTACGTTTCAAAATAAGATAGGCCACGGGCAGCCAGAGGCGAAGCAAATCGCAGAGATGATGCTGAGTCTTAAAGCGGTGCTGGCTGACAGAAAACCGGGTTACCGGCATACGATGGACGCCGGCCTGCGACAGATACTCGCCGTGCTGATCGGTCACTTTCAGTCCACATATCCGGACTACGCCGAAGCCGGTTCCGCCGTGGGCCAGCAGAAGATGCAGCAGGCGCTCAGTTACATCAATGAGAATTTTCTGAGCAATCCGACGCTGGAGGAGGTGGCGGGCCGGTTCCACCTGAGCGCGTCGCGCTTCCGCCATGTTTTCCGCGACGCGGTGCGGATCGGATTCAAGGAATACCTGACCTATCTGCGCCTGGGCGAGAGCCGCAAGCTGCTGCTCACAACCGACCTAAACGTGACGGAGGTGGCCGGACGGTCCGGCTTCAGCAACATCAACCAGTTTTACAAGGTGTTTTACAAATATGTCTATTTGTCGCCGGCGCAGTACCGCAAGCTCTATGCGCGGTCGGGCCAGACGGCTGAAGAATAATGACTCATGTGATATCAAAGGAGGCAGTCTATGAAAGCGTATCCGCATCTGTTTGAACCCATCAGGATCGGGAACTTCGTCGCGCCCAACAGGGTCGCGCATGTGCCGACGGACATCAGCTCGTCCCACGCGGACGGCTCGGTGAGCGAGCGCGACATCCATCACCACAGCGAACTCGCCAAGGGCGGCACCGGCTTCATCGTCGTGGGCGCCACCACTCCGGACTCCAAGACGGGACGTCCCACCGTAACGTGCCTGGTGGCCGACGCGGACAACTACATACCCGGCTTGGCCCGGCTGGCCGCCTCGATGCACCGCTATGGATCCAAGTGCGCTGTGCAACTGCAGCATCCGGGCAGGCAGTGCGCTATTCCGCGCTACAACACGATGTCCACCAACGACATGGTGTTAAAGCTACCGTGGTCCGCCGGTCACGAGATCGTGTACGAGAATGCCGAGGAGAAGGGCAAGCCCGTCCGTGCGATGGCGACCGAAGAGGTGCTGGAGATGATCGACAAGTTCTCCGAGGCGGCGTGGCGCGTCCAGCAGGCCGGCTTCGACGCGGTGGAGCTGCACGCGGCGCATGGCTACCTCATCTCGCAGTTCATGAGCCCGCTCTTAAATCGGCGTATCGACCGTTTCGGTGGCAGCTTCGAGAACCGCATGCGTTTCCCGTTGGCGATCATCGACTCGATACAGAAGAAATGCGGACGTGACTTCCCGGTGTTGGTGCGCTATTCCGTCGATGAATGGGTGCCGGGCGGGCGCGAGCTGGAGGAGAGCAAGCTGGTCGCCCAGACGTTTGAGCGGGCAGGCGTGGCCGCGCTGGACCTGTCGCAGTGCATTCAGGAGAGCCCCGGCGCGGGCTTCGACCCGATGTACTATCCCGAGGGCTGGACGGTGTATGCATCCGAGGCGATCAAACAGGTGGTAAGCATCCCCATTATCAACAGCCATACGCTGCGCAATCCGGACTACTGCGAAAAGCTGATCGCCGAGGGCAAAACGGATATGGTAGGGCTCTCGCGGCAGATGCTGGCCGACCCTTACTGGGCGGTGAAGGCGTCGATGGGCAAGGACAAAGAGATACGCCGCTGCATATCCTGCCTCACCGGCTGCTGGCAGGAATCAATGATGGCCAAAAAGGAGATCGGCTGCGCGATCAACCCGGCGTGTGGCAACGAGGCCTTTGTGGACATGAAGAAGAGCGACAAGCCGGTCAGCGTTGCGATCGTGGGCGGAGGCCCTGCGGGCATGGAGGCGGCCCGTATCGCCGCGGTGCGCGGGCATAAGGTGACGCTGTTCGAGAAGAAGGCGGAGCTGGGCGGCGCGATACTGGGCTGCTGCATGGTTCCCGGCAAGGAGAAGATGAAGTGGTACGCGGACTGGTTACGCGAACAGATCGGGTCGCTGGGCATCGACGTGCGCATGAACCACACACCCTCTTTGGAGGAACTGAAAGGATATGATCTTGTGCTGAACGCGACGGGCGCGTCCTCGTATGTGCCGCAGGTATTCGGTGATGCGGATAAGGTGCTGCCCTTTGAGGATGTGATCGCGTGCCCTAAGGTATCGTGCGAGTACCACCCTGGAAACCGCAAGGGCGTGAAGGTGGGCGAGCGTGTGCTGGTGTGGGGCGACCATTACGCCGCGGCGGACACGGCGGCGTTCCTCGCGTCCATCGGCAAGCAGGTCACCATCGTCACCGAGAAGAAGGAGTTCGGCTCGTCCATCGAGGTCATCCATATGTACGTGCTGCGCAAGCGGTTCGCGCAGACGGATGCTGAGGCGCTGGAGTCCAAGCCGTTCAAGTATCCGGTGAAGGTGATCGAGAGCTCCACGCTGTATGAGATCAAAGACGGCGAAGTCACAGTTCAGGACAGGGGCTTCAACAGGACCACGATACCGGCGGATACCGTGGTGACGTGCCATGTGCGCGCCAACACCGCGCTGTTTGAGGAGTTGAAGGCGGCGGGAGTACCCGTGATGAATGCGGGCGACGCGGTGAAGCCGCGCAATCTGCACGCCGCCGTGCAGGAGGGGGCGATGTTCGGGCTGAATCTGGATGAAAACATGCTGATGAATTCCAACAACGCCGTAATGACGGATGTGCCGATCGACGTACTGGCACAGCTGAAATAGAGATAATACAGTTGAAACAAGCGAGCCTGTCCGGCTGGTGTCGGGCAGGCTTGTTTGTTGAGATAATCACTCCTCCATGTGGTATAATGATTGAAACGGACGGGAGGAGCGCCGATGGTTTCAATCGACGAAATGCAGACCATGCTGGACAGTATCGCGGAAGCGCTGCCGGGTGAATTCTATGCGCAGCTCAACGGCGGTATCATACTGATGCCCCAGACCAAAAGGGACCGCAGAAAAGGCGCCGAGGGCCTGTATATCCTTGGCGAGTATTACAGGGGCGGAAACCTGGGCCGGTATATCGCCATATACTATGGTTCCTTCGAGAGAGTATACGGGTATCTGCCAAAGGAAAAACTGGCCGAACAGCTGGCTGCAACGCTGAAGCACGAGTTCCGGCATCATCTGGAGTCGCTGGCGGGTGAACGCGGTCTGGAGATAGAGGATGAGCAGTTTCTGGCGGATTATATGCGCCATCAGGCACGCCAGAAGGACCAGAGCGGCAATCGGGAGGAATGATATGGAGGACAGAAGGAAACTGGTGCTGGACACGTGGATGTTCCGCCATGCGTGCAAGAAGTTTGACGCGACCAGATCCGTGCCGGACGAGGATTTCGCGGTGATACTGGAGGCGGGGCGTCTGTCGCCCAGCTCGTTCGGGTTTGAGCCGTGGCGCTTCCTGGTGCTTCAGGACCGGACACTGTGGGAAAAGCTGCGTCCTGTGTGCTGGGGCGCGCAGAACTGCTTTAACGGCGCGAGCCATTTTGTGGTGCTGCTGGCGCGTAAAAAAGCGGATATGATATATGATTCGGACTACATCCGGCATATCATGGAGCATGTGCAAAAACTGCCTCCGGATATACAGGAGCAACGAAAACGCAAGTATGCGAATTTTTTGAAAAAGGATTTTATGCTGCTGGAGAGCGACCGTGCGGTTTTCGATTGGGCGTGTAAGCAGTGCTACATCGCGCTGGCGAACATGCTGGCGGCAGCGGCACTGATGGGTATCGACTCATGTCCGGTGGAGGGCTTTGTGCAGCGTGACGCGGAGCGTATACTCGCGGAGGAAGGATTGCTGGACCTTTCGCATTTTGGTATCGCCGTGATGGCGGGGTTCGGGTATCGTGCGGCGGAGCCGCGAATGAAGACGCGTCAGCCGGCGGAGTCTGTGGTGCAGTGGTGCTGACCTTTATGCATATTGCTCGCCGTGATGCGGGCTTTCCCGTACGATTCGGATGGCACTGGCGACGGCAGCGGTTAAGTTGACCTGAGTTTGTAGGTTCATCGCATCAAAATGAGAATAGACGTCGCCGGCTACGCTGACCACGTAGCGGGGCGGCAGTTTGTTCAACGCAAGCGCTTTCACATCAGCTCGGCAACGCTCGCAGCAGCACATGCCGGAACACCGCATCAGCTCGTTTAGCTTGTATTCCACAAGGTCTTCCATGATGTTTTTTGGTGTAAAATTAAACATTAAGGCGATACTCCTGCAACCAGTCAAGTGACAGTACCAATTTTTTGATTATCTTAATACATTATAACAGAAAATTCCACATATGAAACATTATTTTGACGAAAATTATATTAAATAATGATGTATCTCTTTTCAAATGATACTGCAATCAAGCAACATAACAGGAATCTGTTATATCGTGGTTGATACTAAGAGGTCTGTTGTGATATGATAGCTATGAAAAAAACTATTACAGAATTAACGTAATTGGAATAAGATGAACATATTATTTTTTTTGAAGCCGAAAGTTGACATAGCCTATATTTTCGAGGATTCAACGCTGAGGCAGGCCCTAGAGAAGATGAAGCACTATGGTTATGCCGCGATTCCTGTCATCAACAGGGACGGCGAGTATGCAGGCACACTGAGAGAAGGGGACCTGCTCTGGGCTATATTGGGTAACGAAGCCTATGACAACCATGCTCGTGAGACGTATCTGGTCAAAGACATATTACAAGGCCGGCAGAATGTGCCGGTCAATGTGAACGCAGATATCGACGACCTGCTGCTGATGGCGATGACTCAGAACTTCATCCCCGTTACGGACGATCGGGGGCTGTTTATAGGTATTGTAACCCGAAGAGACATCATGCAGTATTATTACGACAAAACGCATCCGCAAAACGTATAGTTTTATTTTCTTGACTGCACGTTTTTGCCCGCATTTTTTATTTAGATATACCCCCCCTTCCCTGTTAACTGGATAACGGCGGGGCTTTTTGTTTTTCGTGCGGGGTATCAGTAGATGCCATCATATCCGTGCGAGGCTCTGTACCAGCCGTTAGCACGCTATAGCTCATTTAAACATAAAGTGGTCTAGACAACATATACAACTCTCCCAAAAAACTGTATTGTAAACATGATATCCAGATACCTTTCAATGTATATATAATCAGCGCCCCGCAAGAGGCGTCACTGGCCTGATTTCTAAATCTGTTCGGCTTAAATATTTAGTGCTGTAATCTTCAGCCGTGGAGAGGTAGACGGATTGGATTTCAGATAAAGCAGATCGAGCGCTGAACCATCGGAGCCACGTGGACTAGCGGTAGAAATACCGTGCATTGGTGGAAGCGTTCAAGGAATTCAATATTGGCATCATGATATGAACATATTTCTCAAGTTGGGGGCAATGCATGACAAAGGTTTTTGACAACAGCCGTATGGCATCCGAATACTGCGCACAGACGGTGATCGATCTGGTCCGGGAGAAACCGTCCGCGATGATCTGCCTGGCGGCAGGGCATACGTCGCTGGAGATGTTCGGTGCGCTGATCAGCGCGTATCGAGACGGGCGCGTGGATTTTTCCAAGATCCGGCTGGTGGACATGGATGAATGGGTGGGCCTTATGCCGCAGGACGATGGCAGTTGCGAGGGCTTTCTGCGTAAAAATCTTTATGACCACATCAACGTGCAGGAAAATAATATCCGCATGTTCAACGGCAGAGCGGCGGACCTGGAACGCGAATGCCGCGACATGGACGAACACATCGCAAGCGGCGGAGGCATCGACTACATGCTGCTCGGGCTGGGCATGAACGGGCATCTCGCGCTGAACGAGCCGGGGGTTAATCCGGAGAGCTGCTCTCATGTGGTTCCGCTGGACAGCGTGACGCGCAAGGTGGCCGTTAAATATTTCAAGGAGATGCCGGACATCACGCAGGGAATCACACTGGGTATCAAGAACATATTGGAGACAAGACACGTTCAACTGCTGATTACGGGCGGCAGAAAGAATGATATCGTTAAGGAATTGATGGGGTCTCAGCCCACGGCGGAGCTGCCCGGTACGCTGCTGAAAGGCCGCACCAACGTCGAGATCGTGCTCGACAAACTGGCTGCCGGCACCAAATAACGACTCAGAGACGATTAAAGGAGGAGATTGACATGGAAAAAACGAAGGTCGCGATTTTAGGCTGCGGGTTTATCGCGCACATCCACATGGAATCTTATGAGCGCTTTGTGCCGGACGCCGAGGTTGTAGCTGTATATGGCCGCAGTGAGGAGAAAGCAAAAGCTTTTGCCCAGCAGTTCGGAATCAGGGAATATTACACCGATCTGGATACGCTTCTCGAGAAAAGCGACTGCGAGGTCGTCGATATCTGCATTCCCAACTACGCGCATTATAAAGCGTGCATCAAGAGCGCCAAAAGCGGCAGGCATATCATCATCGAAAAGCCGCTGGCACTGACGCTGGAGCAGGCGGACGAGATGATCGATACCTGCAAAAAGCTGGGCAAAAAGCTGATGTATGCCGAGGAGCTGTGCTTTGCGCCCAAGTATGAGCGGGTGCGCGCGCTGGTGGAGCGCGGCGCGGTGGGCGATATATATATGATCAAGCAGGCGGAGAAGCACTCGGGTCCGCACAGCCGCTGGTTCTATGAGAAGGACTTGGCGGGCGGCGGCGTGATGATGGACATGGGCTGCCACGCGCTGGCGTGGTTCCGCTGGATACTGGGTGGAAACCCCAAGATTAAGAGCGTTTACGCGTCGATGGCGACGGTGATGCACGACACCGAGTGTGATGACAACACGGTAACGCTGGTGGAGTTTGAGAACGGCGTGCTGGGTATAGCGGAAGACAGCTGGGCCAAGCACGGCGGCATGGACGACCGCATCGAGGTGTACGGCAACAAGGGCGTATCGTATGCGGATCTGTTCCGCGGCAACAGCGCGCTGACCTACAGCCTGGACGGTTATGATTACGCGATGGAGAAGGCGGGGTCGTCCAAGGGATGGAGCTTCACGGTGTATGAGGAGGCATTCAATCAGGGTTATCCGCAGGAGCTTAAGCACTTCATCGAATGCGTCCGAATGGATCTTGAGCCCAAGGTGACCGGCGAGGACGGGCGTGTGGTGCTGGAGATGATCTATGCCGCATATGAATCGGCCCGTACGGGGAAAAAGGTGGAACTGCCGTTTACTGCAAAGGTCACAAAACCGGTGGACCTCTGGCTTAAATAAAGAGATAGTAGGGTAAAGGGGAGATGGGCTCCTTGTGGGGCTGATGAAAAGGCCGGAGAGCAGCGCTCACCGGCCTTCATCTTTTTGGGGATGCCCCCCAACATGTGCAACGACAATGGTTTACCACTCGGTTTCAAAGGCTTTGTCTGTCATGATGACGGCGGCAGCAGCCTGTACGCGCGCCAGATACGCCTCTTCCATGGAGAATTCCATCGCACCGTTGACCTCCACATACACCCGTCGGGCAGTGCCCTTGTATAGCTTCATCACATCGGGCTTCTTCTCCTCATCCAGATAGCGGTAGGTTAGCGTCAGCAGCGGCTCGCCCTCGGGTACATCTTCATCGACCAACAGTCCATCGCTGGCGGCGCTGATCAGCAGCTGGTAGAACGTGCGGAAGCGTTCGATGTCCATCGGCGCTCCATTGCAGGTTACCTTTTTGTCCGCGTTTGTCTCGCCGGTGATGTCGAATGTATAGGTTTGGCCGTCTGTGGACAGTTCCACGCTTTCCACGTCCATCATCAGCGGAGAGAGGAACCAGCGCACCGGCAGCTTATCGTACTGAATGGACCAGAACAGGGGCTTGTCAATCTGATATATAACGCCGTTGTCGTTGCAGGTCAGGTAGAAAGCGCCATCCTTCTCCAGCACCGACAGCGCGTAGTGGACGACCTCCGTATCCACTCCGTTTTTCAGGTCGAACGCTACCTGCATGGAAGGCTTGCTGAAGCCAAAGTCGGAAATCTGCTGCGGGGTATAGTTATAACCCACGATGCCGGTGGCAGGAAGGCCCAGCAGCGAGCCCAGTAGGTCCACGCCGTACGTCTGGTCCAGCTCATGTATGCCTTTTCCCATCACGAGGTGGGTAGGAGCGCCGAAAGAGGAAGCGATGCGCGACAGCTCCTTGTCCTCTCCGGTAATCGCTCTGATGGATATCGGCTCTGCCAGCGGCCCGCCGGTAAACGTCACGTCCAGTATCGCCGACAGGGGAGAAGACATCTGGCTGACGGGCGTGATCACATCGTCGATATAATCCTTCTTGGGCTGCAGGAACGGGGCACAGCGTGCCGCCTCCATCAGATAGACTGCCGGCTTTCCGCCGACGCTGAAATAATAGTTGCCGCTGATCGGTTCCGCGCTGCCGATGCGCAGCGACAGCGCGGGGCCGTCCTTGTAAGCGATATCCACAGTGGCGGCGGGGGCGTCCAGACCGTACAGCGACAGATCGGATGGATTGCTGTCCACCGACTGCAGCGCGTTTACCGCGCCCGAATACGTCATCAGCGCGACGAATTCCTCCATATCCAGCACATCCGGCGCGATATCGTCCGACTTATATCCTTCACCCTCCGCTTCAACATCGAAGCTGCCGCTGGCGTTCTCGATATGGACGCTTTGCACGTCGGTGGGGGCGGAATCGCGGAATGCCAGCGGATTGCCGATGTCCGAATCCGGCTGCAGCAATATCAGAGCTGCCGCGCCCAGCGCCGCCACCAGCACGGCGGCAATGATCACGAGCCTTAATTGTCTGGACATGGCTACTTGTACCTCCTGACCAGCCAGATCACGATGCCGGATACCAGTATCAGCAGCGGTAACACGCCTGCCAGTATGATGCCGACGGCACTCGCGCCGCCTGTCGAAATGGACAGCGTGCCGCCGGCGAGCGACTTGGGCTCGATCTTCACGGAATTGTCCACATTGAACGTGGTGTTGAATATGTTCAGTAGATACGCGCTGTTGGCGAGCGATGTGTTCTGTATGCAGAAGGCGTCCAGCATCGTGGTGGAGCCGGAGACGAGTATCTGCGACTGATGCGCGATCATGCCGTTATTGTCGTAGATCACCTTGGAGGCCAGTACCAGCGCTGGCATGGGCCCCATCTGTGCCTGATCCACCGAGAAATCATCGCCCGCGCCGGCAGGACGAATACCGCTGGTGGCGCCGAATCTCAGCAGCGTTTTGTTGAGGTTGTTGTCCTGCGCTTTGTACAATACCTGCACGGGATGCGCCAGCGGCATCAGCACCGGCATGGAGGAATCGAGCAGCATATCCTTGTACGTTTCGTCCTCGTAGTCGGTGACGGGGTAAAATGGCTGATATTGATAGGTTCGGTTCTGCTCCGTTTCAAACACCGCGCCGCTACCGATCACCACGCCCCACTCCTTGAGGAAGGCGGCGAGGTTGGGCTGTGCGTTCTGGCTGACGTCCGCTGTGCAGAATAGCATTTTGCCGTATTCGCCGTTGTTGTACAGGAAGCTGTCCAGCTTGGCGAGCGCGTCCTCGGACAGGTCGATCTGCGGGGCGAGCAGCAGCGCCAGATCGTACGTGTCGTCCAGCGGATCCGTGGCCAGATTGACGCTGCTGACCACGTAGTTGTTGTCCGTCAGCAGCTGCGTGAAAGCGGGCATATCGGCCACGTTGTTGCCGGCGAGCACGGCGACATGCACCTGCGTGTCTGCCAGCACGTTAACGATGGCGGACGTCATCGCCTCTTCAGCGCGGGAGGAGACGATGTAAAGATCGCCCGCGTCGTTATAGGAATAATTGAACATTGAGGAGAACTGCAGCTGCTTCACCTTGTCGCCGCAGGTCACCAGCAGGTCGCCTTCAGACAGTTCGAGATCCGGATACTGGGAAGCAAATGTGGGATCGGATACGTAATCAACATAATCCAGCTGCACATGGGTAGACGCCTCCGGGTATTTTTCCAGTATGCGCTGCGTCTGGATGAAGTACGAGTTGGCGGTAAAGTTGTTTTTGTTGGCCAGTACATGGATTCGGATATCCTTGTCCAACGAGTTTAAGAGGTCTTTGGTGTCCCGGCCGATCTCGTATGCCGCATTGGCCGTAAGGTCGTAGCTG
>JAEWWC010000127.1 GCA_023396555.1 Bacillota bacterium
TCAATAACAATGCGTTTTTGATTGTGATTTCCTGCGGACTGACTATCGTTATGATAGCAGGCGGCATCGATATTTCGGTAGGAGGTATCACGGCGCTGGTGACCATGGCTTGCGTTGTTTATCTGGACGACCAAAGCGGCAGCGTCATAGGCTCGGTGGGCCTGGCTTTGGGAATGGGGATAGCGTTCGGGCTGATTCAGGGAACGTTGATATCGTATTTGGAGATACAGCCCTTTATCGTCACTTTAGCAGGTATGTTCTTTGCAAAAGGCATGACAACCATCGTCAGCGCTGTTCCGCGCACAGCCGTAAACGAAGCCTTTGTCGCCCTTAAGCAATTCCGTGTGGTTATTCCGGGTATCGGTTCCTATGGAAAAACCGGAAATTTCATTCCCGCTAAAATTGAGCTCGGGGTAATAGTCGCTATAGCTATAGTATTAGCTATATTTGTCATTCTGAAATGGACGCGATTCGGGCGGAACCTCTATGCGGTGGGCGGTAACAGCCAGAGCGCGCTCATGCTCGGCATCAATGTAAAGCGCACCAAATTCTATTCTTATTTGCTGTGCGGGTTGTTATCCGGAATCGGCGGCTATGTCTATCTCATGCATACAGGGGCGGGAAACGCTTCCAACGCAACTGCCGCAGAAATGCAGGCGATTGCAGCTGCTATTATCGGCGGGACATTATTAACCGGTGGCGTTGGCAATGTAATCGGTACGCTATTCGGGGTGCTGTCTTTAAAGACTATCAGCAATATTGTGATTGCTTCGGGGCTTAGGGAACCATATTGGCAGAGCATTACCACCGGGCTTATGCTGTGCTTCTTTATTTTGCTCCAGAGCGTAGTCCTCACGCTGCGTGACAAGGGCGGCTTTAAACTCAAGCTGCCGGAATGGCTCCGGTTCAAGAGCGAAAAGAGCAGCAAAGACTTGTCAATGTAATGGAAAGGGAGTGCAATACGAGCGCTTCGTATCTCACGCCGGCGGCCATCGTGTCTATCGTTGTGCTGATCATCGTGATGAAGAAGACTAAGTCCGGGCGTTCGCTGTACGCGTAGGGGGCAATCCGCAAAGTCATAACAGAAATCGGCCACTGGTACGAAACACTTGCGTTTGTTACTCCGGCTTGCCGCCAATTAAAAAATAGATAATACCGACAATACCATATAAGATGCTGGAAGAGTCCAATCGCGGCCTGCGAAAGGGCTTTTTCAGTCTCTATGTGCCAAAATATCTTGAAACATCCATATGCTTTCTCCATATGCATTCTCAATTGAAACCATTTTTTCGGGCTGATTGTGCCATAGTCACTTACTTCTGCTGCAATTATGGGTAGTATTTAATAGCATTAGGTATGTGAAAAATCCACATGCTGTGCAAATGAAATGTGAGGCGGAGGTTTTAATGGATAACAATCTGATGATGATTTTTGCGGCAGCGGTGGCGGGACTGTTCATTATATTCAGAATCATTAAAGCGATAACAAGAATCAGCCCCAGGAGAGCTTTGGAACTTCAGCAGAGCGGCGCTTCGATTGTTGATGTCAGGCAACCTTCCGAATATTACAACGGACATATAAAGGGCGCTGTGAATATACCGCTTGACAATATTTCAAAGATCACCAAAACAATCAAAAAAGATACCGATGTGGTGGTATATTGTATGAGCGGAGCCAGAAGCGGCTCTGCAGCCAGACAGCTAAAATCAATGGGTTATACAAAAGTCCACGATCTTGGGAGTATTGGACGCTGGCCTTACAGCAAAGCTTAAAGACAAAAAAAAGACTCATTTTAAGCCGGCAATGAAGTGACAATACTGCCGGTTTTTTCATATCTTGATTAAACCGCCACTTGTCAATCTAAACTTTCTTAAAAAAAGCACACATTGCAGTGTGCCTTTATTTGGCGGAGAGAGTGGGATTCGAACCCACGGTTGCTTGCGCAACACCGGTTTTCAAGACCGGCACTTTAAACCAGGCTCAGACATCTCTCCAGAGCATTGACAGTATAGCAAAAGCGTATGCTCAGCGTCAAGCTTCTGCCAAACCAAAGATATAATATAGTACTAAAAATAAAAAAATAATACAATACCCACTTATATGCTATTCATTATAATGACGTTGATATCAGTGAACGCTTTTACTAATTCTGAATTAATGGTACAATAATAGAAAGTAAAAGTGACATGGCGGTGAGCGATGAGCAGGTTGGACACGGCGCAAAACCTCGTGCATACTTTTGGAAATGCCGTAGGCATAAACTGCTTTGTCGTGGATATGCTGAACGGAGGATGCGGGAGCGCGTGCCTGTTCTGCAAGACCTGTTATCAGAAGCAGCTGGATGAAAATGGGCGGGCCGCCTGTGAAACGCTGATGGATTACGCGATTTATCAGTCGGAACGGTGGGGCGGCAAATACGAATTTTTATGCCCCGCCGGGGCGGCATTTATAGCAGTGCCGGGCATGCGTCAGGGAGTGCTCGAATATGGGCTTATCGCCGGGCCGTTCCTGATGGTGGACGCACATGACTTTCTGGAAGAGGGCTTTCCGGGGCTGTTCTGCGGCAACACGCGCGATATTGCCATAGCGGCCAAAACGCTGCCTTATATAGAAGCGAGGCGCGTATCATCGCTGGCGGATATGCTGTTTATGATTACGGCGTATGCGGGGCAAAGAGCCAGCGAGGACCTGCGGCTGCTGGAGGAAACCAGCGCGCGGTATAACGAGATATTTTCAACGATTCAGGATATTAAAGCAGGGGCACAGCCTCCGGATTATCCGCTGGAAACGGAAAAACGGCTGCAGCGGTACATCGCTTCAGGCGACAAGGCTGGCGCTCAGCGGGCGCTGAACGAGATATTGGGCGCGATATTCTTTGCGGCGGGGGCGGACTTCTCTGTCATCAAAATGCGCGTGACTGAGCTGCTGGTGCTGCTCTCGCGGGCTGCGATAGACGGCGGCGCCGAGGCGGGGCGCATATTCGGACTCTCGCGTGACTTTTTGACCGAGATCGCCGGATTTACTACGCTGGACGATTTAAGCATCTGGCTATCCGGCATACTGTCCAGCTTCACCGGCCTGGTGTTCGCGGTGCCGGAAACGAAGCATACCGACACGATACAGAAAGTGATGGAGTATGTGAACGCGAACTATATGAAACGCATCACTTTGAACGACATATCCGATCATGTGTCGTTCAGCGTTTCATACCTGAGCCGCATATTCAAAGAAGAAAAAGGCCTCAGCCTGTCGTCATATATCAATGAGGTGCGTATCCGTAACGCCAAATCGATGCTGTTGTCCAGCGATATACCGCTCTCGTCTCTGGCGTACTGTTGTGGATTTGACGATCAGAGCTACTTTTCCAAAGTATTTAAGAAATTGACCGGTGCAACGCCGGGCAAATACCGCGAAAAGCGGGGGATCATCAATAAAAAGACGGAGGAATGGCAATGAGCATATTTGAAGAAATGAGCTCCTTTCTGCAGCAGGGAAGAGCGCCCAAGGTGAAAGAGCTGGTGGCGCAGGCGCTGGCGGACGGCGAAGACGCGAAAAAAATACTGGAAGAAGGCCTGCTGTCCGGCATGGGCATCATCGGCGCTAAGTTCAAGAACAACGAAGTGTATGTGCCTGAGGTGCTGATTGCCGCGCGGGCGATGAACGCGGGCATGGAGATCCTGAAGCCGGCGCTGGCGAGCAGCGACGTGAAGGCTGTGGGCAAGGCGATTCTGGGTACTGTGAAGGGTGACCTGCACGACATCGGCAAGAACCTTGTCAAGATCATGCTGGAGGGTAAGGGCATTGAGGTGATCGACCTTGGAACCGACGTGGCGCCGGAGACGTTCATTCAGGCGGCGATCGATAACGACGCGAAGGTCGTGGCCTGCTCCGCGCTGCTGACGACGACGATGGGCGTGATGAAGGACGTGGTGGACAAAGCCAAGGAGATGGGCGTACGCGACAAGCTCTCCATCATGGTGGGCGGCGCGCCTGTGACCGAGAATTACAAGGAATCCATCGGTGCGGATTATTATGCGTCGGACGCGGCCTCCGCTTCGGATGTGGCTTATCAGATACTGAGCGCATAAAATTGGGAAGATGCTTTTTGGGAGATGATGGGCAGCCGGGTAACCCCCGGCTGTTTTTTTTGTAACCCTTAGCTTATGTTACGTGTGGTTGACAGGTCGTTGCCCGTATGCGATGATATTCTTATCAAAACAATGGAGAAGCATCTATGGCATTGAGAGAAATACGTCTGATAGGCGACGACGCGTTGCGCAAAAAATGCAAGCTTGTGACCGAGGTTAACGACAGGGTACGCATGCTGCTGCAGGATATAGAGGATACCTTGAAACAGGACGATAACGGGGCGGGGCTTGCCGCGCCGCAGATCGGTATACTGCGCCGCCTGATCGTGGTGAACGGGCCGGACGGGTACCTCAAGCTGGTGAATCCGGAAATCGTGGAGACTGAGGGCGAGCATGAGGTGGAGGAAGGCTGCCTCTCCGTGCCGGGCAAATGGGGCAAGCTGATGCGGCCTGTGAAAGTGAAGGTGAAGGCGCTCAATGAAAACGGCGAAGAGGTGTCGATTGAGGCTGAGAACGATTACGCCAAGCTGTATTGTCATGAGATCGACCATCTGGACGGTGTGCTGTTCATCGACAGGGTGACGGAGCTGTTGGAGGACGACGGCGAGTATGACGAGGACGACGATGACTTTTTCGAAGACGAGAATTACGATCCTGAGTTTGACGACGAGGATGAGGAATAAGCGATGCTGGAGTTTAAGTTTGATACGCAGCTGCTCACCGAGGGGCGCGGCTTAAGTGAGGATGAGATAGGTGAGTACATCGCTGCGAACATCGAGGGCGACAGCCTGATCGCGGTGGGCGGCGATACGCTCATCAAGATCCACTACCATACCAATACGCCGTGGAGGGTGCTGGAGTATTGCGCCGGGCTGGGCGATATATATGACGTGGTGGTGGAAAACATGGAGCGGCAGGAGCAGGGGCTGCAGGGCTGAGCCTGCCGGACGACGTGATTACGAAGAGAGCGGTACGGATATTGCGCGGTACCGCTTTTTGTATGCGCTGAACGGTGTTTTTTGATATAATGCGTGCGTGACAGCGAGCGACCGCAGGCCGCCCCTACGGTGGACGGGGCGGCGGAATCTGTTACTCCACGCCGAACATCTGCCGGGCCAGTTCTTTGCCGGCGGCTGTCTTAAAATACTTGCCGCAGAAATTCATGAAGGCTTCGTGGGAGAAGTCCCCCTCGTCGCGGTTGACGAGGAAGTCC
>JAEWWC010000179.1 GCA_023396555.1 Bacillota bacterium
TCATTAAAAACGAGATCACCACGCACGCGGCGGCGGCATGCCATGTGCAGCCGGACGTGCGCACGATACTCGAAATCGGCGGACAGGATTCCAAGATCATTCATATAGAGGATGGCTGCGTGACAGATTTCGCAATGAACACGGTGTGCGCAGCGGGTACCGGCTCGTTTCTGGATCGACAGGCGCAGCGGCTCGGCATGCCCATATCGGCGTTCGGCGAATGTGCGCTGCGCAGCACGTCGCCGGTGCGTATCGCGGGGCGGTGTGCGGTTTTCGCGGAGTCGGACATGATCAGCAAGCAGCAAGCGGGGCACAGTACAGAGGACATCGTAGCGGGGCTATGTGAGGCGCTGGTGCGCAACTATCTCAATAACCTCGCCAGCCACAAAAAGCCCGAACCCCCCGTCGTGTTTCAGGGCGGTGTGGCGGCCAACGCGGGCATTGTGGCGGCGTTCGAGCAGGCGCTGGGCACGCGCATTATCGTTCCGCAGCACCACGATGTAATGGGCGCTTACGGCGCATCGCTGATGGCGAGCGAGGCGGGTGGCGCGACGCGGTTCATGGGCTTTGGCTGCGCGGCGGACGAGCTGCTGACGAAGGGTTTCGAGTGCACGGGGTGCGCCAACCGCTGCGAGGTGGTGGCGTTGATGCGCGGCGGTGTGCCTGCGGCTTACTGGGGCGACCGCTGCGGCAAGTGGAGTGCGAAGCCAACTGCGGCGGACACGGTTTCGGCCGGCGCGTAGTTTCGGGACTATATTTTAAGGGCAAGACATTGGAGGCTTTGCCTCCAAAACCACCACTTAAGGACACGTCCCTTAAGAATCCCGACGGGAAAATGCCATGGGCATTTTCCTTATTTTTTACTCTCTGGGGCACGTGAGAGCTGAGTCTCTTAAGAACCCGACAATAATAAAAGAGGTCTGGAGACGGCGTCTCCAGCGGGTGTGGGGCAGAGCTCCATGACCTTGAAAGCAATCGCACCTACCGGCAGTACGGTTCGCGGACCTCAGCGGACCAGGGGAGCGTAAATTCAGGTATGCCGCTGGCGTACGGCGCGATCTGGTACTGCTGGAAATAGACCACAACGCCGTGAGGGTTAAGATAATAGCTGCGCGGGTTGAAGTTCTGCGCCACGTTCTTTTGATAGTCATCGAAATACATGCCGGTTCCCTCGGCGATTTGCGCAGCGATCTGCGCGTTGACGGACTCCAAAACGAACGCGGGGTACGGCACTGGCGCGGCGAAGAACCGAGTGAGCGGCTGTCGCTGCGAGTTCTTTAGGTCCCACGTGTCCGAGGACCGGATGGTGTTGCCGTGCGCGCCGCCGGTGAACTGGTAATTATCCGCGTATAGGCTGACGGCACAGTTCTGGTTGTAGGTAACGGTGTGCACCGTCATGGCTTCGTGGGCGTGGAACGGGTAGTCGTGAGACGTCGCGTAATCGTGGTCTCGCACGGCCTGCGGATACAGTATCTGACGGTCACGCTGACGTTGCAGCGCCGCCCGGGTGCGGTAATACCGGTTCATTTCGTTGGCCGCAATGCGGAATACCGCGGAGGAAAACTCCGGATACCGGATGGTGTACTTCAGCACCGGCACATCCTTATAAAGCATCGTTTCTTCCATCACCTGCTCGCGGACGATGATCGGGTCGCCAATCATGGGGAACCCCTCCTTTTGCTCTAAATCCACTATTAATCTATTCATCCGGCGAGGCGGACAGACCGCCGGGGGACCGGAGCGACAAAAAGCTTAAAATAATGCATGTAAATATATTTGTATACATGGTCCGGCGAATGCTATAATAACGTTGAAAATGCTATAATCAGGAAGACCGGAGGAGGCACATATGATGAGAACGGAGTTTGGCAAACTGAAGGACGGGCGGACGGCCTATCTTTATACCATCCGCAATAAAAACGGACTGGAAGCAACGATAACCGATTTCGGCGGAATCGTGACTAAGCTGCTGGTACCGGACAAGAACGGGCAGCCCGTGGATATCGTGCTGGGTTTCGACACGCTGGCAGACTATGAGGTGAATCCGCCGTACCTTGGGGCCATCATCGGGCGGTGCGGCAACCGCATCGCGGGCGGGAAATTCTCGCTGGACGGCGTGGACTACACAGTGGATTGCAACGAGGGCGGCAAGAATCACCTGCACGGCGGCTATGTGGGCTTCGACAAAAAGCTATGGAACGCCACGCAAACCTCGGAAGACAGCCTGACGCTGACGCTGCTGAGCGAGGACGGCGACCAGGGATATCCGGGCAACCTGATCGTGGGCGTGACGTACATTCTGACGGCGGATAACGCGCTGGTAATCACGTACCGCGGCATGAGCGACAAAAAGACGCTGCTGAACCTGACCAACCACTCATACTTCAATCTGGCGGGGCAGGCGGCGGATACCATATACGACCAGTGGCTGCGTATCGAGTCGGATGCCATCACGGAGATCACGGACAATCTGGCGCTGACAGGACGCCTGTTCGATGTGACGGG
>JAEWWC010000190.1 GCA_023396555.1 Bacillota bacterium
CCATGTTTTCATCTCATCGCAAAGGAGCGATCACACTGGACATTATCAAATCCCTGTCGGAGCAGTTTAAAACGCCCCCGGCTTATGTGAAAAATATCGTATCGCTGATCGACGACGGCAACACCATTCCCTTTATCGCGCGCTACCGCAAAGAAATGACGGGTGCGATGGACGACCAGGTGCTGCGCGAACTGGCCGACCGGCTCACCTATCTGCGCAATCTGGAGGCACGCAAGGCGGAAGTCAAAGCGTCCATCGAGGAGCAGGGCAAATGGTCAGACGAGCTTAACGCCGCGCTGGCCAAAGCGGAAACGCTGGCCGAAGTGGAAGACATCTACCGCCCATACAAACCCAAACGCAAGACGCGCGCTTCCATCGCCCGAGAAAAGGGACTGGAGCCGCTGGCTGCCGCCATCATGCTTCAGTCGCCGTCGTTTGACCCGTACGCCGAAGCAGCCAAGTTCGTCAGCGAAGAGAAGGGCGTCTTGACCGCCGAGGATGCGGTGCAGGGCGCATGCGATATCATCGCGGAGGACATCAGCGATAACGCCGATCTGCGCAAGGCGCTGCGCGAATACCTGTGGGACAACGGGCAGATATCCGTGACGTCCGACTGCGCGGACGACAGCGTATACGCGATGTACCGCGAGTTCTCCGAGGCGGTGCATCGGATCGCCGGACACCGCGTGCTGGCCATCGATCGCGGCGAGCGCGAAAACGTGCTGAAGGTGAAACTTACGGCGGACAAAGACCGGCAGGTCGCGATGGTCGACCACTCTTATGTCCGCAACAAGAGCCAGAGTGCCATGTTGGTGAAGGCTGCGGGTGAGGACGCGCTCTCCCGGCTCATATTCCCCGCGCTGGAGCGCGAGATACGCGGCACGCTGACGGACAGCGCCGCCGAGCAGGCCATCAAGGTGTTCTCGCTGAACCTCAAAAATCTGCTGATGCAGCCGCCCGTAAAGGGGCAGAACGTGCTGGGCGTGGACCCGGCCTACCGCACCGGCTGCAAGCTGGCCGTGGTAGACGGCACCGGCAAGGTGCTGCACACGGGCGTCATATACCCCACTCCGCCGCAGAACCGCGTGGCCGAAGCGGCGGACACCGTGAAAAAACTGATCACGCACTTCAAGATCACCGCCATCGCCATCGGTAACGGCACGGCCTCGCGCGAGTCCGAAGCGTTTGTGGCGGAGGTACTCAAATCCATGGGCTACCCCGCGGCCTACATGGTGGTGTCCGAGGCAGGCGCTTCCGTGTATTCGGCATCCAAGCTGGCGGCGGAAGAGTTTCCCGAATTCGACGTATCGCTGCGCAGCGCGGTGTCCATCGCGCGGCGTTTGCAGGACCCGCTGGCCGAGCTGGTGAAGATAGACCCCAAGGCCATCGGCGTGGGCCAATATCAGCACGATATGCCTAAAACCAAATTGGAAGAGGCGTTGGACGGTGTGGTGGAAGCGTGCGTGAACGCGGTGGGTGTGGATATCAACACCGCATCACATTCGTTGCTGACGCATGTGGCCGGGCTTTCCGCCTCGGTCGCTAAAAACGTGGTGGCATTCCGTGATGCCAATGGGCATTTCAGAAGCCGCAAGCAGCTGCTCAAAGTCCCCAAACTCGGGCAAAAGGCCTTCGAACAGTGCGCGGGCTTCCTGCGCGTGCCCGAGAGCGCGGACGTGTTGGACAACACCGCCGTGCATCCCGAAAGCTACGAAGCCGTCAGCAAACTGGCAAAGCTGCGCAGCTTTACGATGGACGACGTCAAATCGGGCCAACTCACAAACCTCAAGTCCATCAGCGACAAGGAGGCGAAAACGCTGGCAGACCAAATCGGCATTGGCGCACCCACGCTGCTGGACATCGTCGCCGAGCTGCAAAAGCCGGGCCGTGACCCGCGCGAAGCGCTGCCGCCGCCGCTATTGCGCAAAGACCTGATGAAGCTGGAAGACTTAAAGCCGGGCATGGAGATCACCGGCACGGTACGCAACGTCATCGACTTCGGCGTATTCGTGGATATCGGCGTGCATGAGGATGGCCTCGTGCACATCTCTCAGCTGGCGGATAAATTTGTGCGCCACCCCTCCGAAGTGACCAAGGTAGGCGATGTGGTGAAAGTGCGCGTGCTAGAAGTGGATTTGAAGCGCAAGCGCATCTCACTCACAATGAAGGGCATCCGTCAATAACACTATTCCGGCGGACATCATGGGAGGACAAAAGTGAATCAGAACAGATTGACCTGGGTCAGAGTGATCGCCATTGACATGCTGCTGCTGTGCTTTTCGCTGAACGTATCGCTGCAGGGGCAGATGTTCAGCTCCATCAAGGCGGCATACAACCTCAGCCTGTCTCAGGGCGGCCTGCTGCTCTCTATGCAGAGCGTGGGCGGTACGCTGCTGTCTGTGGTGTGCATACTTTTCATCAGCGTGCTGAACAAAACCAAACTACTGGTCGCATGCGGGCTGGTGCTGTGCGTGCTGCTGATGCTGGTGGGTGTGCTGCCGCCGTTGATACTGCTGTTCATCATGTATGCGGTGCTCGGTTTTTCGGGCGGGGCTATCAACACGCTGACCAACTCGGTGATGGTGGATACGGCCCCGCGCCACGCGGAGCGGTATATCAGCTTCATGCATATGCTGTTCAGTTTCGGCTCCGTCATCGCGCCGGTGCTCTCTCAGGCTATATTTCCTTCCGTGGGCCTTCTCGGCGTGTTCCTGCTTTTCGGCGGATTCGCGCTTTGCTGGGCTGTTTTCGCGGTGTTCGCTTTTTCCAGCCACATGAAGACGCCGCTGGTAACCGGCTCCTTCTCTTTCGGGCCGCGGTTCCGAGAGGCTACGGACGTGCTGAAAAAACCGGGCATGGGCATCGTTTTTGTCATCTCCATCCTGATCACTGCGTGGCAGCTGACGGCTATCTACTACATCTCCACGTATATTACCGGCCTCACCGGCAACGCGATGGACGGCGCGCTCGCGCTGTCTCTGCTGTTCCTCGGCATGATGGTCTCCCGCCTTACCTTTGCGCGTTTTGCTGACAGGTTCCCCAAGGGCCGCGTGCTGCTGGTCACCAATCTGGTGGGGCTGCTGGCATGGGTCTCCGTCTTTCTGTTTCCCGGCCTTATCGCGAAATACGTGTTTGTGATGCTCACAGCGATGGCCTGCGGCAGCAACTTTCCCGTCACCTTTTCGGCAGCCTGCCGCCTTGTGCCAGAGAATACCGCCGCGGCTTCCAGCTATGTCAATCTCGGCTACTACATTGCCATATTCACCGTGATTCCCCTCGTCGGCACGCTGGGCGATGCGTTGGGGCTGGACATAGCGCTTTTCTTCTGCGCCCTGCCGCTGCTGCTGATATTGCCCGCGGCGCTGCTGCTCAACAGACGGATGCCGCCGGAGCAGACATCTTCCTCTCCTGAGGCCCGTTTGCAGGGAAACGGATAAAATCTGCTGTCACGCAATTGATAAGAAAAGAGGTGCCCCATGAAAACGGAGTTATCCAATATCATCGCCTCGATTCACGCCATCAATACGCACACACACCACGAGCCGGACGTGTTCTTCGAGGGCTTCGGTCTGAACACGCTTCTGCGGAATTCTTATGTCGCATGGTGCGGCGCGGAATTTGACGACTCCCGGGAATCCCGGGAGAAGTACCTCGATTTGGTGCGCACTAAATCGTATTTCGTGTGGCTGCAGAAGTCGCTGAAATCGCTATACGGCTTCAGCGAGGACCTGTCGGCGGACAACTGGGACACTTACAGCGATACGATCAATAATGCGCATACCCGGCAGGGCTGGCGCAAATCGATATTGACGGATGTCTGCAGATATGACCGGATGATACTGGACGCTTACTGGAATCCGGGCAGCGACAACAGTGACACAGCCCTCTTTGCCCCTACGTTCCGCATAGACCCGCTGTTCCTCGGTTACAGCCGTGGTGTGGAGGACCAGGACGGGAACAGTGTCTATGGCCTGTACGGGCAGACTTTTGATGACCTGGACGTGTTTATGGATTTCTCTCGGCAGCTCATCACACAGCGCGTCCGGGGTGGGTGCGTCGCCCTCAAAAACGCCGCTGCCTATATGCGCAGCCTCGACTTCGCCCCTGCGTCCAGGGATCAGGCCGCGTGCGCTTTCCGCGATCCGTCGGCCGGGAATATCAAGGCGTTTCAGGATTGGTTCTTCTCCGAGGTGTGCACGCTCGCGGCGGAGTTGAATGTGCCGGTGCAGTGCCACACCGGTCTTGGTTGTCTGGACGGCACCCGCGCGATCAATCTGCGCAGCATCATCAGCCGGCACCCGCATACGCGGTTTGTGATCTTCCACGGCGGCTTTCCATGGACGGACGACGTGTTGGCGCTGCTGCACTTCTTTCCCAACGTTTATGCGGACATCTGCTGGCTGCCGCTACTCTCGCCGGACACCGCTGAGCATACGCTGCACCGGATGATCGAGGTGGCCACGGCGGATAAGATCAGTTGGGGCTGCGATACATGGACAGCCGAAGAGAGCTATGGGGCGCGGCTGGCGGTTAACAGCGTTCTAAAAAACGTGCTGGAAGCCAAGGTGCGGAGCGAATATTTTTCCGTCGTCGAGGCGGAGCGACTTGCGCACAACATACTGCGTCAAAACGCGATGGAGCTGTACGGCCTGAGTCAGGACGGCTGACAGCTTAACTTACTTTATATGCGACGCGGCTGGCTATGATGACAACCTATTTTTCATAGGGGTGCCGCTCCGATCGGGATTCTAAAAGCTATGCTTTTCGGGATCCAGCACCCCCGGCCCGTTTAGTAGTATAAAAGAATTTTGGAAATGCCCTGAGCATGGCATTTCCAGTGGGATTTCTAAGCGATTTAATCCCTTAGGCGGTGGTTTGGAGGCAGAGCCTCCAAGGTCTTAGCCCTTTTTCAGCAGTCAACGGCGGCTGGTTAGCCGCCGTTGACTGCGCTACCCGCCATGCTTGTTACAATATAGTTTTATAAAACAAAATAACCTTCAAAACAACGCCCCCCAAGTCTTGTATAATAATATCGTTATTAAGAAGGTTATTACAACACCAGAGAAAGCGAGAGAACTGCATATGATAATCGGAATCGGCATCGACACCGGCGGCACCTGTACCGACGCGGTGATATACGACTTTGACACGCGGGAAGTGCTCGCCAAGGGCAAGGCACTGACCACCAGAGAGGATCTTTCCCTTGGCATCGGCGCGGCCATCGACGCGCTGCCCCCGGAGCTGCTGGTGCGGGCAGGCATCATCGCGCTCTCCACCACGCTCGCCACCAACGCCTGCGTGGAAGACAAGGGCGGACGCGCCCGGCTGCTGCTGATCGGCACTTCACAGAAGGTGCTGGATTGGGTGGACGCCAAAACGCGCTACGGCCTGGGTACAGAATCCGTGCGGTGTGTTGATACCCGCGGCGAAGACGGCAGCGTAACAGAACCCGACTGGGAAAATATCTTCAGTGATTATGATGGCTGGCTGAAGGACGCGGACGCGCTGAGCGTCGCGGAAGCGAACTCGTTTGAAAACGGAGCCGCTTTCGAAAAGCGGGCAAAGTTTTTGCTGGAAGAGCGCTACGGTGTTCCCGTCGTGATGGCAAACGAGCTGGCCGATGAGCTGAACGTACTGGAGCGCGGCGCGACGGCACTGCTGAACGCGCGGCTATTGCCTGTCATCAAAGCGTTCATGGACGCTGTGGGTATCGCTTTGGCCGTGCGCGGCATTACCGCGCCCGTGGTGATGGTGCGCAGCGACGGCAGTCTGATGGCGGACCGCCTGGCGCAGCTGCGACCGGTGGAGACAATTTTAAGTGGCCCCGCGGCCAGCGTGCTGGGAGGGCGTGGGCTGACGGACAGCCCCCAATGCCTCATCGTGGATATGGGCGGCACCACCACGGATATCTCCATCGTGAAGAACGGCGTTCCGGCGATGACGCCAAACGGCATCCGTATCGGCGGATGGCGAACTCAGGTCAAAGGCGTTTTCATGGATACGTTCGCGCTGGGCGGAGACAGTGCGCTGCGGATAAAGGACGGGCGTCTGGAACTGATGGCACGGCGTGTACAGCCGCTGTGCGTGGCGGCATCCCGCTGGCCTTCTGTCAAAGATGGTCTGGTCCGGCTGCTGGAAGATGAGAGGCTGCACACCCATCCGCTGCATGAATTCCTGTATCTCGTACACAGCCCCCAAAACATCTCACGCTACAGTACCCGGGAAATGGCGCTCTGCCGTGCTCTGGAAAACGGACCGCTGATGCTGGAGCGCGCCGCCGAGCTGTCGGGCACCGACATATACGGTTTCTCCAGTGAACGCCTTGAAAGCGAGGGCATCGTGATGCGCTGCGGACTGACCCCGACGGATATCATGCATATCAAAGGCGACTATACCGCCTATGACCGCGATGCGTCCGTACTGGCCGCGCGGTATTTTCTTCAGTGCCTTCCGGATTATGAGGATAACAGACAAGACCTGACTGCGTTCGCCGACGGAGTTTATGAAGCTGTCCGCCAAAAGCTCTATGAAAACATCGTTCGCATATTGCTGGCGGATAAATACCCACATCTGGGCAAAGAAGGATTGGACAGCCAGCTTCGTCTTCTGATTACTCGCGGCTGGCAGGAAAGGAAAAGATCAAGCACGCCTTTTTTTGGCATCCGCATGGACACACCGGCTTCGCTGGTCGGCATCGGCGCACCCACGCACCTGTTTCTGCCCGAAGTGGCTGCGACGCTGGGAACACGATGTATCGTCCCGAAGCACGCCGAGGTAGCCAACGCCGTGGGTGCTGTGATCGCAGATGTCTCAGCAAATGCGCATGTGGAGATATCGCTCAATTACACCTCCATCGGCATATCCGGCTTTACCGTGCTCGCTCCGGACGGTCCTCAGGTTTTTGACACGCTGGATGAAGCGTCGGACGCGGCCAAGAGGGAGGCTGTCCGGACTGCCGAAGCGGAAGCCCGCCGACGCGGCGCGCTGGGCGCTCTCTCCGTTGAAGCCAATGTGACCAATAACGTCGCTTTTACAGGCGGCGGCGAAGAGATACTGCTGGGCGCTTCCGCACACGCCGTTGCCACAGGCCGAATCGGCATTTGACCTTGGCCTTTCGTATACGTTCCAATACGATCGTATGTTTTCGTATTGCTTATATAGAAAAAATGCCCCGCAGTCACCGTCGCGGGGCATCGTTTATGTATTCTCTTTAGGCTCAGACTCACTCAGCCGGAGGCGTTTGTCCAGCCGCTTCCGTCTCTGCAAGTTTACTTTTCACTGCCTCGCGGGCCTCAGGGTCCAGCCCGTCCAGATTCGCCAGTATGTCGGCCAGCACCTTTTCCTTCTTCCTCTCCTGCACGTTGCGTTTCAGTTCCTCGTTGCGTTCGCGGCCCTGACGGATGCTCTCCTCGCCTTTTTCCACCAGCTTATCGAACAGCTTCTTGCCTTTCTGTGCTGTTTCTTCAGCCTTGTCGGCCAGCTTCGCTGCCAGTTTCTTGCCCTGTTCGGCGGTCATCTCGCCCTTCTCCACCAACTTTTCGATCAATTCTTTTGCCTGGGCAGCGGTCAACTCTCCCTTATCCACCAGCTTCTCGATCAGCTCCTTAGATTTCTCGGCGGTCAGGGCGGCAGCGCCGATACCGGCCATCATCACCTTTTTCAGGTCTTCACTCAAATTGCTTGACATTGTGATCCCTCCTTTATTCCGAACGATAAGTCTCGCTTATGTATCAGTCATTGTTCTATGATATTATTATACACCTTTTTTCCGTCCCTGATAAGAGCACAGCGCTATGTTTTCCATTTTATTCACAGGATTGACAGCCCAGCCGGCATATGAAAGAATATCAGCAAACTGACAGGAGGCTTAATGCAATGGATTTCAATGGAAGAGCCTGCGTAGTGACAGGCGGTGCGAACGGCATCGGACGCTGTATTGTGGAGGAATTCGTTCGGGCCGGCGCGTCAGTGGCGTTCGTGGACATCGACGAAGCCGCGGGAAATCTGCTGTCTGGTCAGCTGGGCGGCAAAGCGCTGTTCTTTCGGGGGGACATCGCTGATGAAGCAGCACTGATGGCGTTTGCGGACGCCGCCGTTGTCCGTTTGGGTAGCGTCGACTATCTCATCAACAACGCTTGCCTGACCCGTCACGGCTTGCTGTCCGGCTGCGGGTACGACGACTTCAACTACGTGCTGAAGGCGGGCGTCACCGCGCCGTATATGCTCACACGGCTGCTGCTGCCCCATTTTACAAATCGCGCCGCCATCGTCAACATCGCGTCCACCCGAGCCGCTATGAGCCAGCCGGATACCGAAAGCTATTCCGCCGCCAAGGGTGGCATCCGCGCACTGACGCACGCCATGGCGATGAGCCTTACCGGACGGATACGCGTCAACTGCATCAGCCCCGGCTGGATCGATACCAGCGCCTATCATGGCAATACGGAGTCTGCCGCGTTCGCGCCTCAGGATCTGGCACAGCATCCCGCCGGCCGCGTCGGCAAGCCGCTGGACATCGCCAAAGCGGTACTGTATCTATGCAGCGAAGACGCGTCGTTTATCGACGGTGAGAACATCGTGATCGACGGCGGCATGACACGCCAGATGATCTACCACGGTGACCATGGCTGGAAGCTGGACTGATTTTTGCGTCTCATTTCCGAAATCCAAGCGTATTCAATAGAATAACTTAAATAATCAGCATCAGATACAATTCTGATATAATACCGGGCCGGCCACCCCGTTTTATTCGGTTTACAGGCCTGTTTGTTTGTTTGTTCTCATACCTTTGGCAGTGTTATAATGGCGAACCGTGGGGGTTTTTAATATGAAATTACTAATATGTGTACTCAACCAAACGGATAAGCTCGACGCCATCCTCACAGAGTTTGCGACCAGGAACATCTGTGGCGCAACGATACTCGACGGGACAGGCATGGCGCAGATGCTGTCACACAAGCACGACGAAGATGAAATTCCTTTTCTCGGTAATCTATTTTCATTTCTGAATCCGGAGCGTGAGAAGAGCAAGGTCATCTTTGCCGCGATAGACGACGAACAATTGAGCGAAGCTGTCAGCGTGATAGAGAATGTTGTGGGAGACCTTTCAAAAGAAAATACCGGCGTGGTTTTCAGCGTCCCCGTAGATTATGCAAAGGGGATCTGTAAACTTGGAAAGTAGCATCATATTTGAAGTCGCCGTCATACTGCTGGCTGGTCTTGTTTTCGGTCGTCTTGGAAAATTCATTAAGTTGCCCAACGTCACCGGCTATCTGATAGCCGGGCTGCTGCTGGGGCCGAGCCTGCTCAACATCATCCCCATCAGCATGGTGAACGGATTTGCCGTGATATCAGACATTGCGCTGAGTTTCATCGCGTTTTCCATCGGCAGCCAGTTCAGTTTCAAGTATTTCAAACAGGTGGGAGTCGCCCCCATTATCATCGCCATCACAGAATCCTTCGGGGCGATCATACTGGTAACCGGCGCTCTGATACTCGCTGGCTTTGATTTAAAGCTCTCCATCATGCTGGGTGCGATTGCCGCCGCCACCGCTCCCGCACAGACCATCATGGTGGTCAATCAATACAATGCCAAAGGGCCGCTGACCTCGATGCTTCTGAGCGTGGCCGCGATTGACGACGCCGTGGCGCTCGTTGGCTTCGGCATCGCAGCCGCCGTCGTCAACATGCTGTCCTCCACCGACCCCGTGAGCGTGCTGTCCTTCCTGATGCCGCTCTATCAAATCGCCGTATCCGTCGCGCTGGGCATTGCATCCGGCTTACTGATGAAGCTGCTGTTCAGATGGTTTAAAAAGGCGTCCAACCGCATCTGCATCATCACGGCGTCCATACTGGCCACCTACTGGCTGGCCGACATTGTGGGCGGCTCTACGCTGCTGGCCTGCATGGCGCTGGGCGCGGTACTGGTGAACACTACCGACGAAACAGAGAGCGCCGTGAAGCTGACCAGCGCCTTTACGCCACCTATATTTGTGATATTCTTCGTGATATCCGGCGCTGGGTTCGACATCGGCGCATTGGCTTCCATTGGCGTGATCGGGCTGATATATGTATTGGCCCGCGTGGGCGGCAAAATGTTTGGAGCCTGGTTCGGCGGCAGAGTCACCCATCAGGAGAAAAAGATATGCAACTATCTCGGACCTACGCTGATGCCGCAGGCGGGCGTGGCGCTGGGTCTCATCGTGCTGGCCAGCTCAATGGTGCCGGAATACGCGCCGCAGCTGCGCACGGTTATACTGTGCTCCACGTTCATCTACTCGATCATCGGGCCATCGGCAGCCAAATGGGCGCTGCAGAAGGGCGGTGAGATCACTGTCGAAAGAAAGCTGAAAACCCGGCAAAAACAGAAACAAAGACAGGTTTCCGCCTGATACTTGGTCCCAAATCTTAAGAAACAACAAGGGCATCCCGATGCGGATACCCTTTTTTTCGGACTTTTATAGAAAAAAGGTGTTGACAGCCGATTAGAAATACTCTATATTGAACATGTTCAAAATTCGTTCTAATTATAAGAGGTGCGCTATGTCGGAAAACGATGCGAAAGAACGGATACTCAAGGCCGCCAAAGAGCTGATGGACGAAACGGATAATCCGGAATCCGTCACAATGCGCCAGATCGCGCAGCGTGCAGGCGTGGGCGTGGGGCTCATCAATTACCACTTCCAGTCACGTGAGAACCTGCTTTACACCGCCATCGGCGAAGTGATGGTCTCCATCATGGACGAATTCCGACAGGCTCCGCCGGAGGACGCCTCCCCTGTAGAACGGCTGAAAACCATGATGACGGCCCTGTGCGACGCGGGCGCGCGCCACGAAAAGGAGATGCGACTGGGCGCGCAGTACCAGCTGATATCCGGCGACTTCAGCGCTGCTCATTATTTGCTGCCCGCGCTTCGTGAGGCCTGCGGCAACCGGCACGACGAAAACGCACTGCGGCTGATCGCTCTTGAGCTGTTCACGCTAACCAATCTGATGTTGCTGCGAAGAGACGCCTTCTTCCGGTTCAGCGGCGCGGACATCATGGATAAGCCTCAGCGCGACAGGCTGATCAGCCAGTTAATTGATATTTACCTGTAACGCAGGCGCAAAGAGAGTTAAGCAATATATTTTAAATATTTAAGGAGAAATCAAATGGGTACTGTTACTATTATTATGGCATCGCTGACGGCGCTGCTGCTGCTCTGCCAGCTGATGTGCGGCATGTGGA
>JAEWWC010000240.1 GCA_023396555.1 Bacillota bacterium
GCATGTTCCCCTTATTCGGCGAATGCTTTTCGCCCTCCTCCGGCACATAGCTACCCCACCGTTCATCGTCCAGCAACTGGTTCCCCCGCTTGCCGCGCACGTTCGCGCCCATCACTTCGCCCAGCTCGTGCTTCAGATCGGATATCTCTTTTTCCGTTGCCTTATACTGCTTTTCCAGCGCATCTACGGCAGAGCCATCGTTTTTGAGCATGCTGGTGAACTGCTGCTTGTGTATAGTTTTCAGTTGTTCCTGCTGTTTCCTGATCTCATCGTTGTAGGCCGCGACGCTGCCAAACCTTGGCTCCATTATACCATTGTCTGGTTTGTTTGTATAGAACGTATTTACGCTTTTTGGTGCAGTCTTGTTGGGCACGGCCTGGGCGGGCTTTGTCTGCCCTGTGCCCGCGCGGCTGCCGCCGTTGTTGCCGACGGCGCTTTGCTGCTGCTTCTGCTGTGCCATCTGGCGGCGGTGGTCGTCCGCGCGCTGCTGCGCCGCTTTCCGCTGTTCCTCCGCCTGCTGCTGCACCGCTTTTTTCTGCGCTTCCTCGCGCTGCTGGCGCTGCTGTTCCATCTGGCGGCGGTGCTCCTCCGCGCGCTGTTCCCTCTGTCGGCGCTCCTCTTCCTCCCGGCGGCGGCGCTCCTCCTCCCGCATGCGTTTCGCGTATAATTCACGCGCTCTCCTCTGCCTGTCCTCTTCGTATCCCATTTTATAGGCTCCTTTCCGCCGCCGTCCGACGGCTTAAATTATAAAATCCGTGGGCAAGTCGGGATTTGCCCGCGCAGCCCACACCTTACGGTTTTGCAGTTTCGAGCATTGCGAGGAACAAGCAAAGCCGGTTAACTGGCGGAAACCGAAGGTTTTTCGACAAGCGGCTCAAAGCCACTTTACAGCATCCTCAGCGCGTCCTGCTTCTTCTCGCAGAACGCCTTCTTCACGTCGCCGTTGACGCCGCTTTGCACCATGCCGTCGCCGAGTATGATGCAGGTGGAGAGCGTGAGCTTCACCAGCTCCTTGGTCTCCGCGGCCTGCTTTTCCAGCGCGTCGATGCGGTCCTCGCAGACTTCCAGCTTGTCTGTTTGCTGCCTCTTGCGTTTGCGTGCCCTGCCCGCCGCCCCCACCGCCGCGTTGATGGCGATCATGATGGCGCCCACCGCGACACCCGTTAATACCGCTTCCATATATGTGCTCCCTTTCCTTAATGCAAAATAAAAAGAGCCGCGTCCGGGCTCCTTGCGTTTATATGTTAAAAGCGTCCGCTTTATCTTCCTTGCTAAAGAAGCGGGCGCCAGGAGATTGTTCCCGCGCCCGCTCCATTGTCACCCCACCAGCTTCTCCCACGTTTTGGGCCCCACGATACCGTCCGTTGTCAGACCGTTTGCCTTCTGGAACGCCTTCACCGCCGCCTCGGTGGCTGGGCCGTACACGCCGTCTATGCCGCCGGGGTTGTACCCCATGTCCAGCAGCGCCGCCTGCGCCGCCATCACGTCCGCGCCGCTCATGTACGGCCGTCCAGTGTTCTTCAGCAGCCGATAATAGCCCGCCGTCACCGCTGCGCCGCCCAGGCACTTGAGCCGCCCGTAGCGGTTCCAGCCCGTTTTACCGATGCTCTCGCGTATCACGCCGTCGTCGCGGCCCTTGCTGTGCACCACCGAGCCGTCTCCCATGTACACGCCCACATGGTATATCTGGCTGCTCGCCGCGTATTTCCTGAATACCAGGTCGCCCGCCGCCAGCTCATTTTTGCCGATGGCGCGGCACTCGTCGTAATACAGTCCATTCGCGGTGCGGTCGCCTTTCAGCAGCCCCGCGTCATTGAGGTGCTTCACGATAAGGCCGCTGCAGTCGTACGCGCAAAGGCTTTGATACCCCGCCGCCAGCCGCTTCTTCCACAACGCAATGGCGCGGTTGTAGTTGGACGCTTTGTTGTGCTCGCGCAGCTTGATCCAGCTCTCCGTGATCTGGGAACCCGTCTGCCCCTGCGCCCCCAGCACGTAGATGGAACCGTTCTCCGCCTGCGCCTGAGCGAACGCACAGAGCCTGTCCGCCGCGCTGCTCTGCTCGTCCCACGCGTCCCCGTCCAGCAGCGCCGCCTTGTCCGCCGGTTTTACCAGCCCGATGATATACGCGATGGCCGTGCCTGCGTCCGTGTCGCCCAGCACCAGCGTCTGCTCGCCGCGCTGCAGCGCCCCGATGATATTGCCGCCGTCGCGCGAATACACCGTGATCTCTCTTGCCGCCGTCTTCATATGCGTTTCCTCCTTAGAATACTGTTTATATGCCCTGTTTCCATGCTCCGCTCACGTTTGCGTACGCCAGCGCCTGCCGCCACGTTCCGCTCACGTTCACATACGCAATACAGCTTCTCCATGTCCCGCTCACGTTGGCCCGGAACAACCCGCGCTGGATTGCCGGGAGCACAATGCTCGCTGAGAGCGTGCCGCCTGTGATATAACTGGAAGTGACGGTAAACGCACCGGAAACTGAAACGGTTTTTGTGCCATCTTCATTGTGCGGGATATATTGATTGAAAGTTCCGAGGCTATGAATGTTGTTTGTGGATTGGAAATCATACGGAATGTCGTCCGCAAGCCCTGTACCGCTTACGCCATTCACAGTGAACCGCGTCGTAACCAATCCGTTTTGTCTGTCATACGTGCCCGACGACTCGCCCGGATGTAAAGCGGTGTAAAAATACGCTTTAACCAGCGTCCTGTTGCCCGGCTGATCCTGCGTTGTGGTGTACTCCACCCACACGTCTATCCTGTCGCCGTTCGGCCCTGTACCGGCGCCGTAAATAACCTGATAACCGGTATGCTGCGGTATTGCTGCCATAATTAAAAGCCCGCCTTTACAAATATTTCAGCCAGATATCGCCGCTGCTGCCGCCCGACGGATTGGACGCACTGACGCTGATTTTCCGCGTCCTGTCGGCCGCAAGCTTTGTCTGTACATCTGTCGCCAGCTTGGCTTCTGTCACATTGGCATCCTTGATCTTGGCCGTCGTCACCGCATTTGAGGCAATTTTGGCCTCCGTTACCCCGTTATCCGCAAGCTTCGCGGTCGTCACCGCGTTGTCGGCCAGTTTAGCAGCCGTCACATTGGCATCCTTGATCTTGGCTGTCGAAACCGCGGTGCTTGCAAGCAGGAGCTCTGTTATCGCGCCGTTTGCCAGCTTCGATCCCGTTATCCCGGCATATGTCGTTTCGCCCAGCTCTGTCCCGGCATTCATCAGCTTGTTATTGGTCAGAGAGCCATCCATCACGCTCAATGATGTCAGCACTCCCGAGTTCAACTTTTCCAATGTGACCGCACCGTCTGCTATCTGCTCTGTGCCAATAGCTCCATCCGCTATCATCGTGCCGGTAATAGCGTCCGCGCCAATCTGCGATACAACATCACCTTCACCGAAAACGGCTCTCGCTATCTCGTTTTCCAATTCGGTCACGGCGTTGTCCAGCTGTTCCTTGAGCCGCACAATTTGACTTCGCACCGTCGTATCGTTGACGCCGCCTAAGTCCGCAATGCCGCTGATTGCCGCGCTGCCGATACTTTCAGCGCCGCTCAAACCCGCCTCCCCTTTCTCCAGCGCCGTCATCAGCGCGTTGACCTGCACCGCAACCTGATCGAACAGCCGCTGAAACTGCTCCCTCGCCGCATCCGGGCTCGCTGGCGTATCCGGGAATACATCCGATCTTCTCAACCCTCCCTCAGGATCAAACTTCATCCTTTCAAATCCCATTGCTTTTCACCTTTTACCTTTCTATTGTTGAAATATGTCACGCGCAGGCTGGAAAGCCCCACCCCGCGGTCAAGCTCATCGCCCGACACTTTCACCTGCAGGAACGTGGCCCTCCTCATGTTGAGGCGTATCCTGTGCACCTGTTCGAACTTGATGCGTTTCCACGAAAACGCATGCCAGCTGAACTCGCCCCAGTCGAATGAGCGCACGTCCACTTCAAACGGCTCCTTCAAATAGCTGTCCGTCATTTCGCTGCCCACGTTCACCAGCGCGTAGATATTCCCGTCCGTCGAAAAGCCGGGATACAGCGCCACGAACGTTTTCATCTCGTCCGGGCTCCCCAGGTCGAACGCCTTGCTCTTAAAATACGCGGGCAGCACCTTGCCAAAGTCGTTGTGGCTCTTCGTCATCATCACGATGCCTTCCGCGCCGCCATAGCATAGGTTATCGCCGAGGCTCGTAAACACGGAAGCCCTTATGTTGTCGAACCTGTACCACGCCAGGCGGCGCTGCGCCTTGTCGTAGTCCGAGTAGTTGTAATACGGTGTGGTGTCGTAGTCCCACAGATACGCGCGCCCGTTCACACACAGCCAGTAATACCGTCCGAAGTCGCATGAGCAGGCGCTCTTAAGATTCCTTTCCCGCAGCAGCAGCGAGTTGACATTGGCGGACAAAGGCTTCACGATGTTCTCCAGCGCGTTACTCGCGCTCACCAGCATGTGCACGCCGGACCGCGAATGTGCGAACACCAGCCGGTTGTCGATCAGTTGCACGCTGCCCGGCATGTCGCAGCCGATGGCGTTGTTGCACTCCCGCACCGGGTAATACACGTTCTCGCCGTCGAAACTGTAGCCCACCGCAAATACCGAGCTCTCCTTGAACAGAATGAGTTGCTCGCCCATCTTGGCCGCCGCGGTGATGGGTTCGCTGTTCTGGTCCAGCACCTCCTCGTACAGGTCAGGGAAATACGTCATGCCCGCGGACACGTGCAGCCCGATATCGCTGCGCCAGTAGTGGTACGGGTACGCCGCGTTGCCCGTCACGAACACACGCGTGCCGCCCGCCAGCCCGGCCGCCTCGCCACCGAAGCGCACCGCCGCTTTGCAGCCGGTGATCTTCTCCTTCGTCCCGGCAAACGTTTTGTATGCGGTGATCCAAACATTATTGGTGCCCGACATCGGCGTGCCGTGCGGCCTGATGCCCGCCGCGAAGTCCACCGTACCCGTCGTCCGGTTTACTTTGAACTCCACGTCCTCCGTCAGCGTCGCGATATACGGCTCTGCCGCAATGCCCACCGTCACCGATACCGGCGTTAAGTCCAGCTCTTTCTGCGGCAGCTGATACACCGTCGCTTTATCTGCATCGTACACACTTATCTCTGCAGGCGGCGCGCCCGTGCCCGCCTTGAACTGCACCGCGTCCCCCGGCATCAGCGTATGTCCCGTCAGCGTGAACTTTCCGTCCGTCGCGGCAGACACCGCTCCTTCCATCCAGTCGAAGCCGCGCAGCCTCACCTGAAAACCGCTGACTGCAGCCGCGAATTTGATGATTGGGTTGCCCGGTGTCTTCGTAATGGTGAACTTGTTCGCTTCAGGCACCTCCGCCACAAAATAGTACGTATCTCCTCCCGCGTAGCCGTTGTATTTCACTGTAAAGCCGGAGCCGATCAGGTTGTACGCCTCGCCGTCGTCGCTTTCGGACAGGTCGGGCCGCGCGTTTAACAGTACCGTGGGCACGTAAGGCGTCACCGGCCAATACGAATAATCCGGGCCTATCTGCCACACCTCACCTCCGTCGATATAATATAGTGTGTCGCCGAACTCGCAGAACGCGCCGGCCTCACTGCCCAGCCGCGGCACCCGCCGCCACTGAGGCTGATTCACTGACGACCCTTGCGTCAGGCCCGTACACGCCACTGTCAACCCAAAGGTTTCATCCAGCGCGGTGGCCCCGGCTTCTTTTTGCGTCAGCGTGATCACCGCGCCCGTACCGCCCACCGCACATTTGGCGTTCAGCACCGCATTGGCAGCCAGCACGATGCGAATCTTGCCCACTGCTATCGATGCCGTATCTCCGTTCGCCACAGTTACTGGTATGGTCAGCGGAAACCCGGTCACACCCGCCGCTCTCACCGTTACCGATGCGGAGGTGCTGCCCGCCGTACCACCCAGCGTCAAGCTGAATTTATTGCGGTCGAACACCGCACGGTCTCCCGCATTATACGCCATGCCATCCACCGTACCGTCTGCCGACGCCGTGTAATAAGCGCCCGCCGCAGCAGCCAACGGATAACCCTCCTGTGCGGGGTCGAACGTACCCGCCCGGCACCGCGCGTCCACGTCCGTCAACGCGTTGTACCAGAACGGCGCATCCGTCGACGCCGACGATACCAGCAATCCGGTGTTGGGGTTTGTTCCGCCGTTTTCAATGGCAATTGCGAATGTGTCATCCCCGTTATGCGGGTATTTTTTAACCAGACGGATAACCGCACCATGGCTGTCCGCGGCCATCAGCTCCGACAACGCATTGTTTGAATTGATGGCCGCGCTTATCTTCGCCGCCGCCACAGCCGCTGCATCCGCATTTTCTTGCCATTTTTCACCTTCCACTCTGAGCGTCACCAAAAACGCCAGTGAGGAGTTCTCCAAACCGGATGCGGTCACCGTCACCGTCGCTTTATCGTTCACCGCGATTCCACCCGGTTTCACATGCACCATCGTCTCCGCCGCCTGCCCAACATACTTCGATCTTCCAAATATCGCGCAGTCGCCCGCCTCAAACGCCGTGCCGTCTATCGTAATATCCTTGGGTACGACGAAATAGTCCCCCTCCTCAAACGCGTAACCCTCACGGTATTCCGACAGGTACCGTACCGCTCCCACGTTGTCCCAGCGGTAGAGCCTGCCATCCGCGATCACCGCGCAGCCGCCGTTATACGGCTCGGACACGCGCTGCACACCGGGCAGCTGCGCCAGCAGCATCTGCCCGGGCCGCTTGCACAGCGCCATATCACGGAACCACAGGTTCAGCATATCAGGGCTCTGGTTGTCCTCAATGCCGTTCTCGGGGTCGCGTGTGTTCAGCCCGCCGTTCAAGTTCGGCAGCATGATCTGCTTCAAAGGCTGCGTTCTCATATCTCCATCACCGCCTCATCCGGCACCGTCGTTTCTTCCCCCCACACCGCCAGCACAGCGGACAAATACGGCTCCGCCAGCGCCGCGGCAATCTCACCACGCCCGCGCACCGAGTTGACATACGCGCATCGGTGCGGCGGCCCCGCGGCATATTCCATGCCGTCTTGTTCAATATAAAGCTGTTTCTTTATGCTGACGCTGGTTTCCGTGAGCTTGTCAATCATAATCTTTTCAATCATACCGCTTCTCCTTTTCAGATTTTGTATGCGATAAAACCGCGCATATCCATGCTGCCCGATGCCGGCAACTCTGTTGCCGCCATGTTGGTCGCAGAGATCAAGCCGCTGACAGACGTCTTTTTCCACACGGAAACGACAGTGCTGGCGGCCCCGATCACCGGTATGATTTCCACCAGCCCCGAAACCGTGACATTACTGCATGTCCCACTGCCAACGTTTGCGTCAATAGTGTTCGAGCCGGCGACAGGTATACCCGAAATAACCACGTTGCCGGACACCGTCCCCTTTGCCGTCATCCTCACGCGAAACCAAAGCAAGCATGTATTTCCTATTATCTGGTATTCGCCCGCCTGCCTGTCCATCGTACAGCTGCCGCCGGTTGAACCGGTGAGTACCGGCGTCCATGTGCCGTCTTCCGCTGCCATATTGCCCGCGTCCCAAATCTTCTCGCCGTCCAGCGTCATGTCCTGGGCGCTGTTCGACGGCAGTACCAGCCGCCCGCCGCCCGCCTCCAGCGCGCCGATGAGCTTGAGTGCGCCCGTGCTGCCCGCCGGCACCACCAGCCGCCCGTTGCCTGCCGAAAACGTGCCCGCCGTGCTGAACCGCCCCGTCACCTTCATGCCGCCGTCCACCTTCATGCCGCCGGCGGCTCTGAGTTGCTCCGTCACCTCCAGATCGCCTGACACCTTGCCGCCTTCGGCCTTCAGCGCGTTGCCCAGCTGCTTTTTGACCGCTTCGAAACGCCTTAAAATGCGCAGCTGTTCGCTGTCCATCACCTCATCCCTTCCAATACGCCGTATTCGTCCACCGTATCCGCCTCGCCGCCGCCGATCGTGTGGCTCATCGCGCGGTACATCGCCGAGTAGTCAGCGTACATGTCGCCGTTCTTGTCCGCCAGTGCGAAGCTCGCGGCCAACCCGTACGGCATAATGCGTGTCGCGGTGTCGTCGGATATCTCCAGCGCGTCG
>JAEWWC010000036.1 GCA_023396555.1 Bacillota bacterium
ATGACGGGCGACTTTGACAAACCTGCGATAGACGGCATGGTGGAGATATTCAACGGACACTGGATACGGGGGCTTAAGCTGCTGATAAAAAAGCAGCGATAAATAAATATCAGGAGGTCCTGTTGAAGATATACATAAAGAAATTCACATCTGTCTTGAATATTTCCATTGATCATTGAGGTGCTCATGAAAGAAAGACTCACCCTGCAGCAGAAGCTGGAACGCAGGCATATGAAAAAACCGCCTGCGCTGCTTTACTGGATACTAATACGAATCTGGATGCTGGCGCTCAGCAAAAAGCTGGGCATCTCGTTCACGTATAAAGCGCGACCCGGCAAAGATAAAAACCCATATGTGCTGGTGGGCAACCATGCCTCGCGCGTGGACTACCTGTACAGTGCGCCCGCGGTGCTGCCCCATCGGCTGAACTACGTGGTGGGTTACAACGAATTCTTCCGCTCACACCTGTACCCTATATTCTCGCTGATGCAGGTGATACCCAAGCGCAACTTCTCGCCGGACGTGCACGCGGTGTCGGAGATTATGCGCGTCATCAAAAACGGCGGGCGCGTGTGCCTGTTCCCCGAAGGTATGAGCTCGATATCGGGCGGCGGGCAGCCCTGCGCGGTGGGTACCGGGCGGCTGCTCAAAAAGCTGGGCGTTACGGTATACTATATCAAAACAGCCGGTGGATACATGACCAACACCAAGCACTGCCTGGACACCCGCCCCGGCCGCGTGGAGGTGGTGGTGGACACTCTGTTCACGACGGAGCAGCTTAAAGTTATGAGCACTGACGAGATACAGGACAAGCTGAACCGGGAACTCGCGCACGACGATTATCTGTGGAACAAAGAGGCGCGTGTGAAATATAGCGGCAGAGGCGAGATGGCTAGGAACCTGCACGACCTTCTGTATCTGTGCCCTAAGTGCGGTGAGCTGCATACGATGCGTGGCGAGGGAGACGTGATTCGATGCGCGACGTGCGGCAACGGCGCGTGGGTCAACGATTACTACGATCTCGTGCCGCTGGATGAGACCTGCGATATCCCCGAGACGATATCTCATTGGTATGCGCTGCAGCGCGAGAGAGCCAGAGCAGAAGTAAAAGCGGAGGATTTTTCGTACAGCGGACGTGTGAAGCTGGGCGTTCTGCCCAAATACAAGCGGCTGAACAAAAACGAAACCTCCGTGATTGCCGGAGAAGGAACATTAAGCCTTTCCCGCGCGGGACTGACATATGCAGGTACGAAGGACGGCGAGCCGTTCACATTCACGCTGCCCACCGACGCCGTACCCACGTTCGGCATGTGCACCGATATATCCCGCTTCTATACGTTCCACAGGGGCGACTTCTACGAGTTCTACCCCGAGCGAAACGACACGATGCGCTGGTTCCATCTTACGGAAGAGCTGCATCGGGCGTGTGGCGGCAAATGGCGCTGACCAGACCATGCGCAGGAAGAAATAGCGCGCGGCAATATAGACAGATGCCATAGCCAACACTCCTTCCAAAGCTTCGTCGCTTATCAAACAGGCTTAGGTCCCAGTTCCATTCGGCTGGGCCGCCTGCGTGTGACGTATGGTATACGCTATTAAGTTCACTTGTCAGGCTCCGATGGACATTAACAGGAAATAACAATTATATTAACTATATGTACAACTGGATTGACAGCACTCAAGGTATCCGCATATAAAAAATGTTTCATCCTCTTTATTTGTGCCGATATATTTAATGAATTACATTGTTAAGGAGGACATAATATGCCCTGGAGCCCGAGTCTAGCTGTGGGTGTGGATATGATCGATGAACAGCACAAGAAATGGTTTGAGATGGCGGATCAGCTTTTTGAAGCGGGCCGGAACCGTAAAGCTGGCGAGTATATCATTCAGATGTTCAAATTCCTTGAGGACTATACAAAAAAACACTTTAGCGATGAAGAAAGGTATATGCAGAGCGTTAAGTATCCGGAATACGAGACGCAGAAAGCCATGCATGCCGATTTTATCAAGCAGCTGAACGCTCTGAAAGCCGAATATGATAAGTCAGGCGGTAACATAACGGTGATCATGGATGCCAATCAAATGGTTTTATACTGGCTGACCAACCATATCGCGAAGCAGGATAAAAAGATAGGGGAGTACGCCAAGACCGCAAGAGTATAACTACTATATCTATAAAACCGCCAAAAGCCAGCGATCGGCTTTTGGCGGTTTTTTTTGTCTTATGCAACAGAGCGAAAGGTAAACTTTTCAAAAATGCATATCGATTCATTTCTGTTTTCAGTGTTTATGGTATAATGTATAAATGCAGCGGAATAGATTCATACATCAAAGTAACAGGGGGTATTGGCATGGATATTTGGATTTTGGCTCTGATCATTGTTGTCGGCGTTTTCCTTTTCTTCAAGGTCATTCTCGGTTTCCGCATCATCCCCAACAACAAGATCGCTATCGTTGAAAAATGGTGGTCTCCCAGAGGCTCGCTCAACGAACAGATCATAGCGCTGAACGGGGAAGCCGGTTACCAACCCAAGATATTGCGCGGTGGCATCCACTTTTTAAGCCCGCTCATGTACAAGGTGCGTATCTGTCCGCTGGTTACGGTACCGCAGGGCCAGATTGCCTATGTATTTGCGCGGGACGGCCAGCCGCTTGAACCCATGCAAACGCTGGGCCGCGTGATACCTGAAAGCAACAACTTTCAGGATGCTCGGGGCTTTCTGCAAAACGGCGGACAGAAAGGGCCGCAGCGCGGGATCATCCGTGAAGGCACGTACGCATTCAACCTGGCACAGTTTATCATCATCACGCAGGACAAAATATACTATCTGCCGATGGGTAACCGGTTCGAGGAAGCCACTATCGCCAGCATGTCGGAGCAGCTCAAGGAGCGCAACGGTTTCCGGCCGATAGTCATCAAGGGCAGCGACGACAAGGTGGGCATCGTCACGGTGCACGACGGTCTGTCGCTGGCCAAGGACGACATCATCGCGCCCGCAGTAGGCGGAAACCCCGCAGACCCGTCGACCTATCATAACAACTTTCAGGATCCCGAGAAGTTTCTTAAGGCCGGCGGTTACCGCGGCCGGCAGTATCAGGTGCTGGTGGAAGGTACATACTTTATCAACCGTTTCTTCGCAACGGTGGAGCTGATCGATAAGTCGATCATCGACGTTGGTTTTGTGGGTGTGGTGGTCAGCTACATCGGACCCAAGGGCGTGGACTCCACGGGAGAGAGCTATAAGCACGGCGAACTGGTGCAGACGGGCTCGCGCGGCGTTTGGCAGGAGCCGCTGATGCCCGGCAAATATGCGTTCAACCTGTACGCCGGCAAGATCATCCGCGTACCCACCACCAACATCATACTGAAGTGGATAAGGAACCAGGCCGGCTCGCACAAGTATGACGAGAACCTGACGGAAGTCAGCCTCATCACCAAGGATGCTTTCGAGCCGTCGCTGCCGCTGTCCGTCGTGATGCATATCGACTACAAAAAAGCGCCGCTCGTCATACAGCGCTTCGGCGATATCAAGATGCTGGTGGACCAGACCCTGGACCCGATGGTATCTGCCTACTTCAAGAATATCGGCCAGACCAAGACGCTGATCCAGCTGATTCAGGAGCGCAGCGAGATACAGGATACCGCCTCGCGAGAGATGAAGGCGAAATTCGAGCACTACAATCTGGAGCTGGAGGAAGTGCTGATCGGCACGCCGTCCGCGTCCGAGCACGATGACAAGATCGAAGTGATACTGACGCAGCTACGCGCCCGGCAGATCGCCATGGAGCAGATAGAGACATATTCGCAACAGCAGCGTGCGGCGGGCAAGGAGAAGGAACTGCGCGAGGCCGAATCCCGGGCGCAGCAGCAGACGTTCCTCACCGAATCCGAGATCAATATTCAGATCGAGAGCAATCAGGGCAAGGCAGAATACCAGCGATCGCTGCAACAGGCCGCCAAGATCAAGGCTATCGCGGAGGCTGAAGCCGAGAAGGAAGCCCGCGTGGGTATCGGCCGCGCTATCGCCATCGAGGAACAGGTCCGCGCTTACGGCGGCCCGCAGTATCAGGTAGTGCAGGACGTGATGAGCAAGTTCACCGCCGCTATCCAGACAGCCGGTGTGGACATCGTTCCCAAGACGGTCATCAGCATGGGCGGCGGGGAACAAAACAGCTCCATCAACGCTTTCGAGATGCTGCTGACGCTATTGATCAGCGAAAAGCTGGGCGTGAAATACAACGAGGCAAATGAGGAAGAGGATGCGCGCATCAAGTCCATCAAGGATGCGATCATGAGTGCGCTCGCCGCGAGCGCGCAGCCCGCTGCGGACGTCAGCCAGTCGGAAGCAAAAGCTGAATAAACACAGGTAAATGAAGTCTGTGTTAAATGCAAAGACTTAGGACCCAAAGGCCGCACCGCTAAACGGAGCGGCTTTTGATTAATATGGCCGGCTGGAGGGCAGCTTGCTTACTCAAAACGCCGCCTTGACATAAGGCTCACGTACAAAACGGTTTGCGCCGCCGCGTATAGCAACATCCACAGAAAATAAGGCCACATGACATCAAAGCTCAACACGCTTTCCGCGCTGTAATGCACCGTGAGGTCATGTACCGGAGGCAGTATCCACAGTATATATGCGAGGAACGCCGCTTTGCTGACCAACGCACCCTTCACCATTGTCAGCACGCCGAACGCTGCGCTGAGCAGAATCGACGTACGCCGTCCGCGTATCAGCCGGGGCGAGGTAAACAACCCCGCCATACAGCCGCTGTAAGAAGCCAGCCAGAACATCACAAGGCCGGAGAGCGCATCCGTTGTGGTGACGGGCCGTTTGAACAGCGTTCCGCCGGTGCCGAAGTTTATCAGCAGCGGGCCCGCCACCGAGACCAGCCCGAATGCCGCTGCAATCGCCGCCATCAGTAGCGCCCGGGAGAAGAAATATGGGAGTTTGTTTAGCAGCTTTACATATATTGACTGCTCGATCATTGGACAGCTCAGCCCCGCGGACATGACGCCCACGCTGAGTGAAAGCACGAACACGACCAGCGCACCGATACTGAAACTGGACAGTATATTGAGCGGCGCAATGGCATATGCGATGCCGATGTAAGCGACCAGCAGCAGCATCGGT
>JAEWWC010000047.1 GCA_023396555.1 Bacillota bacterium
AGAGGCTTCATGAGGGCGCTTTTGCCGGCGGCGATTATGAGTATCAGGCTGAACTGGCAGATGAGAAGGTGCCCGTTGTCGTCCGGACAAAGCGGTTTATCGTCAAACCGATGGACATCGAGGAAGCCAAGATGCAGATGGAGCTGCTGGGACATCAATTCTTCGTGTTCCGCAACGCGAAGACACACGAGATTAACGTGCTGTACAAGCGCAACGACGGGGACCTCGGGTTGATCGAGCCGGATGTGGAATAAGGGGACAATTGAACAAACAAATCAACGGGGCGGCGCAGGCTGCCCCGTTTTTGCTGAAATGAAATCATGAGGGATATACAGGCAACGTGTAGCCGTAAGTATCCCTCCCTCAGTCACCTTCGGTGACAGCTCCCTCATCTGAGGGAGCCAGAAGAAATGGGCGTGAATGATTATGGAAAGAGCGATACCGAATGGGAAAGCGTCCGTGCCAAATAAAAACTGTGAAAAGAGGTCTGGAGACTGTGTCTCCAGCGGGGTGCGGGGCAGAGCTCCGCGACCTTAAAGTAACTACAGGAAGTACGACACGCCGCTTTCGAATATCTTCTGGTCCTTTTCACCGGGGACGTTGGTGAACGTGTGGGCGGTGAAGCGCTCGGAGTGCGCCATCTTGCCGAATACGCGGCCGTCCGGGGACAGGAGACCCTCCACCGCGAACAGCGAACCGTTGGGGTTGCCGTCACCCATCGTGGGAATGCCGGACTCGTCCACATACTGCGTGGCCACCTGACCCGCGTCGAACAGTGCCTGCGCTTCGGCCAGCGTAGCAGCAAAGCGGCCCTCGCCGTGAGAGATGGCGACGGTGTGGATATCGCCCGGCTGGCAATGCGTCAGCCATGGGGACGCGTTGGAGGCAATTCGCGTGCGCACCAGCCGGGAGACGTGGCGGCCGATGGTGTTGAACGTGAGTGTCGGGCTGTCATTTCGCATGTGGCGAATCTCGCCGTAGGGCACGAGACCCAGCTTGATGAGCGCCTGGAAGCCGTTACAGATGCCCAGTATCAGACCGTCGCGGTTAAGAAGCGATTGGACCGCTGCCGATACGCGCGCCTCACGGAACACGGCGGCGATGAACTTGCCGGAGCCGTCCGGCTCGTCGCCGCCCGAGAAGCCGCCGGGTATCATGATGATTTGGCTGCCCGCGATGGACGCGGCGAGCTGCGTGATGGACTGTTCGATGTCGTTGGCGGACAGATTGCGTATGAGCAGCGTCTGCGGTATACCGCCCGCACGGGCGAACGCCGCGGCGGAGTCGTATTCGCAGTTGGTGCCCGGAAACACCGGTATGATCACGCGAGGCTTCGCCTTCTCGCCGGAGTAGACGTGGACGGACTTAACGTGAAACAGCTTGTCCGGCGCTTCGCCGTCCGTCTGTGCCGTGGCGGGGTAGACGCGGGAGAGCGTGCCGGTGTATGCTTCCGCCAGTGCGGCGAGCGATACGGACTCGCCGTTCAGCGTGATGGATTCGCCGCCCGTTTCGCCGATGCATTCGAAGTCGAGATTATCGCCTTCTACGATGATGTCGCCGTAGGCCTTGCCGGACAGGTCTTCGATGCTGCCCGTCAGTTTGGCGCCGACGCCATTGCCCAATGCCATTTTGGCTACCGCAGCGAGTACACCGCCACGCTCCACCGCATATGCGGCGTGAATATTGCCGGAGCGGATATAGCAATAGACTTTCTCATAAGCTTGCTTAAGCGCTGCGAAGTCGGGGATGCCGCTGGGATTACACGCCGTGCGGACGCGGTATATTTGGCTGCCCGCACGCTTGAACTCAGGCGATATGATGCGGCCGGCGTCTTCGCAGCATAGCGCGAAACTTACCAGTGTGGGCGGAACGTGGATATTTTCGAACGTGCCTGACATCGAATCCTTGCCGCCGATGGCCGGGGTTTGCATGCTGCGCTGCGCCCACCATGCGCCGAGCAATGCGGCGAGCGGCTTGCCCCACACGTCGGCGTTGGTCATGCGCTGAAAGTATTCCTGCAGCGTGAGCCACGCGCGCCGGGTGTCGCCGCCCGATGCGGCCAGTTTGGCGAGAGAGAGCACCACCGAATACATGGAGCCAAGGAACGGGTTTTTCTCCATCATGTACGGATCGCAGCCCCAGGACATCAGCGACGCGGTGTCGCATTCGCCGTCGGCCACGATTTTGGCGGCCATCGCCTGCGTAGGCGTGAGCTGGGACGCACCGCCCAGCGGCATCGTGACGGTGGACGCGCCGATGGTGGAGTCGAACATCTCGCTCAGGCCCTTTTTGGAGCAGATATTGAGGTCAGCCAGCATCTCGATCAGCCGTTCGGAGAGGCCGCCGGTGAACGGCTCGTCGAACAGGCCGGTTGTTTCCAGGCCGGAAACGTGCGCCTGCGCGACGGCGGTTGTGCCGTTGGTGTTCAAAAACGCGCGCTGGATGGAGACGATGGGCTTGCCGCGCCAGAACAGCTCCATGCAGCCCGCGTCGGTGACGTCCGCGACATGCGCGGCGTACAGGTTTTCTGCCGCAGCCAGTGCAAGCACTGTGGATAGATCCTTCTTATCGATCACGATGGCCATGCGTTCCTGGCTTTCGGATATCGCCAGCTCTACGCCGGACAGGCCCTCGTATTTCTTGCGGACGAGATCGAGGTTGACGCGCACGCCGTCCGACAGCTCGCCGATGGCGACGCACACCCCGCCCGCGCCGAAGTCGTTGCAGCGCTTCACAAGCGAAGAGAATTCCCTGTTGCGGAACAGCCGCTGAAGTTTGCGCTCGGTTAAGGGGTTGCCCTTTTGCACTTCCGCGCCGCAGGTGCCCAAGGACGATATGTCGTGCGCCTTGGAGGAGCCCGTTGCACCGCCGCAGCCGTCGCGTCCCGTCGCGCCGCCCAGCAGGAGTATGATATCGCTCGTCTGCGGTGTTTCGCGGACGACATTTTCCGCCGGGGCAGCGCCCACCACCGCGCCGATCTCCATGCGCTTGGCCTTGTAGCCCGGATGGTAGAGCTCGTCGACATGGCCTGTGGCGAGGCCGATCTGGTTGCCGTACGACGAGTAGCCGTGCGCCGCCTCGCGGCAGATCTTGCGCTGGGGCAGCTTGCCCGGCATGGTATCCGCGATGGATTCGCGCGGATCGCAGCTGCCGGTGACGCGCATCGCGTGGTAAACGTAGGAGCGGCCGGACAGCGGGTCGCGGATGGCCCCGCCGAGGCAGGTGGCCGCGCCGCCGAACGGTTCGATCTCCGTGGGGTGGTTATGCGTTTCGTTTTTGAACATGACGAGGTAGTCGCGTTCATGGCCGTCCACCTTCACCTTTTGGCGGATGGAGCAGGCGTTGATCTCGTCTGATTCATCGAAATCGGGCAGGCCTGCGCGTTTGGCCTCTTTGGCATACAGCGTCGCGATGTCCATCAGGCAGACGTCCTTCTCTCGGTTGCATAATTCTTTGCGGGCATTGAGGTATTCTTCGTAGACCCGCTTCGCATCTTGCGCGGATTCGTCGAAGGTCACATCGGTCAGTTTCGTCAGAAATGTGGTGTGGCGGCAGTGATCCGACCAGTAGGTGTCGATCACGCGCAGTTCGGCCAGCGTGGGGTCGCGATGCTCGTCGTCCCGGAAGTATTGCTGCACGAAGAGTATATCCCCATCGCTCATCGCGAGGCCGTATTCGGTGCGGAAGGATTTGAGGTCCTCGCTGGCCAGCGTGATGAAACCGGTGAGCACGGGCACGTCCTCCGGCTCGGGCAGCGCGTCCGCCAGCGTTTCGGGCAGCGTGGGGGACGCTTCGCGCGAGTCCACCGGATTGATGACGTATTTTTTGATGTCCGCGGCGTCGTCCGGTCCGACACCCGAGAGGACATAGACGGTGGCGCACTTGACGGCGGGGCGCTGACGGCACGCGAGCTCGGTGCACTGTGTGGCGCTGTCCGCGCGCTGGTCGTACTGGCCGGGCAGGTATTCTACGGCAAACGCGATATCGCCCGCGGCTGTGGCATAGCTGCCGTGGTATACGGTGTCCACATCCGGCTCGGAGAACACAGCGGCGACGGCGGCTTCGAACGCCGCATCGTCCAGCCCCTCGATGTCGTACCGGATGAGCAGGCGAACGTCCGTCAGCGCTGTTTTGCCCAGCGTGCTCCGAAAGTCGGACAGCGCTTTTTTGGCCGCGATGTCGAACCCTTCCCTTTTTTCCACATAGATGCGTCTGACCTGCGCCATTTCTTTGTCTCCTTGATCAAATTTAAAACTTTTAATGATTTTTCAGTATAGCTGTTTTTGAAAACTCGCGCAACAGTACGAAGGCAAAAAAACAAACATAAATATAATAATATAATATATTGTACGTATTATTAGACGAATTATTATAGTATGAGCATACGACATTTGTTGCAATTATCAACTATGAAGATTAGCTTGGTTTTATGCAATAAAAAAGAAGCTGCCCTTTCAGGCAGCTCCGGCACATCTTCACATTGCTTTTTCTTCAATGAGCTTGATACGAAATTGGCGTTCAATATTGGCGATGAGCTTACTGTCATGAGGACTAACCAGTGTGCAGGCTCGGCCCGGGTGCCCAGCCCGGCCGGTTCGGCCAATACGATGTACATAGTATTCCATCTTATCAGGGATATCGTAGTTGATCACAAGATCGATATCCTTTACATCTATGCCGCGTGCCGCAACGTCTGTCGCAACCATGACGCTCGTTTTTCCCCTGCGAAAAGCCTCCATTACGGTATCGCGCTGATATTGACTTAAATCGCCATGCAGGCAGCCTGTGGACAACCCCTGATCATTAAGCAGCTTATGCAATGTCTTAACCTGCCGCTTGGTATTGCAGAATACGAGTGCCAGCCGCGGGTTGTCTTTACGTATCAAGTGCTGTACCGCTTTGCATTTGCCATTTGTGTTGATGGACAGATACGTTTGCCTGACGGTTACTGCTGTTTGGTTGCCGCTGCCGATCTCTATACGGACGGCATCATGCAAAAACTGCTTGACTATACCCGACACGGCGCTGTTAAGAGTCGCCGAAAACAACAGAGTCTGGTGTACGTTAGTGATCTGAGAAAGTATGGCCTTTATATCCGGCAGGAAGCCGATGCTCAGCATTTCATCCGCTTCATCCAGCACCACAGTGCGGATATTTTGCAGCTTCAGGACATTGCGGGTAATCAGATCCTTGACTCTTCCGGGGGTTCCGACAACTATTTGAGCACCTGCGCGCAACGCTCGTATCTGAACGCTCGCTGGCTGCCCGCCGTAAACGCTGACGATTCTAAGCTTGGTGTGCGCTGACAGTGCGCGAAACACCTCCGAAATCTGCATTGCGAGCTCGCGTGTGGGGCAGATGACGAGCGTTTGAGTCTTTCGGTTGTTGATAAACGTTTTTTCAATAATGGGAATGGCAAACGCTGCTGTTTTCCCTGTTCCTGTTTGAGCGATGCCTAAGATGTCGCTCTTGCTCAGAATGAGTTCCAGAGTTTTTTCCTGAATGGGCGTAGGACTGGTGAAGCCTGCTTTGATAAGCGTGGCTTTCATCTCTTCGGAGAGCAGTTCAAAGTATTTCAAATATTCCTCTTTCTTTTCCGGGTTTACATAAACAATAAAGACCATGCCGATATAGCAAAGTCTTTCGAATTTGTTATGACGCCACAAGTTCATACTTTTACGCCGGAGCCGGAAAGCTCCGTTACATTGTACGGGTTATGTATTCCCATACCGCATGTATTAAAAATACGACTTGTCTAAAGCGCGATTCTTTATGGAATGCTTTGCGGTGATAGCAAACGATACTAATAATACAGGGGTAATTATATATGGCTCAATTCGATTTGTAAAGGATTCATTATCTGCAGCGTTTCAAATACCCATCAAGTACAATTTATGTTCCATTTACAAATATCTATGAATAGTATATAATAAATAAGTAATTATTGAGTGGCTTGACCGTTTAGAAAATTCAGGCGGAAATCTCATTGAATATGAGGCTTCGCCTTTTTATTTTGGAAAGCATACAAGGCGAAAAGCGAGCGAGCGACAATGAAAGAGGTATCGATTTTGATTCATAAGAATGTGGCGAAGCACAGGGGTAAAAATTTTATCAGAGTTTTATTGTTTAGCGGCACCAGATTTAATCCCATGGGAGATGAAGAGCTGGCGATATTTTGCGAGTGCGAAAGCGAAGAGCCGTCAGAAAGTGATGTGAACAAGGCGCGCCTTCTCAGATGGGTAAATAATAATCCTGCCTGCAAAAGAAACCAAAGCAACCAGCAGTATCGAATCTCTCAACACGCTGATGCGATGTCTGTCATTTTTCTGACGGATCGTGAAATTCAGGCTTGCCTTGCTGCCCATCGGATTTTCCCCTGCTACGGATGAAGGTGATCTCAGGCGCTGACATGAGCGCATTTTAATACTCAAGGCGGGGCAGAGAACAAAACAGGCTTAAGCAGTCATTCTTTAGAAATTTGTAATGGCCGGTCCAGCATGAAGCTACCGGCCTTTTGCATTTAATGACGAGGATTGTCTTAGTAACAAATAACACTTTGCTCTTTTAATCCGAAGGATTTTCGTCTATAATATATATTATATTGTAGACAACTAACCAATGGCTACAGAGCAAGGAGAAATTCACGTGCTACATATTGGCAAGGATGCGATGGTACCTTTAAAGGACGTCATCATGATACTCGACTACAAAGAGGCGATGACCAACGACGATACCCACAACTATTTAAAAAAGCTGGGCGACAGCGCCCATAACATCTATCTCGACGAGTACAACATTAAGTCGGTGGTGGTTGCGCGCTTTCTGGAGAAGTATTTTATCTATTATTCTCCGATATCGTCCGCGACGCTTTATAAACGGTCAAGAATTTAAAAAGTTTTTATAGATTGAGTCAAAGGAGACAATAATGTCAAACAACGTTACCAACAGCTGCTACGACGCGTCGCAGATTCAGGTGCTGGAAGGCTTGGAACCTGTGCGCAAGCGGCCGGGCATGTATATCGGGTCCACCGATGTGCGCGGGCTGCATCATCTGGTTTATGAGATCGTGGATAATTCCATCGACGAGGCGATGGCGGGCTACTGTGACCATATCACTGTGACGCTGCGCCAGGACGGCGGGGCCTGCATCGAGGACAATGGGCGCGGCATACCCGTGGGCATACAGCAGCAGACGGGCAAGTCCGCATTGGAAGTGGCGCTGACGATACTGCACGCGGGCGGCAAATTCGGCGGAGAGGGTTACAAGGTTTCCGGCGGGCTGCACGGTGTCGGTCTGTCGGTGGTCAACGCGCTGTCCGAACGGCTCGTTGCGAATGTGTGCCGCGAGGGGCAGGAGTTTGAGATGGCTTTTACGCGCGGCGAGCCTCAGGGAGAGATTTGCGTGAAGCGCGCAACCGAGGGGACGGGAACCACCGTCTGCTTCTGGCCGGACCCGGAGATATTCGAAACGGTGGAGTTCAACTACGATACGCTGAAAACGCGCCTACGGGAGCTGGCGTTTCTTAACAAGGGGCTGCGCATCTGCCTGGTCGACGAACGCACCGAGCAGAACAGCGACTATTGCTTCGAGGGCGGCATTGTACAGTTCGCGAGCTACCTCAACAAGAACAAGACGTCGCTGCACCCCGAACCCATCTATTTCTCCGTGGAAAATGAGTCCATCAGCGTGGAGATCGCGATGCAGTACAACGACTCTTACAACGAGAATATATTCACCTACGCCAACAACATACCCACGCACGAGGGCGGCACGCACCTGATGGGTTTCAAGTCCGGCCTGACACGCGTGATGAACGACTACGCGCGCCGGTTCAACCTGATCAAGGAGAAGGATGTGAACCTGTCCGGCGAGGACATCCGCGAGGGGCTGACGGCCATCATCAGCGTGAAGATACGCGAGCCGCAGTTTGAGGGGCAGACCAAGACAAAGCTCGGAAACAGCGAGGTGCGCCCCATGGTGGACGGTGCGCTGGGCTCGGAGCTCAAAGCCTTTCTGGAGGAGAACCCCGCAGTGGCGCGCGAGATTTTGGGCAAGTGCCTTGTAGCGCAGCATGCGCGCGAGGCCGCGAGAAAGGCGCGGGAGCTGACAAGGAGAAAGTCGGTACTGGAGAGCACGACGCTGCCCGGCAAGCTGGCCGACTGCAGTGAGCGCGACGCCAGCCAATGCGAGATATTCATCGTGGAGGGCGACAGCGCGGGCGGCAGCGCCAAGCAGGGGCGCGACCGGCGCTTTCAGGCGATACTCCCCTTGAGGGGAAAGATACTGAACGTGGAAAAGACGCGGCAGGACAGGGCGCTGGCCAACGCGGAGATACGCGCGATGGCCACGGCTTTTGGCGCGGGCATCGGCGAGGACTTTGACGTGGAGAAGCTGCGCTACAACCGTATTATCTGCATGACGGACGCCGACGTGGACGGCAGCCATATCCGCATACTTTTGCTCACGTTCTTCTACCGCTATATGCGGCAGCTGATCGAGTCGGGCCATGTGTACATCGCGCAGCCGCCGCTGTACAAGGTGTCCAAGAACAAGACGGAAAGGTATCTGTACAGCGATGAAGCGCTGGAGCAGTATCTGGCTGAGATCGGTAAGGACGGTATAGCGATTCAGCGGTACAAAGGCCTCGGAGAGATGAACCCGGATCAGCTATGGGAGACCACGATGGATCCGGAGAACCGGACGCTGCTGCAGGTGTCGCTGCAGAACGCCATTGAGGCGGAAGAGATATTCACGATACTGATGGGCGATGCGGTGGAGCCGCGGCGCGAGTTTATCGAGCAGAACGCCAAGCTGGTCGTGAATCTGGACATTTAAGGGGTGAGTGTATTGGACGAGAACAGAAAGGCAATAATGCCTGTCGACATAGAGAAGGAGATGAAGACGTCGTTCATCTCATACGCGATGGCCGTCATCATCAACCGCGCGCTGCCCGACGTGCGCGACGGTTTGAAACCGGTGCACCGGCGCATACTGTATTCGATGAGCGAGCTGGGGCTTTCCCCGGACAAGCCGTTCCGGAAGAGCGCGCGCATCGTGGGCGACGTGCTGGGTAAGTATCACCCGCACGGCGATTCATCCGTTTATATGGCCATGGTGCGTCTGGCACAGGATTTTTCCACGCGGCACCTGCTGGTGTCCGGCCACGGCAACTTTGGCAGCGTGGACGGCGATGCCCCCGCGGCAATGCGTTACACCGAGGCCAAGATGTCGCCCATGGCGATGGAGCTGCTGCGCGACATCGAAAAGGATACGGTGGATTTCTACCCGAACTTTGACGAGACGCTGATGCAGCCGCAGGTTATGCCCAGTAAGTTCCCCAACCTGCTGGTAAACGGCACGGGAGGCATTGCGGTGGGCATGGCGACCAACATACCGCCGCACAATCTCGCGGAGACGATCAACGCGACAATACAGCTGATCGACGATCCGGACTCGACGGTGGACGACCTGATGCAGCACGTGAAAGGGCCTGATTTCCCGACAGGCGGCATTGTGATGGGCATGGCGGGCATCTATCAGGCGTACCGCACGGGGCGCGGCAAAATCGTGACGCGGGCCAAGGCGGAGATAGAGGAGTTCAAGGCGGGGCGGCAGCGCATTATCGTCACCGAGATACCGTATCAGGTGAACAAGGCGGCGCTGATTGTGCGCATCGCGGAGTTGGTGACGGAGAAGGTGATCGAAGGCATCTCCGACATCCGCGACGAGAGCGACAAGAGCGGCATGCGCATCGTGATCGAGCTGAAGAAGGATGTTAACCCCAACGTCATACTGAACCGGCTGTATAAGCACACGCAGATGCAGGACACGTTCGGCGTGATTATGCTGGCGCTGGTGGACGGCGAACCGCGCGTGCTGAACCTGAAAGAACTGCTGCATTATTACATCGAGCACCAGAAGGACGTAATCGTCCGCCGGACGAAGTTCGAGCTGGAGCGGGCGGAAGCGCGGGCGCACATACTGGAAGGCCTGATCATTGCGCTCGACAACATCGACGAGATCGTCGAGCTGATCAAGAAATCCCCCGATGTGCCGACTGCAAGGGATGGGCTGATGATGCGGTTCGGCCTGTCCGACAAGCAGGCGCAGGCGATACTGGAAATGCGGCTGCAGCGTCTGACCGGCCTCGAGCGCGACAAGATCATCGCGGAATACGAGAAGCTGGTGGAGCGCATCGCTTACCTGAAAAAGATATTGGAAACGCCTCAGATGGTGCTGGACATCATCAAGGAGGAGATGACGGAGATCAGGGACAAGTACGCGGACGCGCGCCGCACGGAGATCACGTTCTCCGCCGACGACATCGACCTCGATGAGCTGATACAGGAGGAGGAGATGGTGGTGACGCTGACGCACTTCGGGTACGTCAAGCGCATCAGCTCCAGCGCTTATCGTGCGCAGAAGCGCGGCGGCAAGGGCGTTACGGGCCTCACGGCGCGCGAGGAGGACTTTGCGGAGCACGTGATGGTGACATCCACGCACAGCAACCTGCTGTTCTTCACCAACCAGGGCCGCGTGTACCGCCGCAAGTGCTACGAGCTGCCCGAGACGGGGAGGCAGGCGAAGGGCACGGCCATCGTGAACCTGCTCAATCTGGATGGCGGCGAGAAGGTGTCCGCCGTGTTCCCGGTGACGGACTTCGGCGATGATACGATGCTGGTGATCGCCACGCGGGACGGGTATATCAAGAAAACGCAGGCGTCCGAGTTCAGCAACATCCGTCAGAACGGATTGATAGCCATCGGACTTCGGGAAGGGGACGAGCTGATCGGCGTACTGGAGACCAGCGGCAAGGACGAGCTGATACTGGGCACCGCAAGGGGCATGTCTGTCATGTTCTCGGAGGAGGACGTTCGAGACATGGGCCGTACCGCGATGGGCGTGAAGGCGGCGGCACTGCGCGAAGGCGACCGCGTGGTGGGAATCGACATCGTGCGCGAGGGCGGCGACGTGCTGGTGATATCCGAGAACGGTTACGGCAAGCGTACCCCGCTGACCGAATACAAGATACAGCGGCGCGGCGGCATCGGCATCAAGACGCTGAACGTGACGGACAAGACGGGCGACATGTGCGCGCTCAACGTGGTGGACGGCACCGAGGACATTATGCTGATCAACGACGGGGGCGTTATCATCCGCACGCGCGTGCCCGAGATATCCGTATACGGGCGCGATACGCAAGGGGTGCGGCTGATGAGCATCGGTGAGGATTCCCGCGTGGTGTCGGTGGCTTTGGCTCCGCCGGACGAGGGCGAGGAAGAAGTGGCGGAGGAGACGCCCGAGGAGAACAGCGAGCAGCAATAGGATGGTATGATATGAATCAGCCGGTGCTGGGATAAAATGTGGATAACTCCCCTGATCGTGCGGAGGGAATACAATATTTCTTATGGTCTCTTGCATTGTTATACCATATGTTGTACAATGCGAGCTAGGCAGAGGCAGTATGTATATGCAACGCCATGAGGTCATAATGCGTATTCCTTCATAAGAGTCGATTTGCGCGTAGAGGGGGACTTATAGAAATTATATTGAAGGAATATGCCGCGATTCGGGGAGGCTATATGCCTCCCCCGTTTCACTGACGGCAGGGGCAAGGCTTTGAAATACAGAAGAAGACGTTTTCTGCTTCTCAAAAGAAAGCATCTCAGAATCATCATCATTATATTGGCCGTGGTCGTCGCGACGGCTGTGATTGTGGTTGTGGCGTCGTCTAACAGCGCCCGCTCGGTCAAACAGCATGCCGTGGAGGCGCTGGCGGAAAAGGGCATGCTCAACATCGGCCTTCGCGGCGATATTGGCGCGCTTTGTACTTTCAACGAAGAAACAGGCGTATTTGAAGGGCTGGAAAAGGATGTTGTCGACGAAATCGTCCGCAGGCTGTTTCCTGACGGCATCATTGTCAACTATGTTTCTGTGAACTCCGAGACCAAGGATGCACAGCTCAAACTGGGGAACATAGATATAGCGCTGGGCGCGTCTGTGAACGTGGAAAAGAGTGGGATTGCCTACACGGCCTCTTATTTCGCGGATGCCAATGCGTTGCTGGTACAGGAGGGTCAAATCACGAACTCGGCGCTCTTGGACGGAAAAACGATTGGCGTGGTGCAGGGCTCGGTGGCGGACCAGGACAGCGAGAAGGACGAGGAGATCAGCGTACTGCAGGAATATCTCAAAGGGCAGGGCGTGGAGGTGGCTGTCAGGCGATATGCGTCGTATCCGGAGGCGGTTGACGGGCTGAGAGAGGGCAATGTGGCGGCCGTATGCGCGAGTGAAATCAACCTGAAGCTGTTTGGCATCAAGGGGATGCTGGTGCTGCCCGATCGTTTTTTGCCCAGCCGATATTGCGTGCAGCTGAGCACCAGCCAGAGCGCGCTCGTTGATGTGCTGGATGATGTGATCGCGGATATGAAGAAAGACGGGACGATTGATGCGCTGGTTGCCAAGTGGAATCTGGTGGACTATTCGGCGCTGGGCTGACAGGACGGAGGTATTATGAGAAGCGGACTGATAAGGGTGGCGGCTGCCGTGCCCGAGGTGGCGGTGGGCAACCTCAAAAAGAACAAGACGCAGATTGTACAAATGATTCGCGAAGCGGAGGAGAAGGGTGCGTCTATCGCGGCTTTTCCAGAGCTGTCGCTGACGTCGTATACGCTGGGAGATCTGTTCCGGCAGCGCAATTTACTGGAGAAGAGCGAGCAGGCGCTGCGTGAGCTGATAGACGAAACGAAGGACACGGCTGTGCTGGTTGTGGTGGGCATGCCGGTGGCGGCGTCGGACAAGCTGTACAACACCGCCGTGATTTTTCAGTCGGGAAAGCTGCTGGGCGTGGTGCCCAAGGCGTACATCCCCAACTATTCGGAATATTACGAGCAACGGTGGTTCGCGTCCGGCATCGATATCGCGGGGGAGGCGGTGAGCCTCGCGGGGCAGGAAGCGCCGTTTGGCTCCGACCTGCTGTTTGAGTGTGAGCAGGTGCGCGAGCTGGTGCTGGGCGTGGAGTTGTGCGAGGATCTGTGGGTACCGTTTCCGCCGCACGCCTATCAGGCAATGGCGGGGGCGACGCTGTTCGTCAACATATCGGCCAGCAACGAGCTGGCGGGCAAGAGCGAGTACCGCGAGGAGATGATCAAGCAGCAGTCGGGCCGTTTTGTGGGCGGCTTCGTCTATGTGTCCGCAGGCCCGGGGGAGTCCACCACCGACACGGTGTTCGGCGGGCATGTGGTGGTCGCGGAGAACGGCAACCTGTTGGAGAGCTCGCCGCGCTTTTTGTTCGAGGCGCACATGAGCGTGACGGAGTTTGATCTGCACCGGCTATCGCACGACAGGATACTGAAAAATACGTTTATCGCGCAGAGTCCCGGCAAGCCGTACCGGCGGATTAAATTCCGGGCACAGGAGACGGAGCCGAGGTTCCGGTACATCGACCGGATGCCGTTCGTGCCGGGCGGACAGTCGGCGCGCGTCGCGCGCTGCAAGGAGGTATTCGACATACAGGTGACGGCGCTGGCCAGGCGCATACGGCATACGCATTCCAAGAGTATGGTGATCGGCGTGTCGGGCGGGCTTGACTCAGCGCTGGCGCTGATGGTGGCCACACAGGCCGCTTTGCGTGCGGGTTTGGAAAGAAAAGCGGTCGTGGGCGTGGTGATGCCCGGCTTTGGCAGCACCGACGCGACTCAAGACCTCGCGCGCCGTTTGGTGACGGCGACGGGGGCGACGCTGCGCGAGATCAGCATCGTGAACGCGGCGAAGGCGCACCTTGAGGACTTAGGGCATGACGGCAGAGCGGACGTTACGTATGAGAACGCGCAGGCGCGCGAGCGCACGCAAGTGCTGATGGACCTCGCGAACCAGCTGGGCGGGCTGGTGGTGGGCACCGGCGATTTGTCCGAGCTGGCGCTGGGCTTCTGCACGTACGCGGGTGACCAGATATCGATGTATGGCGTGAACGCGGGCGTAGCCAAGACGCTGATCAAGGAGATGGTGCTGTATGTGTCCCAAGACGACGCTGCGTTGAACGACATTGCGCGGGAGATTGTCGCGATACCGCCCAGCCCTGAACTGCTGCCGCCCACAGACAAGGACGAGCGGCAAGATACGCAGAAGCAGATCGGGCCATATGATGTGAACGACTTCTTCATGTATTACATACTGCGGTTTGAGATGGCTCCCAAGAAGGTGTTGCTGCTGGCGAAGCACGCGTATCCGGAATACACCGAGGCGCAGCTCAAAGAGCAGCTGCGGCAGTTTTACCGGCGGTTTTTCGCGTCGCAGTTCAAGCGCTCGTGCATGCCGGACGGGCCCAAGGTGGGCAGCGTGTCGCTGTCGCCGCGGGGCGACTGGCGCATGCCCTCGGACGCGGAAAGCGAGACTTGGCTGGCCGATCTGGAAGGGGAATAGGAAACAAAGTCTTATCGATACAAAGGCCCTTAGTCGGGGCCTTTTAATATTCAGCAACAAAAAAGCGACTCAGTTTTTTGAGCCGCTTGTAATGTTTGCTGTAGGTTAAGCAACGGGTTTGGCTGCGTTCTTGTTCAGGAAGCCGCCGACAATGAATAGCACAGGCATGATGAGCCCGATCAGGTTTCCGACCTGGAAGTTGGTGATGAACGAGATCAGGGACAGACCGCCGAGAATGAAGCCGAAAACGATAAAAAACGTGGCTTTGGACGGATCTCCACACTGTTTTATACCTACGATGCCGGCCACGAGATCGATAGCGGCGATGATGAGGAAAACGATGAACAGAATAATACCGACGGCGCCTCCGACAAGGCCGGCCGCATAGCCGCCTAACAGACTGGAGACAAAGGTTCCAAGCATTGATCCTAAGAATAAGGATAACAGTGCAATTAAAGCAAAAAGGCCACCACAGATGATGTAAAGAATACTGACAACCTTGAGCAATGTTGTGCCGGGTGCGTTCATGATAATACCCTCCATTATAATTATATTTATGATACCTTTGTGATATCAATAGAATCGTAACATGAATTGTAAATATAATCAATTAAAAAGAAAAAGAGCGGCTGATTGGCCGCTCTGTGTTTCTTATATTGGTTCTATACTTTACATTGGGGTAAGGAAAAAAGAAGAGGCATAAATCTTCAAAACCTTGTAGACTAAAGTCACCACAACAATCCCCTACAAGGAGAGAAATATGCCTCAAGTGGATTATAGCGCGAAACTGCTGGATATGGAAGGTATAGAAATTCAGGGAATCAGTAATGCAGCTTATTTTGAAGTCAGGTTTCGGATGAAGCGCATTGCTCATGAATGTCCCCAGTGTCGAACACTCACAAATATTGTGCATGATTATCGGCTGCAATCAGTCAAAGATATTCCTTTTCAGGCAAAGCCGGTTCGCTGGGTCTATGAAAAACGGCGGTACCGATGTCCTCTCTGTGGCAAGCGATTTTATGAAAAGAATTATCTGTTGCCCAGATTCCACCGTATCACAAACCGTATGGCTATGCTATGTCTTAGTGAACTCCAATACAAGTGTTCCCGCAAAGATATTGCAAAAAGGCTCGGTATCAGCCAATCTACAGTCGCACGCTGGCTCCAGTTGGCAGACTACGGTAAACCACCCAAGTTACCAAAGGTTTTATCCATAGATGAGTTTCGCGGCAATACCGATGCCGGCAAGTTCCAATGTATCCTGACATCGCCCAAGGATAAAACTATTGTCGACATTCTGCCCGACAGGACTGCAGCCCATATTCTTGATTATTTAAAGGCTTTCCCCAACCGGGACAAAGTTAAATACGTGGTGATGGATATGAATAAAGAGTATCTTAAGATTGCTCAAGCCCTCTTTAAAAACGCAACAGTTGTGATCGACAGGTTCCATGTCGTTAGATATTGTACATGGGCGTTGGAGAATGTCCGTAAGAGAGTACAGAAGAATCTGCTGCCTGAGCAGCGTAAATATTTCAAGCGCAGCCGCCGATTACTTCTTGCCCATATGGCGGCCTTAAGCGATGACAACAAACAGGCTGTTGAGCATATGCTTCTTTTCTCCAGAGACCTGCGTGAGGCCTATCTGCTTAAAGAGGCGTTTTATCGATTTATGGATTCTACTGATTCAATGGAAGCCAAACAACGACTGCGCGAGTTTCGGGTATATGCTTTTACTGCTGATATTTCTGAATTCAAACCATGCCTGACGATGCTGAAAAACTGGGAACCCTTCATCCTTAATGCTTTTGATTGCTGCTATTCCAATGGTTTTACCGAGGGCGTCAACAACACCATTAAGGTGATTAAGCGGATTGCCTACGGATACCGTAGTTTTGATAATTTTCGTCGACGTATACTGCTGACTCTAAATGCAAACAGGGATCCAATCACTTCCTCGTGATTGGATCCCTGTCAATTGACTTTCGTTTATGAGGTTACCCCAACCATTGACATAGAGCCCTTATATTAGGCAACAGGAGCCTGGGGTTTCTTGACAAGTGCCATGATACCGCCAACAAGCAACAGAGCTGCTGAGAAAACAGCATACCAGCCACCAACAAATATGGCAATAAAGGAAAGTGCGCCAGAAACGATTAAAAGAACCCCGCCACTCTTTTCATCTTTTCTGAGTTTTGAAGAGCCAACAAAACCAAGTATAAAAGATACAAGGGTTAGAATAATTCCGACAATGGCTAATGCGATCAAAGCACCACCGCCGTAGCCGACGGCCAAAGAACCCAATGCGCCAAGAACGAGGCCGACGATAAGCATAATTATAAAGACAACTATGCCAATAATAGCACCAATCAAGCCGAGCGTAGACTCTGTTTTATACATTTTATACCCTCCTAAAGATTATTTAATATGATACCACTTAGGATATCAAATTCATCTTAGCATTTGCCTCATATTTCGTCAATTTGTATTATTATAACTAAACGGGTATTTGATAATTATTTTTATTAGCAGTTCAGCAGGGCAATATCAAGTTTGTTATTGGGGGTATTGTGGCAGGTAGGGTTTTCGGCAAAGAGCCATAATACCGCCGGTAAAGTAAAGCGGCAGCGCGAAAAACGAGGACCAAGCGGCATATAAACCTGCGATAAGCGCGACCAGAGAGAGCCCGCCAGCCATGACAAGCAATATACCGCCGCCTTTATCGTTGTGTCTGAGCTTGGAAGTACCGGCGAAACCAAATATGAAAGCAGTCAGCAGCAGTGTTGCGGTGATGATGGCGGTAAAGACGAAAGACTCTAAATACAGCGTATTTTGGACGATGCCGAATACGATGGACAGTATGAACGCGACGACTCCGATAATGGACCCGATGAGACCCAGAATGAACTCTGCTTTAAATAACTTTTCCATACGATTTCCTCCGGTATATAAATAGACGGGGAAGACGAGACTTGATGGAAGTCGTTTATAAGCACACAGTACAATAAAATGGTGCAGGAGTCAATATCATGGCCCAGATCAAACACCGGAAAATGAAAATAAAAAACCCGCGATGTAGCGGGTAAGCAGTCAACATATTTATGATACTTTGGTGTAGTAAACATCCAGCAGCAGCTGCAGCGTGGCATCTTCGTCGTGAAGCATGTGGTAAGAGTTCGTCGTTTCACCCTCTCCGGTGATCATATGCATGTCAATGGAGTCGATATCGACCTTAGTGAGTATCTTGGCAAAATCGATCATCTGATCGGTGTTGAGGTTGGTCCACACGTATTTTTGAAGCTCATCGTAAAGTGACAGTATCATATCGACCGGACCCATGCTTTTGATCTTTTTGGCGAGAGAGATCATGAACTGTTGTTGCCTTGCTGCGCGGTGGGTATCGCCGTCCGTGTCGTGGCGGTTGGTTAGAAACTCAAACGCATTGTCGTATTTGAGTAAAACTGTTTCACCTTTTCTTCCGACTTTGGGAACAGACTCGTTCAAAGTGACTTCAACACCGCCGACTGCCGACGCAACCTGTGTGATGCCGTCCATATCAATGCCGGCGTACAGGTATACCGGGATATCCAGCTCAAAATCGAGAGGTTGTTCCAGCTCGCAGCGTCGTTCAAGGAACATTTCTACGCAGGCCATCGCGTTGGCGTAGGAATAGTGCGAAGCGCCGCCGCCGTAAGCGTAGGCCGCATTGATCTTGTCCTGAACGGTTTTCTCAACCTCGCCCGTTTCCTTGTCGAGTTTGTACATGGTGGTATAGGTATCGCGCGGAATGGAAATGAGCGTTGCCTTTTTTGCGGCGATATCGACGGCGCAGACCATCAGCATGTCGCTACGGTAGCCCATCTTCCACTTTTTGCGGTCGGTGTTGGTGTCGATGCCAAGGAAAAGCAGATTGACGATGTTTTTATTTTTGACGTATGTCTGGCCGTTATAGACGATGGCCGAATCATCGGGCGACGTGGGGGTGGGCTCGGCTGCGACGGCGATCGTTCCGGCGTCAGAGTCCTTCGTCGGTTCCATACCGGGCGCCAGCACAACGAGGCTGTTAGACTGCAGCGAGCTGTAGTCGTCGTCCTTCCAGCGCGAAACGAAATAGATACCGATAGCGACGACGCCGGCGATGAGCACACAAAAAACCGCGATAAGCGCCTTAATCAGGCCGTGGTAACGGCTTGGCGGATTGCTTTGGACGGATTTGGCCGGGGCGGCGGGACGGGCGGAGCCGTATGAACCGGCGGTTTTTTTGTAGCTTCCCGCTTCATAACCGTTTGCGGAGGCAGGGCGCGAATATCCGTTAGAAGCGGCGGGGTTTCTGTTGCCGCCGGTTTTGCCGTTCGGGGCGGCTGGCCGGGCATTCCCGCCGGAATTGGCAGGCTTTTTGGTACCGGCGGGCATTTTCAGCCCGTCATCAAAGTCACGATAATCCAATATGGTCACTCCTTTATTACATGACCGGACGATCAGTAATTGTTGTAATAATCGCCCTTACGGTAATCGTAAACCGTGCCATTGGAGTAAAGATCCATGTTGTCGAGCGCCATGCCGGTGCCGATGGCGACACAGGATATCGCGTCTTCCGCGACATAGCAGGGGATGCCTGTCTTTTCACTGAACAGCCGGTCCAAGCCGTACAGCAGCGAGCCGCCGCCCGTCATGCAGATGCCGTTTTCTGCAATGTCGGAGGAAAGTTCCGGGGGAACGCGCTCCAGCACGCCGTGCAGCGTTTCCATCATCGCGTTCAGAGGCTCCTCCAGCGCTTCGATCGTCTCGTTGGAGCTTAATGTGACCGCTTTGGGCAGGCCGGAGATAAGATTGCGGCCTGCAACTTCCATGTGTATCTGCTCCTTGCGGGGGAATGCCGAACCGATGTTGATCTTGATCTCTTCAGCGGTTCTCTCGCCAATGAGCATGTTGTGCTTCTTTTTCATGTAGCGAATGAGGGCTTCATCGAACTTGTCCCCCGCGACCTTGACGGAGTCGCTGATGACGATGCCGCCGAGCGAGATGACAGCGATGTCGCAGGTGCCGCCGCCGATGTCGATGACCATGTTGCCAAAAGGTGCGGAAATATCGATGCCCGCGCCGATGGCGGCTGCCATCGGTTCCTCGATGAGGCCGGTATGGCGCGCGCCGGCTTCTTCCGCCGCTTCGATGACACTGCGGCGCTCCACCTCAGTGACGCCCGAAGGCACGCACACGATGACGCGCGGCTTGAAGAACAACCGACGGCCGATCACCTTGCGCAGGAAGTAGCGCAGCATGCGCTCCGTATCGTGAAAGTTGGAAATAACGCCGTTGCGCAGCGGCCGCACCGCCACGATGTTGCCCGGCGTGCGGCCCAGCATCACGCGGGCCTCCTCGCCGATGGCGATGATTTCGCCGGTGTTGCGGTTGACAGCCACGACAGAAGGCTCACGCAATACGATGCCCTTGCCCTTCACATAAACCAGAACACTGGCTGTGCCAAGGTCTATCCCGATATCGTTGAACTCAAACAGACCCATCTATCCCAAACCCCTTTAAGTTTTATTTCACCACCGCTGTTTTGATTAAAACAGACCAACATATACTATAATACATGCAGTCACTTTTTTCAACCGTGGGATTGCAGCGCGAAGATCAAAAATGGTTTGCAGAGGGATTCGCCTCTGCCTGACTTTCCAGCAAGCTGACCAGTTCACCATATGTTTGCAGGCGGACGGCGGCTTCGCGCAGCCGCGCCGCGTTTTTAGCACCCTTCAGATACCAGGCGGCGTGCTTGCGTATCTGCCGCATGGCATTGCGCTCACCCTTGGATTCGCAGGCCAGCTGCGCCTGCTTGAGCAGCGCAGCAGCCCTTTCCTCGAATGTGGCCGGAGGCATGTTCTCGCCCGTTTCCAGCAGGCGGTTGATCTCCCGGAAGATGAACGGATTTCCCAGCGCGCCGCGGGCGACCATGACGGCGTCGCAGCCGGTAATATGAAGCATGTTTGCCGCATCCTGCGCAGTGAATATGTCTCCGTTCCCAATGACGGGGATGGATACGGCAGCCTTGACCTGTGTGATAATCGATGAATCGCTGTGGCCACTGTAGAACTGGTGCCGCGTGCGTCCGTGTACCGCGACCGCCGCCGCCCCCGACTGTTCGGCCATGCGCGCGAACTCGACGGCATTGACGGAGGCATCGTCCCAGCCCTTGCGGAACTTGACGGTGACGGGCAAGCGTGAGACTTTGGCTGCGGCTTCGATGAGCCGCGCCGCGAGCGGCATGTCCTTCATCAGCGCGCAGCCCTGACCGCCGCCGGTGATCTTGGGGGCGGGACAGCCCATGTTGATGTCGAACAGCGCGATTCGCTCCGCGTACTCGTCCTGAAGGCGGCAGATGCTCTGCGCCAGTGGTTCGGGCTGATTGGCAAACAGCTGCACGCCCGCGCGCTGCTCGTTATCCGCAAAGGCCACAAGGGAGGCTGTTTTCTCGGACCCGTAGTGCAGCCCCATGGCGCTGACCATTTCTGTGTATGTGAGACTGGCTCCCTGCTCGATGCACAGATGCCGGAACGCCGCGTCCGTATAACCCGCCAGCGGTGCGAGATACGCTTTTCCGAAAAGCACCTGCATCAGTCCTCGATGATCTCCTGTTGATTATCCGGCTCCGCTGATTCTGTCGGCTCTCCGACAGGGGCAGCGAGGGAGGGAGACGGTGTGGGGGACAGTTCGGGCGTGGGCGACGGCGTGGGCGAGGGTAGTGATTCGACCAGATCCATGCCGACGATGCGCCAGTTGCCCTCGTAGCGGATCAGCCGGACATTGTATACCGCGTTCTGCCACTGCGGCGGGGTCTCGCTGAGGGCATCATCGCTTTCGGCGCTGCCCAGCACGGTGCCCTCAATGCCGCTGACCTCTTCGGTTACGCGCAGCGTAATGGCATTCTGCCAAGGCATGATCAGATGAAAGTTGACTTCCGCGCTGTAGTCGAGATCGGATATCACGTAAGACCGGTAAATGCCGGAACTGAGCAGAGTATCCTGCTCGAGAAAGCTCTTGGAGAACACTTTGCTGAGCGCCGTCGGGTCGTCTCCCTTGATGATGACCTCGGCACGGAGCTGCAGGCCGTCCTTCACGAGTATCTGGGCGTTCATGAAGTCCATCGCCGCGTAAAAGGAGAGTACGACAAGAGCGACCGCGATACCCCATATGAATATGCGGGAAAAGACGTACCACAGAAACCTTAAAACGACTCGCAGCGTCGGCGGCAAATGCATCACTCCTTCTTACCGCCCATCATACCACAATCGCCGCCCGTCCACAACTTTGCAGGCATTTTGCAAAAAATGAGCGTAACGGGCAAGGCGGAATGTGAGTATTTGCATTTTACCATGCTGGGTACCGATAAACAATAAATTTTTCATAAATATCAACGGGAGGCAAAAGGGGAGATGTCCGAGGTTAAGCAGCATCAATGGACTGGGTGAAGCTTGTGCGGCAAAGTAAAAACCAAGGATAAGATATTTTCATTCATAGGATATAAACCTTGTCAGTGGTGTCATGGGGCGAAATAGAACCATTGAGGGAGTTAAAAGAATGTTGGAACCTATACATTTTTTTTATTCAGTTTGAAGAACCAGAGATAAAATTTTCTTGAAACCCAAAAAGTAATAAAAAGGGTAATCCAAGTCACATACCATTCCCAATGGACATAATCTATGATATCGGTGTTTCTCTCAATTATCACCTCAATAATAGTAATGGCAGAGCAATAACTAAAATAGTGTATCAGTTGTCTTAAAGGTTTTGTTCCAACAGGATAATGCAGATTGAAAATAACACATATAGCCGGATAAATGAAATACTCAAAATCAAAACTAGCCTGGGTAGCGTATGCAAATGATCTAATCGGATAAATAATAAGGCCTAACTCGGCAACCAATAAGCCGACTACCCATGTGATGAGCTGCTTGAAGAGAAATATAACGATAGCTTCACGGATTTTAATTTTAGGCACAAATATTATCAGTCCAATACTAGTTATTATCCATGCTATAACCAGAATTATTGCTTCATATCCCATATCATTTCTCCGTCAATAAGGCTGAATAATATTGTTCCAATGAATGAGCTTCCTTATGCGGTATCATTTATTGAAAATGATTTTGAAAGCACTGCTCTGGTATCTGTGAGAGTCAGTTAAATACGTAAAGCCAATTGCATGCCCACAATCCCATGCCTGGTATCTGTGGGCGAAGATGCATTTAGCAAAGCTAAAAATGAGGATAAGCCTATATTCCCTGCCAATGGGAAATTCCACCTGGCATTGGTGAACTGAAACGGGGGCGAATGGGCAGGGGATTCACCTGTGCCCGGAATGGGTATCGCAGGCTCGGAATGACAAGTTAAAAAGCAAAGCGCCGTTGATTTGCCAACGGCGCTTTTGCAAATATATCAGGAGCCTTGCGGCTCTCGGGTTATTCCCGTGGTTTCATCGTGGGGAACAGCAGTACGTCGCGGATGGAATAGCTGTCGGTCAGCAGCATCACCATGCGGTCGATGCCGATGCCCATGCCGCCGGTGGGCGGGAGGCCGTATTCCAGCGCGGTGAGGAAGTCCTCGTCCATCATCTCCGTTTCCTCGTTGCCCATCGCACGTTGGCGGGCCTGCTCCATGAAGCGGGCGCGCTGGTCGTCCGGGTCGTTGAGCTCCGAGAAGGCGTTGGCCATCTCGCGGCCGGTGATGAACAGCTCGAAGCGCTCGGTGAGCCACGGGCAGGACGGCATCTTCTTGGCCAGCGGGGAGACTTCCACCGGGTAGCCCGTGATGAACGTGGGGCCGGTGAGGTTGTCCTCAACGAACTGCTCGAACGCGGCGTACAGCAGCTCACCGCGGGTCCACTGCTTTGAGGCATTCTCCTTGGACTCCAGCACATGAAGGCCGATGCCTTTGGCAATTTCGTTCGCCTGCTCGTCGGTGCAGTCCGAGAAGTCGGCACCGGTGAACTGTTGGACGGCGTCCAGCATCGAGAGGCGCTGCCACGGCGGCGTGAGATCGACCGGCGTGCCCTGATAGGAAATCTGGCCGGTGCCGTGCAGCATCTTCGAGCAGTGGTAGAATAAGTTCTCGCAGAGGTCCATCATATCGTCCACGTTGGCGTAGGCCTGATACAGCTCGATGGTGGTGAACTCCGGATTGTGCTTGATGGACATGCCCTCGTTGCGGAATATGCGTCCAATCTCGTACACGCGCTCGAAACCGCCCACGATGAGCCGCTTTAAGTGCAGCTCGGTGGCGATGCGCAGATACATGTCGATATCCAGCGTATTGTGGTGCGTGATGAACGGCTTGGCAGCCGCCCCCCCCGCGCTGCTCATCAGTATAGGCGTTTCCACCTCAATGTAACCCTGCTTGTCCAGGTATTCGCGGATGGACTTGACGATCAGCGAACGAGCAAAGAACGCATTCTTGACCTCGGGATTGACGATGAGGTCGAGATAGCGCTGGCGGTAGCGCAGGTCCATGTCCTTGAGGCCATGGAACTTTTCAGGCAGCGGGTTCAGCGACTTGGCAAGCAGCGTGATCTTCGTGGTTTTGACGGAGATTTCGCCGGCGTTGGTCTTGAAGACTTCGCCCTCCACGCCAATGATGTCGCCGATGTCCAGCTTCTTGTATTCAGCATACGGCTCCTCGCCCAACACGTCCCGGCGGACGTAGAGCTGGAGCTGGCCGCTCTGATCCATGATGTGCGAAAAGCTGGCTTTGCCCATGATGCGCTTGCTCATCATGCGGCCCGCCAGCGTGACGTGCTGCCCTTCCAGCGTTTCGAAACCGGTGAGAATATCGTTGCTGGAGTGGGAGCGCGCAAACTGTGTGATGACAAAGGGATCCTGGCCGGCCGCACGGAGCGCGTCCAGCTTTTCTCTGCGTACCCGGAGCACCTCGGAAAGCTCCGGAGTCTGGTTTATGATTTCTTCCATTATGGCCGCCTTCTATTTGAAAATATCGATAACCTTGAAATTGAGCACCATGCCAGACGGCGTGGACACCTCGGCGATGTCGCCCACACGCTTGCCGATGAGCGCAGCGCCTACGGGAGACTCGTTGGAGATGCGGCGTTTGTCCGCATCCGCTTCTACCGAGCCGACGATGTGGTATTCTTCCTCCTCACCGAATTCCATGTCCAGTATGCGCACTTTGGTGCCGATGTTGACGGTGGAATGGTCCACCTCGTTATCTTCCACCACGACGGCATTGCGAAGCAGCTTTTCGAGCTGGGCGATCTCTGTTTCCACACGGGCCTGCTCGTTTTTGGCTTCGTCGTATTCGGCATTCTCAGAGAGATCGCCAAATGCACGCGCTTCCTTTATCTGCTCAGATATCTGAGCTCTTTTGACGGTCTTGAGAAAGTCCAGCTTTTCCTGCTTTTCCATCAACCCGTCTTTTGTAAGTATGACCTGCTCGCTTGCCATGGTGTTCCTCCCCCAAGTGTCTGTTTCTTTGCTAACATAATATGTGCGATAAAAACGGTATTATACCGGTAAATAAGTGGCGGTCGATTTTTAATATCGTGATTATAGGGCAATGCCTAAAGTATTGTCAAGTGATTAGGGTGAATCAGTTACTATAATATATACAAATTTCCTGTTATAAACGCACAGATGATGCGTGACGGCTGATTTTTTGTATGTTATACTAGCAGACATGACGGCCACCCAAAAAGTCTTCGTCTTTTCGGGGACCCCCGTAGTGAATTGCGCTTGCCTTTATTGCAAGGCGCACATATAATAAATTCTAATAAGTTTGATATTTTTTTAACAATGTCGTTAAAAAATCACTAATAAATTGCAGGAGGGTACTATGAAAGTATTCAATTTTTCTGCCGGACCGGCATGTCTGCCCGAAGCCGTGCTGAAAAAAGCGCAGGAAGAACTGGTGCATTTCGGTAACAGCGGTATGTCCGTGATGGAGATGAGCCATCGCTCAGCGGATTTTGAAGATATTCTGGCCCGTGCTCAGAAGGATCTGCGCGCGCTGATGAATATCCCGGAAAACTACAAGATATTGTTTCTGCAGGGCGGAGCGTCCCTGCAGTTCTCGATGATTCCGCTGAACCTGATGACGACCCACAAGCGCGCTTACTACGTGAACACCGGCATGTGGAGCAAGAAGGCGATCTCGGAAGCCAAGAAGACGGGTGAAGTGGTTGTGCCTGCGTCTTCGGAAGACAAGACTTTTTCATACATACCTGAACTGAATGCGGATATGTTCAAGGGCGACGCGGACTATGTGCACATTACGTCCAACAACACCATCTATGGCACACGTTATACCAAGCTGCCGGATGTGAACGGACTGCCGCTGATCTCGGACATGTCGTCCTGCATACTGTCTGAAGTGATCAACGTGAACGATTACGCCGTAATCTACGCGGGAGCGCAGAAAAACATCGGCCCGGCGGGCGTGACGCTGGTGATCATCCGCGAGGATCTGATCGGCAAAGCGCCGTCGAGCATACCGACGATGCTGGATTACAAGATACACGCGGACAACGATTCCATGTACAACACGCCGCCGACGTACGGCATCTACATTGCGGGCCTGGTATTCTCCCACCTGCTGGAGAACGGTGGAATACCGGCGATGCAGAAGACGAACGAGTACAAAGCCGGGTTGCTGTACGATTACCTCGACAGCTCGCCGATGTTCAAGGGCACCGTGGAGAAGAAGGACCGCTCTTTGATGAACATACCGTTTGTGACGGGCAACGAAGACCTGGATAAGAAGTTCATATCCAAGTGCAAGGCGGAAGGCATCGTCAACATCAAAGGACACCGCAGCGTGGGCGGCATGCGTGCCAGCATCTACAACGCGATGCCGGTGGAAGGCGTGCAAAAGCTGGTCGACGTGATGAAGGATTTTGAAAAGAACGCCTGAAAATCCGTTTAATGAGGTGACCCCGCTACGGAGCCGCCAAATCATAAAGAGATATGTTTTTGGAGGATAAACAACATGTTCAGAATCAAGAAGTTAAACGCTATATCCGACGCCATTTATGATTATCTGACGCCGGATGCGTATCAGGTTTCGGACGACTTCAGCGAGTATGAAGCGGTACTGGTACGCAGCGCCAAATGCCACGACATGGTGTTTCCGGGAAGCCTGCTGGCGATAGCACGGGCAGGCGCGGGTGTCAACAACATACCGGTGGAAGCCTGCGCGGAGCAGGGCATCGTGGTGTTCAACACGCCGGGCGCCAACGCCAACGGCGTGAAGGAGCTGGTGCTGGCGGGCATGCTGATGGCGAGCCGGAATTTGGTGGAAGCCACGGAATGGGTGAAGACGCTTATAGGCAGCGCTGACGACGTGCTGGCGCAGGTGGAAAAGGGCAAGAAGAAGTTCGTGGGACCCGAGCTTAACGGCAAGACGCTGGGCGTGATCGGCCTTGGCGCCATCGGCGTGATGGTAGCCAACGCGGCGCATTCGCTGGGCATGGACGTAATCGGCTACGACCCGTACATATCCATCGAGTCGGCCTGGGGGCTGTCTCAGGATGTGCACCGTGCGCTGAATCTGGAACAGCTGCTGTCGTGCTCCGACTATGTAACGCTGCATGTGCCGCTGCTGGACAACACCAAGAGCTTCATCGGCTCGGCGGAGATCGCCAAGATGAAGCCAGGCGCGGTGCTTTTAAACTTCGCGCGCAACGGGCTGGTGGAATACGACGCGCTGTTTGTGGCGCTGGAGGAGAAGCGGATTTTCCGCTATGTAACGGATTTTCCCAACGCGCGGCTGCTGGATAACGAAAGCGTGATCTGCATACCGCACCTCGGCGCATCGACGCCTGAGTCGGAGGAGAACTGCGCGAAGATGGCGGCCAGCCAGCTGAAAGATTATCTGGAGACGGGCAAGATCATCAACTCGGTGAACCTGCCGAGCGCGGTGCTGCCGTTTACTGGTGCTTTTCGTATCGCGGTGATCCACAGGAACACCTCGGGCATGGTGGGTAAAATGACGGCGGTGCTGGCGGATTCGGGCGCGAACATCACCGACATGGTGAACAAGTCCAAGAGCGAGATCGCGTATACCGTGATCAACCTGGACGAGGACGTGCCGGACGCGGCGGTTAGCGCGATTAGTCAGATTGAAGGCGTGATACGTGTGAGAACGTTCAAGAGGCAGTAAAGA
>JAEWWC010000155.1 GCA_023396555.1 Bacillota bacterium
CGAGGCGCTATAGATGGACACGGCAAGGGAAGCCTTCGGCGTAGTGCGGCAGCAGCTGACGGCTGCGGGCATACCGGAGCCGGAGGCGAAGGCGCGCGTGATCGTATCGCACGCGCTGGACATAGAGCTAAGCGACGTGTTCCGTGAACTGCCTGTGAGCGATGCACAGTGGGAGCAGATTGTAAGCATTGCGGACAGGTGCTTGCGCGGGATGCCGGTGGAATATGCGACGGGCAAAGCGTACTTTCGGTATCTCACGCTGGACGTGACGCCTGACGTGCTGATACCCCGCCAGGAGACGGAGCTGGTGGCCGAGGCGGCGATTGAGCTGGTCAAAGCGAACGGATACAAAGGCGCGCTGGACATCGGCACGGGGAGCGGCTGCATTGCGATAGCGCTGGCGGCGGAGACGAAGGCTGCTGTGGACGCGTGCGATATCAGCGAAGCGGCTTTAAAGCTGGCTACGCAAAATGCCTCACAAAACGGTGCAGATGTGCGCTTTTTTTTGAGCAATATGCTAAGCAGCGTAACGGGGACGTATGACTTAATCATCAGCAATCCGCCGTATGTCAGTGAGGAGGAATACGCCGGGCTGGACGCGGGCGTGAAGGACTATGAGCCCAAGCTGGCGCTGACAGCGGGTGATGGACTGGACTGCTATCGCGTGATCGCACGTGATGCGGGGCGTTATATCAACCCAAACGGCGCGCTGGTGCTGGAGATCGGCATGACGCAGGGGGCGGCGGTGGCGGATTTGCTGACCGGCGCCGGTTTTTCGGATATTATAATAAAAAGAGACTATTCGGGGCGTGACCGCATCGTGACCGCCCGAAAAATATAGGGTGTATGTATGTTTGACAAACTGGAAGCGCAGAAGATGAGATATGAGCAGTTGGAGGCGCAGCTGGCTCAGAACGAAGTGATACAGAATCAGGAGCTCTACACGCGGCTGGTGAAGGAGCATTCGTCGTTGACCGAGGTGGTGGCGAAGTTCGCCGAGTACACGGAGAACCAAGCGCAGATCGCTGAGCTGGCCGTGATGTCGGCGGACGACGACGCGGAGATCGCGGCGATGGCGAAGGAGGAGCTGGCTGAGCGGCAGCAGGCGGAAAAGCGGTTGACGGAGGAGATGCGGTTCCTGCTGCTGCCCAAGGACCCCAACGACGACAAGAACGTGGTGCTGGAGATACGCGCGGGCACGGGCGGCGACGAGGCGGCGTTGTTCGGAGCGGCTTTGTGGCGCATGTATACGCGTTACGCGGAGCGCGAAGGCTACACGGTAGAGCGATTGGGTTCCAACATCACCGAGTTGGGCGGCGTGAAGGAGCTGACGCTGCTGATATCCGGCAAGGGCGCTTATTCGCGGCTGAAGTATGAGAGCGGCGTGCACCGCGTGCAGCGTGTGCCCGAGACGGAGACGTCCGGCCGCATCCATACGTCCGCGGCGACGGTGGCGGTGCTGCCTGAGGCGGAGGATGTGGAGATCGATATCAACCCGGGTGATCTGCGCGTCGACGTGTACCGGTCTTCCGGCAACGGCGGGCAGAGCGTGAATACGACAGACTCCGCGGTGCGCATTACGCACGAGCCGAGCGGGCTGGTGGTGACGTGTCAGGACGAGAAGTCGCAGCTGAAGAACAAGGAAAAGGCGATGAAGGTATTGAAGGCACGGTTGTATGACATCGCCAAGCAGGCGCAGGAGAAGGAGATGTCGCAGAACCGCAGGAGTCAGGTGGGGTCGGGCGACCGCAGCGAGCGCATCCGTACGTACAATTTCCCGCAGGGGCGCGTGACGGATCACCGGATATCGCTTACGCTGTACAAGCTGGAGCAGTTTATAGACGGTGACATGGACGAGATGATCGATGCGCTGGTGCTGGCCGACAAGACGCAGGCGCTGGCCACGCAGGAATAACGTGAACACACGCCCCGCCGCGCGCGGGGTTTTTTATTTACTTTCGGGATGGCATCATAACGATTTCCGTATATTGTTTTGTTACTTTTTAAAAAGTAACGGGGGTTCGGGGGCAGCGCCCCCATTACCTTGACCTTAAGGCCCCGAAGGTCCTTGTGCTGGATAGCACTGTCCGGTTGATGCTGGAATATAACAAAAAAAGGGCGAAGGTGCTGCCCTTTTTTTGCGGAGGCTTTTCTTTTGATTAAAATGATTTCATTGCTCTCGCGGTGGCCGGCTGCAGTCCGCCTTTATAATACAAAAATATCAAATACAAACGGCGTACGCAAACCACAAAAGCACCATTAATCACGAGAAAAGTGAAGAGAAAAGAAGTGCGGACTAAATGTTACATATATATGACGAATATTAATAAAATGAAAAATAATTATTAACTGATCTGAAGCGCGTCCAGCAGGCGGCGCAGTTTGACGAGGTCCTGATCGTAGACGGTGCGCAGCGACGGGTTATAGATGATGCTGGCCGGGTGATAGAGCGGAAACAGCATGAATTTGTGCGTCAGTGCGCCGGCAGTTATCGGCGCGGCATGGTGCGTTCCGATGGTGGCGTTGATGCCCGCGAGGCATTTGAGCGGCACGTTGCCCAGCGTGACGACGATTCGCGGATGGATGGCTTCGATCTCGCGCAGCAGCAGTGGCTTCATGCAGGCAATCTCGTCCTTCTCCGGCGGGCGGTTGGACAGCGTTCCCTTTGCACTGGTCTTGAAAGGACGAAACTTCACCACGTTGGTGATGTAGATGTTCTGGCGTTTCAGCTGCACGGCAGCTAAAAACTCATCCAGATTCTTGCCGGCACGGCCCACGAAAGGGCGGGAGAGGCGCGTTTCCTCCGCACCGGGCGCTTCGCCGATCAGCATCAGCTGTGCGCCGGAAGGGCCTGCGCCGAACACCATGTCGCTCCTGGTTTTGCCGAAGGACGCGGCTGCGTTCAGTATGTCGCTGTTAATCGTATCGAGGTTCACAGGTCGTCTCCTTTGCACAGCGCATCGTATTTGGCGCGGATGGCGAGCAGGTCGCGGTATGCGTCGCGTTTCAAATCTTCGTTGCGCAGCAGCGCCGCGGGGTGGTAGGTGGGCATGATATGAAAGCCTTTGACCTCATGCCATACGCCACGGTCCCGCATGATGCGTATGTCGGTGTTCAGTATATATTTTGCGGAGATGCGGCCCAGGCACACGATGATTTTAGGTTTGATCAAAGCCACCTGGGCGCGCAGATAGCCGATGCAGGCGGCAGCTTCGTCCGGCTCCGGATCACGGTTGCCCGGCGGGCGGCACTTTAAGACGTTGGCGATGAATACAGTGTTGCGGTTAAAGCCGATGGACTCCAGCATCTTGTCCAGCAACCGGCCGGCCGCGCCCACGAACGGGCGCCCGAGGAGGTCTTCATCCCGCCCCGGCCCTTCGCCGATGAACATGATGCGCGCATGAATATTGCCCTCGCCGAACACGGTATGGGTGCGCGTTTGATGCAGGCCGCATTTGGTGCAAGCGGCCACGTCGCTTTGCAGCTGTGAGAAGTTTGTCGCCATATGCGGCATTATACCGCAAAATGCGACATCTCTCAAGCGGCGGCATGATATTACTTGGGTATGTATGCGAAGCCGATGCAGCCGGGGCCGCTGTGCGTGGCGATGACGCAGCCGATCTCACAGACATATTGGACGCCCAATTTCACGTCCTTTATCATTCCGTTTAACTCATCCAGCAGATGGGGCGCGAGCGTGTGGCCGAATACGATGGGGTAACGCGTATCCGGAGGATGGGATTTCAGCGTGTCCGCCAGATACGAGAGCACCGCCTTCTGGCCGCGGACCTTGCCGACGGACTTCACCTCGCCGCCGATGATGGATACCAGCGGCTTGATCTGCAGCATGCCGCCGATAATCGCGGCGGAGGAAGACAAGCGGCCGCCCATCTTGAGGTACTTGAGCGTATCGACGCCCGCGAGGAACTTGACGTTGTCCCGCAGTGCCATCAGATGATGATAGATGTCTCCTATGGAGGAGCCGCTATCGCGCAGGCGGATGGCCTCGTAGACCAGCAAGGCGAGACCGAACGTGGCGCTCAAGGAATCCACCACACGAATGCTGTCAGAGCCAACCATATCCTTCGCGATGACGGCAGACTGGTATGTACCGCTAAGCTTGGAGGATATCAGTATGACCAGCACGTCGTCACCCTCGTCGGTATATTGCTGAAACAAGCCAAGGAAGCCGTCCGGGTTGACTTGCGATGTCGTGGGCAGCGTGGTGCTTTTCTCCAGCAGCTCATAGAACTGCTCTTTTTTCAGGTCGACGCCGTCTGTATATTTCTTTCCGTCAATGATGACGCTCAAAGGAACGATGTCGATGCCCAGCGACGGGCAATTTTCCAGCGGGATATCGCTTGTGCTGTCTGTGATGATGCGAATGGCCAAGGTGGCACCTCCATGTCGTTATTTATTGCTGTCGAAGAATGTTTTCAGGCTTCTCAGACCCTTGATCAGTATGTCCGTTTCTTCGGGCGACAGCGCATCCAGCACATCGGCGACCATCTGCTGATGGAAGCGATGGTGCGCTTCGTTGGCGCGCCTTCCCTTCTCGGTGGCATAGAGCCGAACAATGCGCTTGTCGTGCGGGTCGGTGCGGCGTTCGATGCAGCCCTTCTTTTCGAGATACGACACCGCCGTGGTCAGCGTGCCCGCGCTGACTCCCTGCGTCAGCGCAATATCGCCCGCACGGTTATTCGTGCCCAGCTCTTCCGCGGCGCATACTGCTTCGATGATGTGTGTCTCACGCATGGACAGGTTCTTGAATTCACCCGACTTTAAGCAGTTTTCCTCGATGCACAGTATCTCGTTAAACACGGTGACAAGAAAATCGTTCAGCTGGCCTTGCCGGTCACTGCTCATGGATTCTTCCTTTGCAATATATTTTGAACTTCAAAATATATTACCCGCATTGTCGAGAATTGTCAATGATAAGGTGGTGTATTTTGATTTAAAAAAGTGTTACGGGATGCCAGCATTCAGGGTACAAAAAAACGCCCGTTTCTTCGGCAGATAATGGGCGTTTGATATTATGGGTTATAGCGAGACGGATTCGCGGACCGGCTCCATAGGGCCCGCCAGGTTCTTGTGGAAAAACAGCTTTCCGGGCAGCGTGGGCAGGAAGGTGGAAGGTATCCATACGGACGGCCCGTAGCGCAGCGTTGTCCAAAGCGGCATGGCCTGCCACATCAGGTTGCCCGCGAGACTGCCGCCGACGCCGCTGATCACATGATCGCTCATCAGGAACAGGCCGGGGCCGATGGTGTTGGCAAAGCAGGGGACCAGCGTGGTGCGTCCGCCGAAACGCGTCATCGAATATTGTTCGACGGTGAGCGGATGGAGCTTGGCGCCTTTGCGGAAAGTCTGCGCTTTCCACTCTTCCTCGCTGGAGAATTCGGAGGCAAACTGCGGCTCCCACAACGCCAGCTGCATCATGCGCCCGATGCCGCAGGTGGTGACGATGACGGCGCCTTTGGCTTTCAGGTTTGAGATCTTCTCAGGGTATTTGTGCAGATTGCTCTGGGAGGCGAAATTGCGCTGGTGCAGCGGTATAGTCAGCTCGCCCAGCGGCGTGAAAAACGCGGACTGGATCATGTGGGCAAACGACGCGCGGTGCTGCGCATCCATCGCGTTGCCGTCCTTGTCGCTCCATTCGTTCATGATGAAGCTGTGTACATGACTGCAGTCGGTGTTCCATTGCTGCAGGAAGTAGACGGCCCAGGCATACATGCTCATGGGGCTGGTGGACATCATCAGCACCAGCTGCTGGCCGTTTTGCTTGGCCTTGTGTATGGCGTAGGCGATTTCATGACCGGTCATCATATCCACCGCTTCGGCACTGGGGCAGCTTGTGATGTCAAACTTTGAGCTCCAGAAGGGCTGCCTGTCGAAGATGCGCTCGGGAGCATGGGCGCAGCAAGCGTCGATCCGTCCGAGGTCCCAGCCGAACGGGAAAAAATCGGCCATCAGGGACTGCTCCTTGGTGTCGATAAAGTTCATGCGTTGACTCCTTTTGTCTGGCCGCACTGTTTGCCGCTGTGCATATGGACATGAGTGCGGGATCGCGGCACGGCAAACCGTTGGCAGTTCTCGAAACACATTATATCATCTTTCCGGGCGGGTGTGAACTGCATAACATAGACCGGTGTCCGGGTAATTATTTACGATTCATTCAAATATTAAGGTATGTTTTTTTAATTTTTTCGTTTATAATATTGACAATGGTGATATCATTAACATATACACAATGTTGCTTTTGACCCCCATGAAAAACTGACGAAGGGTGCTAAGGCTTGGAGCTGATCTTTAACTCATTAAAAAACAGCATATCGGATTTTACATGGATCGACGTGATCGATATACTGCTTTTGGCTGTCGTCATTTATTGGCTTTTGAAGTTGACCTCAAAAACGCGCGCGATGCAGGTGTTGAAGGGCCTTGGTATCATATTGCTGGCGGCCTGGGTGATGGATTTTCTGGGGCTGGTGGGTACCGCATGGATACTCAATTACGTGCTGCAGGCGGGCGCTCTGGTCATCGTGATCATATTCCAGCCGGAACTGAGGCGCGCGCTGGCCAAGCTGGGGCGCGGGCGTATTGACCTCACGCCGTCGCATGTGGTAAACGCGCAGGAAACGGTGGAGAATATACTGAAAGCGGTGCTGAGCCTGTCCAAGAAGCGGGTGGGTGCGCTGATCGTGTTTGAGAGGAAGACGGGCCTCAAGGAAGTGATAGAGAGCGGCACGCGCATCGGTGCGGTGATATCGGCCGAGCTGCTGGAGAACCTGTTTTTCACCAATTCACCGCTGCACGATGGTGCGGTGATCATACGGGAGGACACGATAGAGGCGGCGGGATGCTTTTTGCCCTTAAGCGACAACAAGCAGATAGGTCAGGAGCTGGGAACGCGGCACCGAGCGGCGCTGGGCGTATCCGAGGTGTCGGACAGCGTGACGCTGGTGGTCTCCGAGGAGACTGGCGTGATATCGGTGGCGCAGGATGGCACGCTGATACGGTATCTGGACTCCAAGGCAATCCGCGATCTACTGGAGGAAATGTATCTGATCAAACAGGCGGCGAAATACAGGGCCTTGAGGCTCAAGCGGAAGGGGCGTGACGAGCATGAAGAGGGCGCTTGAGTTTGTCTGGCGCGTGCTCCGCAGCAACCTTTTGCTGAAAATCATGTCGCTGTTTTTCGCACTGATACTGTGGAGCTATGTGCTGTCGGAAACGAACCCCGCCCGGGAGCGCGTGATGCCCGACATCAAGGTACACTACGACAACATTGAAGAGCTGAAAGCCAAGGGGCTGGATATATCCGGGAATCTGGCCGACGTGCTGGACACGGTGGATGTGCGCGTGGAAGTGAGCCAGAACAACTTGAAATATCTAACCGATAATAGTGTACGGGCTTATGTCGACCTGTCTACCGTGAACGGGCCGGGTGAACACACGCTGGAGGTGCGGGCGACTGTAGAGCGCGGGCAGGAGCTGGAAGTGAGCCCGCGCTACGTGACGCTGCATGTGAGCAACTACGAGACAAAGACGGTGCCGGTGAACGTGAATGTGACGGGAAGCGTGCCGTCTGGCTATTACGCGGGTACGCCGGAAATAACGCCCGGCGTGGTGACGATATCCGGTGCGAGCGTGGACGTGGACAAAGTGGCCAGCGCCGTGTGCTCCGTGGATTTGAACGGGTTGACGGATAGCTACAACATGAGCGTACCGGTGCAGCTGCTGGATGCCGACGGCAACGGAGTGGATGGCGCGCTGTTTGACGAGGGTCAGCCCTCTGTAATCGTTAACCTGAAGGTGCTGGCAACAAAAACGGTGCCGGTGGACGTTAAAAGCGCGATCATGGGTCAGGATGAACTGGCGGCGGGCTATGAGATCGCCGGAATCAGTTCCGTGCCGGATAAGGTGCTGATCGCGGGGACGGCGGATGATATCCGCGGTATAAGCTCCATCGGGCTGACGCCATACAGCGTGAGCGGCGCCAGCACCAGCGTGGCCGTGTTGCTGGACTACCAGCCGCCCAGCGGTGTGACGGTGCTTGCGGAAGGCAAGGCGGAGGTCTACGTGGAGATACGGCCGGTCATGGAGACCAAGGACTACAGCGGCCTCGACATCGAAGCGCGCAATCTGGCGAACGGCCTCAATGCAGAGCTGTCCGTGAGCCGTACCGACGTGACGGTGATGGCCGGAATGGTGCAGCTGTCCCGGCTGCGGCGCAGCGATATTGTGCCGTACGTGG
>JAEWWC010000137.1 GCA_023396555.1 Bacillota bacterium
GTCTATGACAACGTGGATAAGATCCGCGGCATGGATATCGTGATGGTGACGACGGCGCAAACGGACGAGGAAGCCAGAGAGCTGCTGACGCTGCTCGGCATGCCTTTCAAGCGTTAAGGAGGAAATAACGTGGCTAAGAAGTCGATGATTAACAAACAGCAGAGAGGCTCGAAGTTTTCCACGAGAAACTACACGCGTTGCAGCATTTGCGGGCGTCCGCATTCGGTGCTGCGCAAATACGGCATCTGCCGTATCTGTTTCCGGGAGCTGGCTTACAAAGGTGAAATACCCGGCGTGAGAAAAGCGAGCTGGTAAGCTTTTTGTGTTCGATAAAACAAGGAGGTAACATTAATGCCTGTAACTGATCCTGTAGCGGATATGCTCACACGTATTCGCAATGCGATAGGAGCCAAGCACGAAGTGATCGACATGCCGGCTTCCCGGACAAAAAAAGCGATCGCCGGCATACTGCTGAAGGAAGGCTTCATCAAAGGGTATGAGTATAAAGAAGAAGGCCCGCAGGGGATCATCCGCATCACGCTGAAGTACGGTGAGAAGGATTCGTCCATCATCAACGGCTTGAAGAAGATCAGCAAGCCGGGTCTGAGGGTGTATGCCAACAAGGATGAGCTTCCCAAAGTGTTGGGTGGACTGGGCATTGCCATCATATCCACATCCAAAGGCATCATGACGGACCGTGATGCCCGGCAGCTGGGCGTGGGCGGCGAAGTCATTGCCTACGTGTGGTAGCCAAAAGAGAATCACGCGAATGCGGAGGAAATAAAAATGTCGAGAATCGGTAAACTGCCCATCACGCTTCCCAAAGGCGTCACCGTGACGGTAGAGGGAAATGTGGTTCGGGTGAAAAGCAGCAAAGGCGAGCTGGCTGAGCGCATTCCGTCCGAGGTGCAGGTGGAAGTGGAAGAGGGCGTGCTGGTTGTGAAGCGCGGCGGCGACGACAAGCGCAGCCGGGCGATGCACGGGCTGACGCGCGCGCTGGTGGCCAACATGGTGACGGGCCTGACAGACGGCTTTACCAAGACGCTCGAGATCATCGGCGTGGGTTACCGCGTGCAGAAGAGCGGAAACAAGATCGTCATCAACGTCGGATACTCGCATCCGGTGGAAGTGTTTGAGACGGACTCCATCAAGCTGGATGTGGAAGGCACCACCATCATCAAGGTGACCGGCGTGTCCAAGCAGGCTGTCGGTCAGTTTGCAGCGAATATACGCGACATCCGTCCGCCGGAACCCTACAAAGGCAAGGGCATCCGTTACAAGGGCGAGAACGTGCTGCGTAAAGTCGGCAAGACCGGAATGTAGAGAGGTGGCCTAAAGTGATAAGCAAAGAGAACAAGAATACGATCAGAAAAGGTCGGCACATAAGAGTACGAAACAAGATATCCGGCACAGCGGTTAAGCCGCGGCTGAATGTGTTTCGCAGCACCAGCCACATCTACGCTCAGCTCATCGACGATGTGGCGGGCGTAACGCTGGTTTCCGCGTCTACGCTGAACGCGGATGTGAAGAAGGAAATCGAAGGAAAGAGCAAGCAGGAGGCGGCCAAGGCTGTTGGGCTCGCTGTCGGCAGACAGGCTCTGGCAAAGGGCATTGAGCAGGCGGTGTTCGACCGTGGCGGTTACCTGTATATGGGTAGGGTTCAGCAGTTGGCAGACGGCGCCAGAGAAGCCGGTCTGAAGTTTTAGTAAGGAGGTTTTGTCTGGTGCAGAGAAACGATACGTTTAAAAACGACAGAAAAGGCGACAAAGGCGGACCGCGCGGCGGACGTAAGAACTTCAAGCGGGATGAAGAGCCCCAGGAGTTTAAGGAAAAGCTAGTTTACGTGAACCGCGTTGCCAAGGTCGTCAAGGGCGGCCGTAACTTCCGCTTCACAGCACTGGTTGTGGTGGGCGACGAGAAGGGCCGTGTGGGTGCTGGCTTGGGAAAAGCGGCGGAAATTCCGGATGCAATATCCAAGGCGGTTCAGAAGGCCAAGCGCAGCTTGATCGAAGTGCCGCTGGTGGGCACCACGATTCCGCACGAGGTGATCGGCATATTCGGTCGCGGTCGTGTGCTGTTGCTCCCGGCCAACGAGGGTACCGGCGTTATCGCAGGCGGTCCCGCGCGTGCGGTGCTCGAACTGGCGGGCGTGAAGGACATCAAGACCAAGTCTCAGGGGTCTAATACGCCGGTGAACTGCGTGAAAGCGACGATAGAAGGACTGAGAGCGCTTAAGACGGCCGAGCAGTACGCACGGTTGCGCGGAATCAGCGTCGATCAGTTAAAGTAAGGAGGGCATCATGGCCAAGATTAAGGTACAGCTTGTGAAGAGCCCGATCGGATACGCCAAGGATCAGAAGGCGACGGTGGAGGCGCTGGGTTTGAAGAAAATGAACTCGGTAGCGCTGCACGACGACAACGATTGCATCCGCGGCATGATCAAAAAAGTATCGCACCTGGTTAAGGTGCTGGAAGCGTAAAAGGAGGGCAGGTCGTGAGATTAAACGAATTAAAGCCGGCTCCTGGCTCTAAGAAGACCAAAAAGCGCGTAGGCCGCGGCGTGGGTTCCGGCATGGGCAAGACCTCGACGCGCGGTCAGGGCGGCCAGTGGTCCAGAAGCGGCGGCGGCGTTCGCCCCGGCTTTGAAGGCGGCCAGATGCCGCTGTCGAGAAGACTCCCCAAGAGAGGCTTCACGAATATTTTTGCGAAAGAGTATGCCATTATCAACGTGAGCGACCTTAACGTGTTTGAGGACGGCACACTGGTGACGGCGGAACTTTTGAAGGAAAAAAGAATCATCAGAAAAACATTTGACGGTTTGAAGGTTTTGGGCAACGGAGAGATGACCAAAAAGCTGACCGTAAAGGCGGCTAAGTTTACCCAGTCGGCTGCGGAAAAAATCGCTGCCGCGGGTGGAACCGCAGAGGTGATTGAATAATGTTTAGTACGCTCCGAAACGCATGGAAGGTTGCGGACATCCGCAAGAAGATGCTCTACACGGTGATGATGTTGCTCGTCTATCGTATCGGCGCGCACGTACCGGTGCCGGGCGTTGATGTAGCCTATATTTCAACTCAGGTGGCCAACAACATGCTGGGACAGTACATCGATCTGTTCTCCGGCGGCGGACTTACCAAGTTTTCAATATTGGCATTGGGTATCGTACCGTATATCACCGGTTCGATCATCATGAACCTTCTGACGATGGCGCTGCCGCCACTGGAGCGTATGTCCAAGGAAGGCCCCGAAGGCCGTAAGAAGATCGCCTCTATCACACGCTACGTCGGTGTGGGCCTCGGCCTTGTGCAGGCGATCGGTACGCTGATCACTTTCGGACCGAAAGCGATACTGAATACGGGGACGCCGATCATACTCAACTACATCACGATCGTGCTGTGTCTGACGGCGGGTACCGCGCTCATCATGTGGATCGGTGAGCATATCACCGAGAACGGTGTGGGCAACGGAATCTCGCTGCTGATATTCGTCAGCATCATTTCGCGACTGCCGCAGGCGGTCATCACCAGCGTGACCAACGTTTCGCTGGGGACGTCATCCTGGCTGACGCTGCTGATCGTTTTCATCGCGGCGATTGCGATACTGGTGGGCATCACGTTCATCGATATGGGTGAGCGCCGCATACCGGTTCAGTACGCCAAGCGCGTGATCGGCCGCAAGATCTACGGCGGACAGTCCACGCATATACCGATGAAGATCAACCAGTCGGGCGTGCTGCCGCTGATATTCGCGATGACGCTGGTGCAGTTCCCGCTGATCATCATGAGCTTTACGTCGGCGGAATCGCAGGCTGGATACAGTGCAATTATGGGAACTGACAAGCCGCTGTATCTGATACTTTATGCGCTGCTGATATTCTTCTTCACGTTCTTCTACTCGCAGGTGACGTTCAACCCTGTTGATGTGTCCAAGAATCTGCAGCAGAACGGCGGGTTCATCCCCGGTATCCGCGCTGGCAAGCCGACGTCGGATTATCTGCAGAAGATACTGGTGCGTGTGACACTGTTCGGCGCGATATTCCTAGCGATAGTGGCGACGGTTCCGACCGCGTTTACCGCGATAGCCGGGTTCAACTCCGCGTTTGGCGCAACGAGCCTGCTGATTATGGTGAGCGTTTCGCTGGAGACGACGAGACAGCTGGAGTCGCACCTGATGATGCGGCATTACAAAGGCTTTTTGAAATAGAGGTTAAACCATGAGATTGATGTTTGTCGGACCGCCGGGGGCCGGAAAAGGGACGCAGGCGGTAAGGATTGCGGCGAGGTACGGCATTCCTCATATCTCCACCGGCGATATGCTGCGTGAAGAGATGAAGAACGGGACGACGCTGGGGCAGCAGGCCAAAGCGTTTATCGAAGCTGGTGAGCTGGTTCCCGACGACGTGATCATCGGGATGGTGAAGGAGCGCGTGAGCCGCCCGGACGCTGAGAAAGGTTTTTTGCTTGACGGGTTTCCGCGGACGCGGGAACAGGCCGAAGCGCTGGAGAACATAGAGGCGCTGGACGCAGTTGTCAATATCAATGTGCCGGACGAGAAACTGGTGCATCGGATATGCGGGCGACGGGTGTGCCGTGACTGCGGTGCGACCTATCATGAGTCAATGCTGGAGAATTTGCACCAGTGCCCCAAATGCGGCGGAACGCTGTATGTGCGTGATGATGACAAGGAAGAGATCGTCCGCCAGCGCATCAGCGTGTATAAGCAGAAGACGCAGCCATTGATCGAGTACTATACCGAAAAGGGACTGCTGCACGATGTAGTGGGCTCAGGCGGTATCGACGACATCACGGAAGCGAT
>JAEWWC010000163.1 GCA_023396555.1 Bacillota bacterium
GATCGGCAAGGGCTACACCGGCGTGCACGACATCGATGACGGCTGCATGCAGGGGCTGGAGGACTACATGAACATCGCGCCGGTGCACAACAGCGCCTACCTCGAAGCCATCCGCGCGTTCAAGGCGCTGCTGCCCGACATGCCGATGGTGGGAGTGTTCGAGCCGTTCTTCCACCGCACGATACCCGAGGAGGCGTACGTATACGGCATCCCGCATGAGTGGGCGCAAGCGCACGGCATCCGCCGCTACGGTTACCACGGTGCGTCGCATCGGTTCGTGTCTGAAACGACGAAGAAGTATGGCAGCCCCAAACACGTCATCTCTTGCCATCTCGGCGGCAGCGGCTCCATCTGCGCCGTAAAGGACGGCGAATCACAGAACAACAGCTTCGGGTTCTCGCTCCAAACTGGCGTGCAGCACAGCACGCGCACGGGCGACCTTGACCCGTTCATCCCCATCTACCTGCTGAAATCCGGTATGACGCTGGACGAGGTGTGGGACGGCCTTGTGAAACGCGGCGGCCTGCTCGGCATCTCCGGCGTCTCGGGTGACCTGCGGGACATTCAGGAAGCGGCTGCAGCGGGCAACGCACAGGCGCAGCTGGCCATCGACGTGTACTGCCACGGCATTCGTAACTATATCGGCAGCTACTACGCGCAGCTGGGCGGCCTTGATCTGCTGGCCTTCACCGGCGGCATCGGCGAGAACTCCGCGCTGGTGCGCCGCCTCGTGTGCGAGCCGCTCGCACACTTCGGCATCGTCCTCGACCCAGACAAAAACGACGCCTGCCGCGGCGACGAGGCGGTGATTTCTGCCCCGGATTCGCGCGTCACGGTTGCTGTCATCCCCGCCAACGAGGAGCTGGTGCTCGCCCGCGAGGTGAACGCGCACATGGATGCGAAGCTGGAATAATGGATGCTTGTTTATAAGACCGTGGAGGCTCTGCCTCCACACCACCGCCCAAGGGAAAATATCCCTTGGGAATCCCGTCAGGGAAATGCTCCGCATCTCCTGACCGTCTTAATATGTTATATATTATGCCAAAAAGAGCATCCCCGACTATCCCATAATATTCATTTGGAGGTTAAAATGCTGGGTGCTGTTGATCAGTTGGTTTCTCTTGTTTCTTATGGAAATGACGCACTCTATACTGGCCATACTAATACGGAATTTTTGAATCACCCTAATTATGATTTTGCCAACAAAAGTATTGGGATTACAGGTAAAAGATATTTTAATAACGAAACGCAAAAGCAATTAGTGGATAACCCAAATATGTGGTTTGAACAACTTATAAAAGAAAAATGCACAAAGTTAAGGCTGCTTTTTCGCCCATCACCCATGGATAAACCGAGCTTTACTCAAGTTGGGTATGATGAGGGCGGAAAATGGTTTGTAAAAGCTGTATATGAAGGCTACTCCGATTACTGGATACTTTCAGGCTTCAGTCACTATCAATATGTAAATACGGAAACGCATAACAATGTTTCTGATACAATATCGGAAGACCAACTTATAGACCTAAAAACTCAATTAGCAGAAACTCTCAATGATATTGCCGAATTTGCAAAAGAAATCAGCAATAACAGACGGGCTCCATGGCGTCCTTTCGTCGAAGTCCAAAAAATATTGGAAAGCCCTGAACCGTACAATAGCTATTATTATAAAGATATATTGGTTAATAAGAATTATACCCTGTTAGCTTTGCAGATTTTCTTTTGCGCAGCAAACGCATGGTGCTTTAATGGAATGGGTTCCTGGGCAGACATAGGTGGATTTTCCGATCCAGAGTATAATAATCGATATTTTAATTTAACAGAGCAGCTATATCTGGCGGTCTGTAGGGCTATAACTGCTTCAATAAATTCTTATTAATCTTTATGTTGCTACCAAGAAAATATCCTGATGCAAACGGAAGGTCAAATAGGATTCTTAAGGGACGCGTTCCTTAACGGTGGTGCGGAGGCAGCGCCTCCGCGACCTTAATCCCTAGCTCTCACTACTCCTGTTCAGGTTCCGCCTCTTCCTGAGGTTTTTTCAGTATCCGCCGCACCATGTCGGTATACCTCTCGCACAGCTCCGATGCGAACTCCTCGGTGTCGGCCTCAGTGCGGATGATGATGGTTGGCCTTGTCGCGTGCGGGCAGATATATCCGTAGCCGCCAGCGACGTCCAGGCGCAGGCCTTCGCTGGCCGTCGCACCGCCTTGGGCGTATACTCCGCCGATCACGCGTCCGATGTCCTCCCAGTTACAGCCCACCGCCTTTACCTTCATGTGCGACGGCTCGATCATCGCGCCGATCTCGCTGGCCGACAAGCCGGTGCGTGCCAGATGCTCCGCAAACCGGCACAGCATGAACACGCCGTCATACAGCACCCGTCGAGCGTCCACCGACAGCGACGCCGCGGCTTCCTCTTCGGACGTGAACGAGTATGTCAGACCCAGTATGTCCGCCATCGCCACTACGGCGCGCGTCACGCCGGATGGCAGGCTGATCTCACTGCCCGATAGCGTATTCATCACCAGATAGTACGCGAGTGTGCGGCAGTCTTCCGGGCCCAGCACACGCCCGTCCGGCAAGTGCAGCGTGCCCACCTGGCCGTTTTTGGACATGCGCACGCCGAACGCCGCTTCCTCGGCCTGCACCACACGGCCGACCGCTTCCCCGTGAAACCGGCTGACGCGCGCGCCACACGCCTCCAGCGCTTTGGCCGCCAATGCATCCGCGTCCCGTCCTCCGGCAACGACTGCCTTCAGCCCCGCTGCCCTCACCGCGCTCCAATCCACCTTCTGGCTGATGGTGCTTAGGTAGAACCGCTCCGCGAGGTCCACCCATGTCCGCTCGCCCGTCTCGGGGCAGGAAAGCTGCTCGCCCTGCGCGAAATATTTGGCCTCTATCTTGCGGCGCGTCTGCTTGGAAAGCATAAACAGCTCCGGCTCAAACAGGTCCACGTACATCTTCTGCTTGTGCGCGTGCAGCATAATGCACAGTCCCGCGTCCAGCGTCTGCGCCAGCTGCGCGCAAACGGGCCGCAGCACGCTCTTCATCGCCAGCACGTCCGCGCCGCTCATCGTCAGCATGCCCTCCGCCTGCCGAAGCGCCGCGCAGCACAGCGGGCTGCCGTCGGTGCAGACCGCCACGCGCTTTCCCGACATGTGCTCCGCCACTGCGCCGAATATCTTTGCCAGCCGCAGCGGCGTCAGGTCCACGCCGATGTCGCCCACCAAGCCGCCGCGCCCGATGAAGCCGGTGCGTTCACCGCTGCCCCAAACGATGTTCTCGCCCACCACCGCGCCGATGGAAATCTGCTTCTCCGGCCATATGCGCACACGGGGCGACACGCGGCTCTCACCGGAGAGTGCGCTCCGCTCACCCACTACGGCGCCCTCATAAACGCTGGCCCGCTCGCCCACCGCGCTGTTTGCCGCCACCACGCAGCCGGACAGCTTGGCGTGCCGTCCGATGCGCGTATCCTTGTGCAGCACGCAGCGTTTGAGGTTGGCGTACGCGCCTACGCGCGAGCCTGCGCCCACGCAGGCGTACCGGCCAATCTTCGCGCCGTCGCCGATCACCGCCCCCGCGCCGATAAACCCGGGCGACTGTATCAGCGCCGAGTTGCTGATGGACGCGCCCTCGCCCACCCATATGCCGCCCGCGTTGCGGCCCGGAATGTCCACCTGTACAGCGCCTTTGAGTATGTCCTCATGTGCCCTGATGTAGCTTTCGATGTTTCCGACGTCGCACCAGTAACCGTCTGCCACCCAGCCGTATATCGGCATCCCCTTGCTCATCATCAGCGGGAACACGTTCTTGGCGAAATCGAACTGCGTCCGGTCAGGGATCAAATCAAGCACTTCAGGCTCCAGCACATAGATGCCCGTATTTACGGTATCCGAGAACACGTCCTCCCAGCCCGGCTTCTCCACGAACCGCTCCACGCCGCCCTCACCCGACGTGATCACCACGCCGTATTCCAGCGGGCTGCCCAGCCGTTTGAGGACGATAGTCGCCATCGCGCCGCCCTCCTTATGCGCCTGCACTGCCGCCGTGAGGTCGATGTCCGTCAGCGCGTCGCCGCTCACGATCAAAAAAGTGCCGTCGATAAACGGCGCGGCGTTCTTCACGCTGCCCGCCGTCCCGAGCGGCACATCTTCGACGAAGAATTCCATATGTACGTTCTGCGGCTTGTTGTCCTCAAACCAGTCGGTGACGACGGACGGCAGGTAGCCGAGCGTCAGCGCCATTTCCGAAATGCCGTGGCGCAAAAGATGCTCGGTTACGTAAGCGAGCATCGGTTTGTCGAGAAGGGTCACCATGGGTTTGGGGACGGCGCACGTGAGCGGACGAAGGCGCGTGCCTTCTCCGCCGGCCATTACGATTGCTTTCATAAGTCATGCTCTCCCGCGATAAAAAGGATAGCATTATTATGCGCATCGGTTCTGTCGGCTATTCGGCATTCGTATTTTAAGACCTTGGAGGCCCTGCCTCCAAACCACCGCTTAAGGGATACATCCCTTAAGAATCCCATCGGGAAAATGCCGTCGGCATTTTCGTATTCTTTTATTAATGCCCTTTACCCATACAAAATATAAAAGGAGCAGCCCATTTCTCGGCTGCTCCTCGTTGTTAATCCTACAGTATGTACTTCTGCAAATCCATGTCCTTGATCTGGCTCTGCAGATGCTCCTTCACGTACGCCGCGTCAATGACGACGTCGATCATCGGGTGGTTGCCGCCCGCGTTGAACGAGATGTCCTCCAGCAGCGATTCGATGACGGTGTGCAGCCGCCGCGCGCCGATGTTCTCCGACGTTTCGTTGACCACACGCGCGTATTTGGCGATGGCCTCCAGCGCGTCCTCCTGAAACACCAGCCGCACGTTATCCGTCTGCAGCAGCGCCTGATACTGCTTGATCAGCGCGTTCTTGGGCTGCGTCAGTATCTGCTTCAAGTCATTCTCAGTCAGCGGCTTCAGCTCCACCTTGATGGGGAAACGGCCTTGCAGCTCGGGGATCAGGTCGGATATCTTGGCGACATGGAAAGCGCCCGCCGCGATGAACAGCATGTAGTCCGTCTTCACCGGGCCGTATTTGGTGACCACGGTGCTGCCCTCCACGATGGGCAGTATGTCACGCTGCACGCCCTCGCGGGATATGTCAGGGCCCGCGCCCATGTTCTTGCCCGCTATCTTATCGATCTCGTCGAGGAATATGATGCCGTCCTGCTCGGCGCGCTCCACCGCCGTGCTGGTCACCTCGTCCATATCGATCAGCTTGTCGGCTTCCTCCTGCGTGAATATCTTCTTTGCTTCCTCCACCGTCACGCGGCGTTTCTTGGTTTTCTTGGGCAATATGCCACCGAATATGTCGCCAATGTTGATGTCGTTGCCCATACCGGCGATCTCGATGCCGAGCGGGGCGTTGTCCTCCACCTCCACCTCGATCATCATGTCGTCCAGCCGGCCCGCGCGCAGCATGGCCAGCGTCTCCTCACGCTTGGTCATACGGCGCTGCCGCTCTTCCTGCGTCTCTGCCGGAGCACTCTGGCCCTGTCCCAGCAGTGCCTGAAACGGGTTGGCCTGCGGTTTCTTGGGCATCGGCTCCAGCACGTCGGCCAGCCGTTCCTCCGCCGCACGCTGCGCCTGCGCCATCACCGACTCGCGGCGCGATGCCTTCACCATGCGGATGGACGCTTCCACGAGGTCGCGGATCATCGATTCCACATCGCGGCCCACGTAGCCCACTTCGGTGAACTTGGTCGCCTCCACCTTGATGAACGGCGCATTCATCAGCTTCGCGATACGCCGTGCAATCTCCGTCTTGCCCACGCCCGTCGGGCCCACCATGATGATGTTCTTGGGCGTGATCTCGTCCTGCATCTCCTGATCTAGCAGACGGCGGCGGTAACGGTTCCGAAGCGCGATGGCCACCGCCTTCTTGGCGTCGTCCTGCCCGATGATGTATTTATCCAGCTCCTCAACGATCTGTTTGGGTGTCAGATGCGACATGTTTATACCTCCTCCACCGTGATGCGGTCGTTGGTGAACACGCATATCTGCCCGGCGATGGTGATGGCCTTGGTGGCGATCTCCTTGGCGGACAGCTCCGTATTCTCTTTGAGCGCCTTGGCCGCAGCCATGGCGTACATGCCGCCCGAACCGATGGCCGCGATGTCATCGTCCGGCAGTATCACCTCGCCGCTGCCCGACACCACCAGCAGCTCATCCTTGTCCGCCGCTATCAGCATGGCCTCCAGCTTGCGCAGTATCTTGTCGCTGCGCCATTCCTGCGCCAGCTCCACCGCCGCGCGTTGCAGGCTGCCGCTGTACTGCTCCAGCTTGGCCTCGAACCGCTCGCACAGCGTGAAGGCATCCGCCACCGAACCCGCAAACCCCACGACGACCTTGTCGTTATACAGCCGCCGTACCTTCTTCGCGTTGTGCTTCATGATCGTATTCTGTCCGAATGTCACCTGTCCGTCGCCCGCGACGGCGCACTGTCCGTTCCGCCGTACTGCAACGATTGTGGTCGCTTCCATCATATCATACTCCTTTGCATGCAGCCGCGACGCCGCGCACTTCCGCCAGCGCCCGCTCGGCCACCATCCGCTTCCTCTCGCTTTTCGCCTTTGCTTCTATTGTATTGATCAGACCGTATGTGATATTCATCGGCTGAAAATCCGCCCCAGCATAGCCGGAAACATAAGCTGACAGCGCCCCTATCGCAGTATCCTGCGAAAATTCCGGACGCGCCTGTCCCAGAACGTCACATGCGGCGCACAGCCCCGCCAGCAATCCGGAAGCCGCGCTCTCCACATACCCTTCCACGCCGGAGATCTGCCCCGCGAGATACAGCCCGGACCTTGCCTTGCACTCGTAATGCCGGTTCAGCACCTTGGGGCCGTTCACGAACGCGTTTTTGTGCATCACGCCGTACCGCGCGTACTCCGCGTGCTCCAAGCCGGGTATCATGCCGAACACGCGCCGCTGCTCGCCGAACTTCAGATGCGTCTGAAACCCGACGAGGTTGTACATCCGCCCCTCGTTGTCCTCACGCCGCAGCTGCACAACGGCGTACGGTTTCGTCCCGTCCGGCATGGTGAGCCCCACCGGCTTCAACGGCCCGTATCGCAGCGTGTCCACGCCGCGCCGTGCCATCGTCTCCACCGGCATGCAGCCCTCAAACACCTTATCGTCCTCAAAGCCATGCAGCTGCGCCGCTTCGGCCTTGACTAATTCCTCCCAGAACGCATGATACTGTGCCCTGTCCATCGGGCAGTTCAGGTAGTCATCCCCGCTGCCCTTTCCGTACCGCGATGCGAAATACGCCTTGTCCATGTCGATGGATTCCGCCGTCACGATGGGCGCTGCCGCGTCGAAGAACGACAAAAAGCCGTCCGCGATCCCGCCGATGGCCTGCGCTAAAGCGCCCTCCACCAGCGGCCCCGGCGCTGCTATGGTCATGCCGTCGTCCGGCAGCGAGGTCACCTCGCCGCGCACGACCTCAATGTTCTCATGTTGTGCCAGCGCTTCCGTGATATACCACGAGAACGCCTCCCGGTCCACCGCCAGCGCGCCGCCCGCGGGCACACTGGTCGCATCCGCCGCCCGCATGACGAGCGAGTCCAACTCGCGCATCTCCTGCTTGAGGAGCCCCACCGCGCTCTCGATGCCGGCGGCCCGCAGCGAGTTGGAGCACACCAGCTCCGCGAAGCCCGCCAGCTTGTGCGCCGGTGAACGCTTGTCCGGCTTCTGCTCGAAAAGCCGTACCTTCACGCCGCGGCGCGCCAACTGCCAGGCCGCCTCGCTGCCCGCCAGCCCCGCGCCGATCACGGTCACGCTATTCTTCACCGCCATCCGCCTTGCGCTTATGGTTCTTCACGCACTCCGGGTTGGAGCATTTCTTGAAGCTGCTGCCGCCCGACAGACGTCGCAGCACCATCATGGAGCCGCACGCTTCACACTTCTCGGCGATAGGCATATCCCACGACACGAAGTCGCACTCCGGATAGCCCTCACAGCCGTAAAACGTCTTCCGTGTCTTGGCGGAACGCTTTTCCACGATGCGCTTGCCGCACTTGGGGCACGGCGTATCGATGTACTTGACCACCGGCTTGGTGTTGCGGCACTCGGGGTAACCGGGGCAGGCCAGGAACGGCCCGAACCGCCCGTCCTTGTACACCATCATGCGGCCGCACTTCTCGCACGCCACGTCGGATTCCTTCACCGGCAGTTCCACGCGCTCAATGCTCTTGTCCGCTTCCTCTATCGTCTGCTCAAACGGCGTATAGAAGTCGCGCAGCACATTTTTCCACTGCTGTCCGCCGTTCTCGATATCGTCCAACTTGTTCTCGAGGTCCGCCGTGAATTCCACATCCACGATGTCCGAGAACTTCTGCTTCATCAGATTGTTAACGATCACACCCAGTTCTGTGGGTTTTAAGGACCGGCCTTCCTTTTCGATGTAGCGCCGCTCCTGTATCGTCGAGATGATAGGCGCATACGTGCTGGGCCTCCCGATGCCCTTCTCCTCTAGCGCGCGCACCAGCGTCGCCTCGGTATAGCGGCTGGGCGGCTGAGTAAAGTTCTGTTTGGGCGTCAGCGATTTCAGCGGGCACACCTCGCCTTCCTTGAGCGGCGGCAGTATGTTGTCCTTGTTGTCGTCGTCGTCGCCGGAAAAGCTCGCAGTATAGCCCTTGAACACCATATGCGAACCGGTCGCGCGGAACGTGCAGTCGCCCGCATCGATGTTCACCGCCATCGTCTCGGAGACGGACGGCGTCATCTGGCTGGCCACAAAGCGCGCGTAAACCAGCTTATACAGCCGGTACTGATCCTTGGACAGCGTGTTCTTCAGTGACTCAGGAGACAGCTCCATGTGCGACGGGCGAATCGCCTCGTGCGCGTCCTGTGCCTTCTGTGATTTCTTGAAGTAGTTGGGCTTCTCGGGCAGGTAGTCCGGCCCATAATGCTGCACGATGTGCTCACGCACTGCGACCAGCGCTTCATCGGACACGCGCGTCGAGTCGGTACGGATGTACGTCACTAAACCCACCGGTCCGTTCTGGCCGATCTCCACGCCCTCGTAAAGCTGCTGTGCCACCAACATCGTACGCTTGGCGGTAAACCCCAGCGCGCCGGAGGCAGCCTGCTGCAGATAGCTGGTGGTAAACGGCGGCGGCGCATTCTTCCTCTTCTCGCCCTTTTTGATGGACGTGACGACATAGTCCTTGCCGTCCACTGCTTTCAATATTTCGTCAGCTTGTTCTTTGTTGTGCAGCTCCATCTTTTCGCCGCTGCGCCCATAGAACTTCGCCTCAAACTCCTGCGAACCAGCGGCGTTTTTCAGCGCCGCGGTAATCGTCCAGTATTCCTCCGGCACGAATGCCGTGATCTCATCCTCCCGGTCACAGATGATGCGCACCGCGACGGACTGCACACGCCCCGCGGAGAGTCCCTTCTTCACCTTGCGCCACAGCAGTGGAGACAGCTTATAGCCCACCAGTCGGTCCAGCACGCGCCGCGCCTGCTGCGCGTCCACCAGATCGATGTTTAGCTGCCGGGGGTGACTGATCGCATTGGTCACCGCGTTTTTGGTGATCTCGTTGAACTCGATACGGCTCACCGCACCGGGATCAACGTCCAGCATCTGCGCAATGTGCCACGATATCGCCTCGCCTTCACGGTCCGGGTCTGTCGCGAGATAAACATGGCGCGCGCCGCCGGCGCCCGCCTTCATCGCGGAGATCACGTCCTTTTTGCCGCGTATCTGTATATATTTCGGTTCAAAATTATGCTCGACGTCCACGCCCAGCGTGCTCTTGGGCAGGTCCCGCACATGTCCGCCGCTGGCCTGCACCTTATAACCACCACCCAGAAACTGGCTGATCGTCTTGGCTTTCGCGGGAGACTCCACAATCACCAGATCGTATGCCTTTCTGGAAGCGGGCTTTGCAGCGGACTTTTGCTTCACGCCGCTCTTCTTGGCTGCGCTGCCGCTCTTTGCCGTACCCGGTTTTTTCTTCGTCTCTTTTGCGGTGCTCTTTTGCATACTCTTCTCCATGCCTGTCTTAATGCGAAGCTGCCGTAGTCGCTCCTCCTACTATTTCGCCGGAGGCGGCGCGTTTCATTAGCCTCTTTACCGGTGGTTATCGCTATTTTATGCGATGAAACACCTTTTGAACACATCTTTAAGCCCTGCAAGTGCAAATTATATAGAAGGTGATGGAAAAAATCAAGCCTATTCACTGCGGCATGCCAGTCCGGCGCTGTAAACGGAACCGCTGCAGTCAATACTCAGCGGTATATCAATACCCAAAAAGGCTGTGACGTAAAGGGTTCAAAGTCTTTATGCAGCTCTATTATATATGAAGAAATACTTTGGCGGCTGATTGGGACAAACTGGAGTATTGACTGCACCTGTTAACATCTCCGGTTGCCGCATACAGTTTTCTCAAGCCGATTCGTCATACCCTTTAACGCTTTAAACTCGGAAAGGGGGCCTTGGCAGTACGGGTTCTATATGCCCCGAAGCTCTGCATAATCTTATCCCTACCGGTCATCCGCGGTTTTTTTCGACTTTTGTCGCTATTTGGCGCACTTCGTTGACAGCGGATTCGCGTTGGTGTACTGTCAATCATGTAAGCTTATATACTATCAATTTCACTGTTTGGCTGTTTTCAAAGGATATGACGATTGGAGCCTGCCATGAACACAGAAAACAAACCCGCTTATCTGAAAGTCTACGAAACGCTCAAAGCCGCAATCCGTCAAAGCTACGCCCC
>JAEWWC010000176.1 GCA_023396555.1 Bacillota bacterium
CTTCATAAGCACCCGAAAGCGAACCCGAAGCTGAACCTTGAAGGATGCAGGTTTCCAAAGTTGTGGCCGAAGAGTCAATGCCATTGGCAAGCAAAGTGACTTGCGCAGTGCCGTCTATCAGCAGCGTTCCATTAACACCGTTACGACCCCGACCGATGTCAAGACCGGCATCCATGCCCGACGCGCCACCTCTGGCGGTCACTTTGCCTCCTAAAATTTTAATGGTGCCACCATTATGTGAACCGGCTGTGTTTGTTCCTCCCGCGCCAATGCCCGCGGCATAGTTTCCCGCATAAGCCTTGATTGTTCCGCTTGAAATGGTGATATTACCGCCGTTTCCTCCATACCCACCTCCGATACCGGCGCCCCAAAGTCCTCCCGTTGCTTCCACAACGCCGCCTTGAATCTTGATGGTGCCGCCCGCGCTATACGACGCGCCACCAACACCCGAGCCACCTTGGTCTCCGCCGTATGCTTTGACTGTGCCACCGGTTATGGTGATGGCGCCACCGTCGGCATAAATCAGCCCGCCACCAATGCCCGCGCCGCGATCAGTACTTCTTGCTGTCACATCTCCACCGGAAATCAGGATTATACCTCCGGCTCCATGAGCACCTCCGCCCAGTCCTGCACCATCTTTAGCACTGTTGGTTGTCACATTTCCGCCGGATATTGTAATCCTCCCACCGTCTTTTCCGCTGCCACCGCCGATACCAGCACCAGCGCACGTATCGGCATATCCGCTTATTGCATTAACTGTGCCGCCCGAAATTGTTATTGTTCCGCCGCTACCATTATAGCCGCCGCCGATGCCTGCGCCGCTGTATAGCGAAGTGCCTTCAACGACAAGTCCTGCATAGCCACCTGTGGCGTTAACTGTTCCGCCCGCTATACTGATCGTACCGCCGTTACCATAATACCCTCCGCCTATTCCAGCGCCGTAGTTACCGCCAATTGCCGTCACAGAACCGCTGTTGATGGTTATGATACCTGACGAGCTGTTTTTTCCGCCGCCGATACCCGCGCCATTTGAGCCACCTTGAGCATTTATCGTACCCGTTCCTCCCGCTTGTCCGTAAACGCTCAGACTGTTCCCTGGCGATACCCTGATTCCTGCGTTATCAGGGCTGCCTGTTACTGACAGCGTGACCCCGTCCATGATAATTAAATGAACGTCGCCGCTCACAGTGATGGTGCCGTCTCGGGTCACATCACTGTCCACAACATACCAGCCTCCAGCCAGTGCGGCGGAATCAGCAGTTACGGGTGTAACGGTTAAACCTGCTGTTGTTTTTGTATCGCCGTTTTCATCAATAAATGTGTAATCATCTGCTGCCTGCGCAACCTGGGGTAGAAAAATCAACATCAGCCCTATGCACAACAGCAATGCCAAAAGCATTTTTTTCATATTCCTCTTCCCCCTTAATATACGGTCAATAATCAAAGCATCAATCGCTATAATACGCAATTCCTAACGCAATCCCTTTAGCACGAGCTCGAAGTGCGTTAGCGCCTCAGTTTTGTAATCAAAGTTAGGGTAACGAATGCACCACTCATAGGTAATTCCCCGGATCGCCATCACAAAATGCTTGGTCAGAACATCGAGTGGAATATCGGTCTTGAATTCTCCCCGTTTAATTCCACGGTCCAGCATGTCGCTGAACATTCTGTAAATCTCTCTGTTATAACTTGTGACTGCCCCTGTATCCACATCCTTGGTGATCTGAGCCCGATATAAGACTTGCAGTTTATCGTAGCCAATATCCATCAACACATCAGCGATTTTAGCAATCAGCGAAAGAAATAAGGCTTCCGTCGAAGAATCGCTTGGATAGGCATCAAGAAATTTTGTGTAATCCGTATCTACTTTTGCCACATGATCTTCTATTAAAGAAGTAACAAGGGCGTCTTTTGACGCATAATGAACATAGAAGGAGCCCTTTGAAACGCCCGCCATTTTTACAATAGAGTCCACGTTTACCTCGTTGAAATCCTTGGACGAGAATAATTCCGTTGCGCTTTCGTAGATCTTTTGCTTTGTGTTTTGGGCGTTTATTTTTCTGTTTTCTCCGTTATATGCCATTTCTCTTCTACCAGATTCTAAACAGATAATTGCTCAGCAATTTATATGACCGTGGTCAATGAATATATTATACTATGTAATTTAACAAAAATAAATATAGGAATGTATTAGAACGAGATTTTAAGCAATGGGTTCATAATATCGCGTGTAAAGGATTGCATCACCTACTAACACAAATTTGTTTTTCGGTAAAAAACTTATATATTACGACTGGTTCGATCCTCCGAAAACCCTCATTGTAACGGAGATATATCACCCCCCAGGCGATATGCCTATAGAATCTGCTCGTCGATTTTGCACTAGATACCTTTTTATTATTCAATGGTGATAAGGTTTGATTACATCTTTGTGCAAACTTTTTAAGGTTATAACCATAAAAACTGTTGACTTATAGGGTATAAATCGGTATAGTTTACGTATAATGAGTATTGAGGTGATAGCTATGATAAAACGTCCTCAGTATACAGAGCAAATAACGCCGTATATAGATGCCCCGCTGGTTAAAATATTAACTGGTGTGAGACGGTGCGGGAAATCCACGATACTACTCCTGATCATGGATGAATTAAAAGCGCGCGGAATCTCTGAACAGAGAATTATCCATTATAACTTTGATTCTTTGAAGCATGATAACATCAAGGACTCTAAAAGCCTATACAAGGAAGTCCAAAGCAACTTAAATACCAACGGAAAAACCTATCTGTTTTTGGATGAAGTTCAGGAGATCAAGGATTGGGAAAAGGCTGTAAACAGCTTTATGAACGATTTCGATGTGGATATCTATGTGACAGGTTCCAACTCTCGAATGATGTCTTCCGAAATATCCACATATCTCACGGGGCGGTATGTATCGTTTCGGGTCTATCCACTATCTTTTGCCGAATACTTGAGCTTTAAGAAAACATATGCGTCAGTGGAGTCACCGCATTCAGAGCTAGCCAACTATCTTATGATGGGAGGTTTTCCTGCGCTACATCTGAGAGCCTATACTCAAAACGAAGCATATACGATCGTGCGTGATATTTATAATTCAACAATATTTACAGATATCGTTCAACGAAATCAGATCAGGAAAACTGATCAGCTTGAACGCATCGTTAAGTTCGTTTTTGATAATGTTGGCCGAACCTTTTCCGCTAACTCGATTTCTTTATATTTGAAAAGTCAGCACAGAAGTGTCGATATTGAGACGGTTTATAGCTATTTATCCAAACTTGAAAGTGCGTATATCATACACCGCTGCTCTCGATATGATCTTCAGGGGAAAGAGATATTGAAGACGCAAGAAAAGTTTTATCTAGCCGATCCTGCTTTCAAATACAGCATTCTCGGTTATTCGCCGACATCGGTTGCCGCAATGCTTGAAAACCTTGTGTACTTGGAGCTCATGCGGCGGGGCTATGGAGTCTATGTTGGAAAGCTTAACAATGCAGAGGTAGACTTTGTTGCTCAAAAACAAAATGAACGCTTATATATACAGGTTACAAAAGAGATAACCGAGCAGGCAACAGAAACACGCGAATATGATCGATTACTTAGCATCCGTGATAATTATCCAAAGTACGTTCTCCGCACCGATGATTTTGCCGCAGGAAATTATGAGGGAATCAAGACAATGCACGTTGCGGATTTTCTTTTAAGTAGCGAATTTTGAGGATTACAAGATACTGTGGCTATTTGAATCACCCCCAGGCGGCATGCCTATAGTTCAAGTATATAGGCAGAAAGGCCAAAAGGCCTGTTTTAAGGGATACTTACGGCTTCAACTAAGTAAAATTCATCAAAAAGTCTTCACTCATACATGCTTTTATTTCAAAGTGTAGTATTAATGTAGTATTGAAGGGTTTTAACCCGGTTAAAACCGTAAAATATGGTGAGATGTGCTGTGTTTATTGACCTTTCACCTTTCTAGTTCATCTCGCTTTTTTGTCTTCTGCTTCGGCTGCTCTTGCGGCCCAAAGGCAGCCATTTTCTCAAGGTGTGTATTTAGTGAGTTAATGGCTTCATCTTCTTTGAACTTGGTCAGATGGGTGTATACAGCTAGTGTCATCTCAATATCAGCATGACCTAAAAAGCGCTGCGCAGATTTAATATCAACTCCTGCTTCATAGAGCATAGAAGCATAGGTATGCCGAAACATGTGCGCAGTGATGTGGTCAATGACTTGAACCTTCTTTTGTGCCCGGGAGGCATCTCGGCCACCCGCCTGCAGATTCAGATAATGAAGATAACTGTTCCATGCTCGATAATAAGCGGTACCTGTCATCAAATCCCCTTTTGCATCAGGACACACTAATTCAAATGGATGAGGCAGGTCTCGAAGAATGTCAGCCAAGAAATTAGGAATAGGCACCTCACGTACTCCGGCCCTAGATTTAGGCTTTTTAATCTGCGTCTGATTCTTAAGTATGCTCGCCGATTTATTTACCAGAAGGACTTTTCTTTCAAGATCGATATCCTCCCAAGTGAGCGCCAATAGCTCGCCACGTCGCAGTCCGCAATACATCATTATCATGGCTGCATGACCCATACGGTGCTCTTGCCATGTACGGTTAACAAGTTCTCTCTCTTCTTCTGTCAATGCACGACGTTCGTTTGGTTCAATGGTTGGAACCTTAACAGTCTTTTTATGTGTAAATTTTATTTTTTAAGTATTTAAGTCAACTAATGATTATGTAGGACACCAATGCCACAACAGCGCTTAATAGAGTACCTAATAAATAGTACTCGGCAAATTGTTTATCTTCTGAAATTTTATTATATCTTGCTATTGATTTTGCTGTTAAAACTAAACCAATTGCTGAATATTGCTGAATGGATAATAGAATTATTATAATCAATCTTTCTAATACACCAATGAAAGCACCTGCTCTTTTATTAGTATCCTGTTGATTGGCACCCTGTTGGTTGGCACCCTGTTGGTTGGCACCCTGTTGATTGGCATCCTGTTGATTACCATGAGGGTTTGGTTTAAACTGTATTAGTAAATGTTTAATGATAACATTTGTAGGTTTCCATATTATCAGAAGCAATAAAGTCCAGCATAATAATTTATATTCAGATACATTAATAGAATTAAATATATTCTCTACAAAAGAGAGCGGCTTAATAGATTGGCCTTTTCTCATAAAGAAAAAACTGATTAAAATTATACTTAATATATGTAAAACCTGATCCACAATAAAAACTAACTTCTGCTTTTCATTAATTTTATTTGTTTTTATTAGATAGAATTTAATAGAATCAATTATCCAGTGACATATTGATAATAAAGTAATCGCGATTAGTACGTTAAATGAAAATACAGGAATAATAATAACTACAGCAATGGCCAGATAGATTAAAGCATGCTTAATCAACTTGGAATAATATTTATCTTTTTCTTTAGCCATTAAATCTGTTTGAAAATAAAAATCGCCCAATATATGTATTAGTAAAAAAAACAAAACTACCGTTCTAAACATTTATATCCCCTTTAATTTCGGATAATACATTTGAGATAGTATCCATTGTTTTCTTATAAGAATAATAACCGGAATTGGATAGATTCTTTTGTACACTTGATTGAGTTATCCCTAATCTTTCTGCTGCCTTAATCTGATTGTCACCATGCTCCATACAATCGTAAATTATTTCTCGTTGACGGTTGGTCCACTTACTTTTTATAAAAGTACATAATCCAAAAATAGCGTTTAATAAAATATCAACTTCGTTATTATTGCTTGTTCCAATCATTATATTAGTATCGATTTCTTTTTTTCTTCTTTTTATTTCTTTTAAATTGTTAATCATCTCTCTGGCATTATAATAAGCTGGGCCATCAGCGCCGATAGGGATATCCGGATTGATAGTAGTTGTTATTTCACCAACTCCTATTCCAAACCTGATTTGAGTAGGGTACATTTTTCTTTCAATGTATTCTATTATTTCGATTGTATTAGAGCCTGCTTTAAGCAAACCCTGAAATTCATCTCCTAAAGTAATCATAAATTTTGACGCAATAGCTTCAGGGAATTTTTTATTTATTATATCTAGTGTATCGTTTAGTTTTTTCTGGACCACATTTCTTTCTTTGATTTGCTTTGACCCAATAATATCACCTATAATAGCTATATAAGGCTTATAATTAAAAAAGAAAAAAAACAAGATTATCACCGCCTTTATTTATTATATCATTTAGTTTCCAATCTGCAAGAAGATTATTCGCCCACAGATGAATAATTAAAGATTATTCGCCCACAGATGAATAATTAAAGATTATTCCCCTATAGATGAATAATTGGTGTATGTTTTGAGAATGAATCAGCATAGGCTTTTAAGAATTCGTTAACAAAAGATGCCGCCTTTCAGCAGCATCATACGGAATTTCGAATTACACATTTGCATATTAGCAGAATTTGTGGATAGCTGTTTTTCAGCGTTTTTGCTAATAAACTGCTAATAAGACCCCAAAATATGGGGCAATATCGGGTTAAACTGCGCAGTACCGGAGGAAAACCGGATTGCCGGAAAACCCAGTATTTAAGCGGGTTTTACAGCATTGTAAAGCCTTGTGCAGCACCCAGAAATAATCGTCTGGCTGAACTCCTAAGTATAGGAGGTTCGATCTACGGAACTGCATAAAATCAAATAATTCATGCATATGCACCTATAGCTCAGTAGGATAGGCGTTCGCCTCCTAACCCGCTGGGATATGGGGCAAAAGTACATAACGAGCACCCGTAGCTCAGTAGGATAGAGCACACGCCTCCTAACCCGATGCGATATGGGGTAAAAATCGAATAATATGTTCCCGTAGCTCAGGCGGATAGAGCGGTCGCCTCCTAAGTATAGGAGGTTCGATCTACGGAACTGCATAAAAATTTAATAATTCATGCATATGCGCCTATAGCTCAGTAGGATAGAGCGTTCGCCTCCTAAGCGTGAGGCCACCGGTTCGAATCCGTTCGGGTGCGCCAGAAAACCCCGATGTGAAGCCACTTTCGGGGTTTTTTCATGCCCAAAAAACCTTCGCATTTTATACTACACAAAAGTAAAAACAGCCTACCTTTCGAGGCTGATTTTTACCGTTTTATGACAAGTGCATTGACCAGCAAACCAGCCTTCTGGTGCTGGAGCAGGACATGTGTACAAAAGAACGCGAGACGCTTCGGCGGCAGCTGGAGAAGCTCCCGGTCGCATCAAGGCGGCATCGTTCATTCTGACGATGCTGCTCATATTTCTCTTCATGGTACCCCTCGTAATCTTCATAATAAACAACCTGCAGGCCGTGGGGTTTTAAGCCATAAAATTCACTTTTTGCGGCAGCGAGGAAGGAGGCTGCTGTTTTTGCTTTCTGCCTGAAGCGGGTGTTAATAAATACCTAAATCCAATTAACAAAAAAGAAAGGAAACACACTTATGTTGAAAATCAAAAAGATTGTCAAACGTTTTGTCTCCGAGAAAAAGGCGGAAGGCTTTTTGGATGTCACCATTAAGATCCTGATCGTCGTTGTTATCGGCGCGGTGATCCTCCTCATCCTGAACGCGGCTATGCTCGACCTGTTAATTGGTGCAAGCCGAAGGAGCAACATCAGCTCGTGGCATATTATAACGTATTTTCCCATATACAATTCTTGAAAACCAATTACGGATTTAATTTTGACAAATGCAATGGCGCGGCAACACCTGATCAATCAATGTACGCCCGCGAGAAGAGCTATATAGAGCTCAAATACAGCATTAATTTTTGGTTTTCGCAGCATCCGCAGTTGTTTTAAGCTATTGACTATTTAATTCGCCTTATATTAAGATGGAATCAGTCCACTATAGTGGGCTGATTGTGACGGGGTTAACGTTATTCCGGTGAATAATGTTAACCTTTTTTTTAGTTTAGGCAGGGTGCTTATGCAGGAGGAATAAAATACTTGTCTTTCATCGTACTGACAAAGTCCCTTGTATTCGCTTCAACGGTTTCCTGATAAGTCGGTAGCCCTTCTTTGGTCAACAGAAAGTAGCCGGAGTCCACAACAAACGGCTTGTCAGCCTTATAAGTATATCCGTCCTTCAGCAGTTTAAGCGCATAAATACCGACATAGCCCATGCCCCATGGATTCTGAGTCATCGTACCATACATAAAGCCGCCTTCGATAGCGTCCAGCACGTCCTTTGAGTCGTCAATACCGATGGCAACAACTCTTTTTTCGTTCATATCCATCATTGTCTTTGCCAATACCTGTGCATTGACATAACCGGTGCATATAATGCCGTCCACTTCGCTGATATATGAGGCAAACATCGTACTGATGGCTTCTTCCGCGGGTTCTATTGCATCGGTATCCGAAAGCTCCTGATAAAGAACAAAACCTGCATTCTCAGGTCTGGCCAATACCTCATGTATCGCTGCCTGGCGTTTTTTGGTGTTTGCATCTCCAAGCGAGCTGCACAAATGGACAATGTTTCCTTCTCTCAGGCCGTTTGCTTTCAGCTTGTCTATCAGCTTCTGTGTGCCAAGTGCCACTGAAGCCCCAACATCAGTCGCAAAACAAAACACCGCGTCGGACGGCCATGCGGGGGAACCGCCCAATGCAATTGTAGGTATACCACTCTTAACCATTTTTGTAATCTGCGCATTGCTGGTCACCGCATTAGACGGAAACATTCCGATTCCCTTCGCTCCCTTAGCAATAACGATTTCGAGAACCTGATCCTGTTCCGTCTGATCCCAGGCTTTGGGGCTCACGATGAATGGCTCCGGGATTCCCAGATCTTTAGCAGCCGCTTTTGCACCCGGCTCATATGGATCAAAATATGGATGTTCCCCCCCATAAACGATGGCAAACTGGTAATCGGCCGGATCCGCTACTTCACCAACTTCTTCAATTAAAGCGCTGCTTTCCGTTTCTGTTGACTTCTCATCTGTTGCCACAGGCGTGCTGTCTTTGATGTTCGGCGTATTGCATGCGACAAGCAACAGAATAAGAAAAATATTTAAAACGAATGCTATGATTCTATTCATTTTAAACTCCTGAAATATCGTAGCAGTTACTCCTTCTTATTATACCAGATATGCACGTTAAGTAAATGTTGGTCAATATATCCCGGTTATATGATTTGAACAACCCCGGCAATATCATTTCTGCCGGGGTTGTCTTGTGACGGAGTTATACTATTTCAGTGAATAGTGTCAACCTTCTTATCTATAATTTGATAAAGATAGGCCTTTTACTGTGCAGGTGCATCAAAGTATGTGTCAGCCATTGTAGACACAAAGTCGTACGCCATCTGTTTCTGCTTGTCGGCATACGTTGCAAGACCGTCCTTCTTCAGAAGGAAGAAGCCGGAGTCAATGAAGAACGGCGCATCCGACTTCATTTTATAGCCGTCCGCGAACAGCTTGAGCGCGTATGTGCCGACGTAGCCCATCGCCCAGGAGCTCTGGGTCATCGTTCCGAACATGTAGCCGTTATCGATAGCCGACAGAACATCCGCCGAGTCGTCGATGCCGATAGCCACGATGCCGTCGTTCGTCTTCCTCTCGTTCATCGTCTTGGCAAGAACCTGAGCGTTCACATAGCCCGTGCAGACAATACCGTCCACATCGTCGACATATGAAGCGTACATGGAAGAGATCGCTTCCTCAGCCGGCTCCGTCGCGTCGGTATCGGCCAGTTCCCATTCCAGCGTGAAGCCGGCGTTTTCGGGTTTCGCAAGCACTTCCTGAATCGCAGCCTGACGTTTCTGGGTGTTGGTGTCACCAAGAGCGGAGCACAGATGAAGCAGTTTGCCTTCCGTTTTGCCCTGAGCTCTCAGCTCGTCGATGATCGCCTGAGTCGCGAAGGCCACAGATGCGCCCACGTCGGTCGCATAGCAGAAGCTCGCCTTGGACGGCGTCGCGGGAGATCCACCCATCGTCACCACCGGGATACCCATACCCACCAGCTCGGAGATCTTCTCGTTACCAGCCACAGCGTCCGACGTGAACATGCCGATACCGTCGATACCGCCAGCCACAAGGCCGTCAATGATCGCATTCTGTTCGGTCTGGTCCCAGTTCTGTGGGCTGGTCACATTGGGAATCGGAATACCCAGGTCAAGCGCCGCAGCCTGCGCGCCAAACGCCCACGGATCAAAGAACGGATGAACGCCGCCGTAGACGATCGCGAAGCTATAGCTTGCGCCCTCCTTCTGGCCGCCCTCAACCACATTGCCCAGTCCTTCCACTTCGATCTCAGTCTGTGTCTCTGCTTTGGGCGTTGCTTCCGGAGCAGCAGATGATTCCTCCGCCGGCTGTTCGGCCGGTGCTCCACCGCAAGCTGCCAAACCAAGAAGCATGCATGCAGCCAGTACGAGTACAATCAGTTTCTTCATTTTTTCCAGTCCTTTCGTTTTTATTTAAGCCTGATGGCTTAAGTCTTTTTAGAGCCTAATCAACGATCAGGTTCATGATTTCCTTGCTCATTTCGTTGTATGCCTTTGTGTTGTTGAGCTCGCCCACGATGTGGCCTTCCTTGAAAACGATGATCCTGTCGGCGATCTGCACGATCTCGGGCATATCCGACGTAATGCAGATAACGGATTTACCGGACTGCGTCAGATTGTACATCAGCTTATGGATCTCCGACTTTGTCTTGATGTCGATACCCACCGTCGGTTCATCGATGATCAGTATATCCGGCTCCACCGCCAGCCCTTTTCCCAGGCTGACCTTTTGCTGATTGCCGCCGCTTAGGTTTCTCACCTGCTGCTTTAAGTGTGGCGTTTTGATCTGAAGCTCATCCCGGTAATGCTGCGCGATATCCAGTTCCTTTTTAAGATTCAGGAACCACGCAAAGCCCTTTATTTTATCCAGTATGGTCGAGGTGATGTTGATACGCACACTGTGGTCCAGAAACAAGCCCTCCTCTTTTCGGTTTTCACTCAGATAACAAAGTCCGTATTTTGCCTGTGCCTGCGTGATGCTCTTTGTTCGCACCTTCCTGCCATTAATATATTGCTCACCCTCAATGGCAGGATCGAAGCCGATAAGCGTACGCGCAAACTCGGTGCGCCCCGCACCCACCAGCCCATACCATCCCAGCAACTCACCCTTCCTCAGCCTGAAGGATTTCGGCTTGGGCGAGTCTACGCTTCTTAGTCCCTTCGTTTCCAGCACCACATCCGCCTTATCGAAGTTTCTCAGTTCGAGCGATGTGAACTCCTCGGTCCGCCCCACCATGCGCGTGATCAGTTCATCGCGCGTCATGTCCTTGATGGGTGCGGATATCTCGCCGGTTTCCACGGAAGCGACGTTTTTGCCGTCCCTGAGCACCGTCACCGTATCGGCCAGCGCAAAAACTTCCTCGATTTTATGCGAAACAAATATGAACGATATGCCCTTGTCCCGCAGCTTTTTGATCAAGTCCATCAGCATTTCCGCCTCGTTGACGGAAATGGAGGCGGTCGGTTCGTCAAGCAGTATGATCCTGGCGTCGGACGACAGCGCTTTGGCGATCTCTATCAATTGCTTTTGTCCGGCGCTCAAGGATTCGACGTTTTTTGTGGGCAGAACATCCAGCCCCACCATGTCGATATACTGCTGCGCTGCCTGATTGATCTCCCTCTGGCTGATCCGCTTCATCATCCTGTCGGTATAATGCTCGATCATGATGTTCCCGGCGACAGAGAACGTGGGAAACAGATTCCGTTCCTGATGCACCACATTTATCCCGGCTGCAAACGCATCCCTCGGGCTGTTGAACGAGACTTCTTTGCCGTTGACGAATATCTTGCCTTCGTTTTGCTTGAACACGCCGGTAATGATCTTAATAAGAGTGCTCTTCCCCGCGCCGTTTTCACCCATCAGCGCGTGGATCTCGCCTTCCTTGATGCTGAAGTTGACATTGTCCAGAGCCACAACGCCCGGAAAGATTTTGGTGATGTTCTTCAGTTCCAGTATCGTATCGCCTGTCATAACGCAGCACGCTCCATTCTCTCGCGGTGCTCCTCTCTCAACAATCTGATCCTGTCCAGACCGACCGCGAGCAGTATAATGATCCCTTCCAACATTTCGACAATATAGACGTTGACCTGCAGATGAACGACGCCGTTTGATACGATAGCGAGCAGCAGGCCGCCCAGAAAAGCGCCCGCCACATCCACGCGACCGCCTTCCATACGCGTTCCGCCAATCAGTGGGGCGGCGAATGAGAATAGCATCCAGTCTCCGCCGATGTCCGAGCCGATTGACCCCAGCCGGGTGCTGAACAATATGCCGGCGCACGCGGCGATCACGGCGGATATGATGTGCTTCATCAGCATGACCTGCTTCACATTGATGCCGGACAGCTCGGCGGCTTTCTGGTTGCCGCCAATCGCCAGTATCTGATGCCCGAAGCTGGTGTATTTGAACATATACCAGAGTATGAACGTGAACACCAGCGTCACGACGATCATAAACGGTATCCATCCGCCGATGTTGTATACCCCGATCCAGTCATATCCCTCCGGCAGATTGTAAAACGGATTGGCTTTGGTGATAGTCAGCGAAATGCCGGTGAATATGCTCATCGTCGCCAGCGTCGTCAGCCACGAAATCTCGCCCGTGCCGCCCAACCGCGTGATGACAAAACCATTGAGCGCACCGCAGCACGCGCCGATCATCACGGCGATCACGATGGCAAACCCCCACGGTATGCCCGCCCTCTGTATTAACGCACCCACAATAACCGCGGAGAGTCCGCCGATTGCGCCGATCGAGACATTCAGACCGCCGCCAGCGATGACCACCATCTGCGCGAAGCCCACCATAATGGTCACGCTGCAGATTCTGGTGATGGTGATGAAGTTGATTTGAGAAAAGAACTTTCCGCTCTGGGTCCAGATCAATACCGACAGCAATACGATGACGATGGCGATGCCCATAGTGTTGGTTATCTTGAATTTATTCGTTTTCTTTGTATCAGAGTGCGAGTTTTTCATTCTTGTCACCTCCGGTTCTGGCAAAAGCATCCTGCGCTTCGATCATCGTTTTGTCCTGCTTCTTGCTGAGCGCTTCTCTGCCCTTGTTCAGCAGGAAGGAAAGCAGAAGTATCGCACCGATAAATATCTGATGGCTGAACGCATCCAGCTTCAACAAAGCGAGCACGGTTGTGATTGTCGTCATAATCGCAGCGCCGATCATTGTGCCGACGATGGAAACCTTGCCACCGTTGAGCAGCGTACCGCCCAGAATCGGCGCCGCAAACGAATACAGCAGCCAGTTGTCCCCCACCGATGTCTGCGCCGCGCCGAGTTTTGAGACGGTCAGCACGCCGGCCAGCGCGCACAGCGCTCCGCTGATTCCATGCGCGATCATGACATACTTCTTTGAACTGATGCCCGCGAAATCCGCTGCCCTCGTGCTGACGCCGGTCGCCAGCATCTTGCGTCCCAGTATCGTCCTGCTGTAGAGCGCCCATAGTACGACCATGATCCCCAGCGCGACAATAAATATAATCGGTACCCCGTATGTCCCCTGCTGGCCTGCCTCCGGGGCCGATGAGGCCGGCAGTGTGATGGCGCTGATGCCTTTGAATGCGAGCGGCAGGTTCCGAAAGTACATGTTTTCCGTCACCGCCATGTTAAGCCCGTGTAGAACGCTGATCAGCGCGAGCGTGATAATGAATGGGTTTATCTTTGTTTTCACGATGATGCCGCCCTGCATGATGCCAATAACAAACCCGACCAGCAAAGCCGCCACAATACCGATGAGCCAGGGCAGGGCCAGCCCGACCTCCGCCTGCGTATATGACTCTGCATTCATCGTCCCTTCAAGCGGCACGTTGATCAGGTAACCGCACACCATGCCCGCCGCGCCGCCCATGGCGCCCACGGCCAGGTTGAACTGGCCGACCGCCAGCGTTGCCATCTGCGCCAGACCTACCACAGTAAATATGGCAATATCCTTGGATATTGATGTCAGGCTAAACGCCAGCCGCGTCGGGTTGGACATCGAAATCACGACCAGCAGCAGAATTATAAAAATAACAGATATGCTCGCCAAATCGTTTCTGACAAACTTAATTAATCCTTTCTTTACCACATGCGTAACCTCTTTTCTATGAATTCCCTTCAAGTCAGGATCGCCCGGCCTGCCAATCCTTATATTAAATTGTTGAATATATCCAGCTGGTCTTTTAGTTCAAGCTCGCTTTCATCGATGACGCCGGTGATCGTATGCTTGCTGAACAGCAGACATCGATTTGACACCTGCAGTATTTCATGAACATTTGACGAAATCAGAATGATGGAAACCCCTCTGTTTGAAAACGAGACCAGAAGCTCTAAAATCTGTTTCCGGCTGTTGTTGTCGAGGCCTTTTGTCGGATCGATGAGTATCAGCACCTTGGGGAAAACGCTCATCGCCCGCGCAATGCTCACTTTTCTTTGCTGAGCGGATGTCAATGTGTTCATATCAATGTCCGCATCGAGCAGGTCAAGTCCAATATCCGCACCGACTGTCTCCACCAGCCAATCCTCCAATTCCCTGCGGATGATATTGAGGTGGCTGATGCTCCCCAGCCTTAAAATACTGATGTTTTCTTTAACGCCCAGGTTAAACAGGAGTCCGCTCTCGTCATTTTCGTAGGATATCAGCACAATCTTGTTCTTAATCGCATCCGCCGGATTTCTGATTTTGATTTTCCTGCCGTCCAGATAAAGCCTGCCGCCGGTGATCTTCTCGATACCGAACAGTGCGTATCCGATCTCGCATTTCCCTGATCCGTATGAGCCCGTAATGCTGATGATCTCGCCCTTTCTGACCGAGAAACTCACATCCTTCAGGGCGTTTTTCGTCGTCAGGCCCTCCACACGCAGCACTTCTTTGGATATGTCGTTCAGCGAAATCCCCGGCCGTTTGACCAGATAGTCGTTGCTAATCATATGGATGATCTTTTCACGGTCGATCTCCGAAGCACTGACATTGCCGATGATGCTGCCATCGTTCATAATGTACATCCTGTCCGACACGCCGGCAAAATCCTTCAGGTTCTGCGCAATCACCAGAATACCTACTTTTCTCCTGGACAGTTCCCGAAACACGCCCTCAAACAATTTGATCTGATTCTTGTCAAGCAGTATGTTCGTGTGGTCCATCACTACCACCTTGGGATCATCCAGCAGCGCCTTGCCCAGCTGAACCAGCTGAACCTGCTCAATCGTCAGGTCCGCCGCCAGCGTATCCGGGGTGATGTCCAAACCCAAAATGTTTAGCAGTTCCCGGGTGCGCACCGCTTGCTGTTTAACTTTCAGAAAGGGTTTACTGTCTGCATCATTTCTGCCCAGGAACAGGTTTTCCATCACCGTCAGGTTGGGGATCAGATCGCTCTTCTTATGGATGATGCTAATACCCGCCTTTTTTCCGTCGTTCGGGCATGTGATCTCGACCTCCCGGCCATCCACGTATATTTTGCCGAAGTCGGGCTGAAACACACCCCCCAGCAACCTGACCACCATAGCCTTGGACTGGCCCATGTCCCCAAAGAGCTTGACGATCTCTCCCTCATAGATCGTTAGTGATATATTTTTAAGCACCTTAACATCGTTGATCTTTTTTGAAACGGAATCTAATCTTAAAACCTCTTTTCGCATATTTGCCTCCATTTACTCTGCTGTATATTTTGTTTGTATTTTCTCGTCATTCAGCTTCCATAAACTACATTCTACATCAAAGTTTATTTGGAGGAAATCCGTCACTCACCGGTTAAGTGGTGAGTGACGGGCTACATAAGGTTGGTACTACATCTCAATAATTATTTCTTCGCTCAGGCTGCTGCCAGTAAAATCGTTTTTCGGCGTATCCGTTTTAAAAACCACCAGCACGTCACAGGTTTCCGTCACCGCATACGGCGTCCAGTGCCATATCCCTTCGTCAAACACGACGCCCTCGCCCTGATTGACGCGAACAGCAACGACTTTCTCCATATCTGGATACTGTTTGCCGTCCACGGCCACCGAACTGGTCACCGGGGTAATAAAATCGCCCCGCAATGCGGCCAGCAGCTCGGCTGTTTCCGTGTGCTGTTCCAGCGTATCCACAACAAACGCCCGGTTCTTTGCCACGCAGATGCCCAGCTCGACGGAGCCCTGGCATTCCATGACCGCCAACTGGCCGTAAAACGTCTGTATGTCCGACTGCGCGTCCGGTTCGGCCTTTGCCGTCACGCTGATCACCTTGCCAAACGCCTGAAAATTCTCGGGCGTCACGCGCTGCGCCTTGATCGTTTTCATCACACAGGCCTCCCCTTTGTTAATACTGTACCTTTTTCCAGGCACGTTCGACCGAAGACTGCTCTGCCGCGTCCAGCACCTTCTGCACCATCAGGCCGTCCCGGAAATTCGGCGTGATAGGCTTCCCTTCTTTGATCGCGGTGAAGAAGTCATAGTATTCGTTGACAAACGTATCGCCGTATCCGATGATGTGCCCGACGGGGAACCAGTTTGCCATGTACGGGTGTACGCCTTCTCCCACCTGGACTCTGCGGAAGCCCCTGAGATGCACCGGGTCATCATCGTTGTAATACTCCAGCTCGTTCAACTTCTCCTCGTCCCAGATGACCGCGCCCTTGCTGCCCGCCACCTCGATCCTGTTCTGGTTCCTGTGGCCGGTGCCGTTTCTCGTGCTTTCAAAGTAAGCCATCATATCCTGATTCTTGAACGTCGCCAGCATCTGGGAGGCGTCATCCACGTCCACTTCGGCTTTTTCCTCTCCGGCCTGGGCAAACAGGCCATCCTCGAACACCGCTACCGGGCGCATCCTGTTGAACGTCTTTTCAACGCAGCACACTTCGTCAAGGTCGCCGATCAAGAACCGGGCGATGTCGATGATATGCGCGCCCAGATCTCCGTGCGTGCCGTAGCCGGCAAGGCTCTTCTTCAGCCGCCATGCGATCGGGAAATTCGGGTCCGTCAGCCAGTCCTGCGACCATATCGCCCTGAAATGATACAGCTTGCCCAGCACGCCCTCTTCGATCAGCTGTTTGGCGAGGCACAGGGCCGGCACTCTGCGGAAGTTGAAGCCGATCATATTGATCACCTTGTTGTCCTCGACAGCTTTCACCATGGCCTCCGCATCATCCATGTTCAGCGCCAGCGGCTTTTCACAGAAAATGTGCTTGCCCGCGTTAGCCGCCGCAATCGCGATCTCGGCATGCACCTTGCTGGGGGCCGCAATGCTGACGGCGTCGATCTCCTTGTCTTCGATGACCTCTCTCCAGTCCAGAACGGCCTTTTCCCAGCCCCATCTTTTGCCGATCTCCATGACCGACTCCTCGTTGGAACAGATCACCTTTTTACCGATCTCTACCCCGAGATCGAAGAATATCGGCGCGTCCGTGATGGCGTGCGTGTGCGCACGCCCCATAAACTTGTGTCCGACCAAAGCTACGTTAATCCTTTTCATCAACATTCCCTCTCCTTCATCAGCGTTTGACTCTCGCGCTTCCGCCCCTCATGACGCTCTCCGCTTCCTCTTTATAGGCCCAGTTCCAATCCCCCATGAAGCCGTGGCACAGCGCGGAATACGCCGCAGAAAACTCGATCATGTCCTGGCCCTTGTACTCACCGGTAATCAAAGAGTAGATCAGCGCGGATGCGAAGCTGTCTCCGCCGCCCGTCCTGTCGTATATCTCGAGGTTCTCGTATTTGCGGGACACGAAGTATTCACCGTTGTGATATGCCACCGTCCGCCAGTCGTTGAGCGTCGCCGTCTTGACCTCTCTCAGCGTCGTACCTACCGTTTTAACGTTTGGATATTTCGCGCACACCTTCTCCGCGACGGCCTTGTAGCTCATCGGGTCGAGCTTGGAATAGGTATTGGTCGTGTCGTCCGCCTTGATGCCCAGCATCGTCTCAAAATCTTCCTCGTTGCCGATCAGCACGTCGATGTACGGCATGGCCTTGGCCATCGCCGCCTGCGCCTGCTGCGGTGTCCACAGCGTGGAGCGGAAATTCAGATCGAAGCTGGTCGTTACGCCGAAATCCTTGGCGATTTTCAGCGAGCGCACCGCTTCGTCGGCCCCGTCGGGCGAGATCGCGCAGGTGATGCCCGTCGTATGGTACCAGCCCGCCTCCGCGAATATGGCCTTCCAATCGATTTCGCCCTCTTTGATCTGCGATATGGCGCTGTGACCCCGGTCATATATCTGCCGCGACGCGCGCGGTCCGATGCCCACCTCGATGAAGCACAGGCCGTTCCTCGCCTTCCTGCCGGAACCGTCATACTTCTCGATGATGACGTCGTCCATGTTGACGTTGTGTTCGCGGCCCTTGTTGACTACATACTTGGCCGACCATGTATCCACGAGCTTGGAGACCCATTTTGTCCTGATTCCCAGCGTCGATGTGTTGACGCATACGTTCAGCTCCGCCGCGGCGATGGCGAGATTCAGATACTGCGCCTGCTCCAGCCGCACATGCTCCGGCGGCGTAAAACGCACCATCGCTTCGCCGAAACCGACTAAATCATATCTTTTGGTCATGTTAACCTCCCAAATGTCACGTTACTTCTCAAGTAATTCCCTGTTGAACACAAACCTGGGCGTGTTCCCCTTAAGGTAATCCGCGATGCCGAGCGCCGCTTCGTAGGCCACCCGGGCCGAGCACTCCTTTGTCAGCGCCGCGGTGTGCGGCGTCAGTATGACGTTCTTCAGCCCCAGCAGCGGGTTGTCCATGGCCGGCGGCTCGGATTCCAGCACATCCAGCGCGGCGCCGGCGATTTCCTCATTTTTCAGCTTCTGTGCCAGCGCATGCTCGTCGATAATGCCGCCCCTCGCCGTGTTGATGATGTACGCCGTGGGCTTCATCAGCGAGAGCAGCTTTTCTCCCACCAGATTCTTTGTCTCCGGCGTCAGCGGGATGTGCAGCGATATATAGTCCGCGCGTTTGAACACCTCTTCAATCTCCGTATACAGCGTGATGCCTTCCGCTTCCGTAATATACGGGTCGTATCCGATGACCTGCATGCCGAACGCCGCTTCGCATTTTTCAGCTGCAAAGCGGCCGATTCGCCCGCAGCCTATCAGCCCCAGCGTCTTGCCGTCCATGTCCACAGCCTTGTTGGTGCGCCGGATCTTGAAGTTACCCGCTCTCAGCTCGCTGTCATACATCAGAAGCTGCTTGGAAATCGCGATGATCATCGCCACGGTGTGTTCAGCCACCGAGACCGAGTTGGCCTGCGGTGTGTTGAGCACGAGAACGCCCTGTTCCGTCGCCGCAGACACGTCGACGTTGTCCACGCCCACGCCCGTGCGGCTGATGACCTTCAGGTTCCGGGCGCCGAAGATCACTTCCTGCGTCATCTTATACGCTGTGCTCAGTAGTATCGCTTCCGCATCCTCCATATGCTCCTCAAACAGGGACTGATTGCCATCGGGTATCGTGACCAGCTCAATATTGGGTATCCCGTCAAACAGCCGGGCGTTCGTTTCATTTAGCTTCTTGGTTAACAATACTTTTCTCATATCCAACCCTGATGAACCTTTCTGAAAACCTGGGGAACGGGCTTTGTTAAATCATTCCTTCGTTTTCAAGCAGCGTTTTGATTTTGACCCTGTTTTCTTCGGCCAGCGGCAGCAGCGGCAGCCGAGGCTCTCCACCCTTCAGTCCGGCCAGGTCCATCGCGTACTTGACGGCAGCCACGCCGCCCGCACCCGACACGCCCTTGTTCAGCTGCAGCACCCGTTCATTCAGCGCGAACGCTTCCTTGTATTTCTCTTCGCAAATCAGCTTATAAAGATCGTTTACAATGCCCGGGAAGATGTTCGCGAGCGATACCACGCCGCCCGAGCCGCCCATGATCACTGTCATCATAAAGAAGTTTGCCGAGCCGGCCATCACGTTGACGATATCCCGGGCGCCGAACAGAAAGCCCTCGATGTTGCCTGTCGATGAGTCCTTGAGCCCTACGATTTTGGGGTTCTTCGCGCACTCCTGCACAAGCTTGACGGATAGAGTGGTACCCCCGCAGAACTGCGGTGCGTTATACAGCAGGCACGGTGTGTCCACAGCATTGGCCACATCGTTGAAGTATTTGATGAGCACCGGATCCGTCATCTGCTTTTTAAAATAAGAAGGAGGTAGGAGCGTTAAAAAATCCGTGCCGAGGGCTTCAAACTTTTTAGCATACTCGATCGTCTCAAAGGTCGACTCGAATATGCATCCGGCCATGACCGACTGGTCTTTTCCCTTGTTATCGATGATCGTTTTCAGCACCTTCACCTTTTCGTCGCCGGTCAGACTCTTATTTTCACCGTTGGAGCCGAGGGCAAGATAGCCCTGTATGCCGGAGGATGCGTAGAACGCCATGTTTTGTTCGAGCGCCGCATAGTCTACCTCGCCCTCGCTCGTAAACGGTGTTGTAATCGGTGCGAATACACCTTTTAATTTTTCGTTCATACTCCCTTGTCCTTTCTATGGTTTATTGAGCGCCCTGGACCGCGTTCATGAACCGCCGCTGGTACGACACCACCTGGCTGGCCGACGCGAATCTCGCGAGATACCCCGGCTCAGCGGTAATCACCAGACGGTCGATAACGTCCGCGAATTCAGGATCAGCCGTCAGTTTATCGATATCCGGATAGTTGTACGGCCCCTCCATGCTGCAAATAATCAAACGGGTATCCGGCAGGTTGTTTTGCTTGAGCATTCTTAAATTATGCCTCGCCATGTCGAGCCCGTCTTCACCTTCCCCGTTGCCGAAGTTACGGTATTTAAGCAGGTCCTCAGCGAAGTGCTTCACAGCCAACAGATCCTTATCGGCTTCGTCCCGGCAGAGCATATCGACATTGACCATCAGCGTCCTTAATTCCTCAAGATATTTCCTGTCCCGGGTCAGTTCAAAGAACGCGAGCAGGTTTTTAATCTTCTCGGATTGCATAAGGCGATGTCGCACAAATGTATTGATGAAAGCCGGTTTGGCCTGCAACGCCAGAGCAGTCTGGTAAGGCTCGAACATCAGCGTATAGTTGATGCGGTAGCCGTGCTCTCTCAGCCTCAGCGCCAGATTATGGCTCCTGAAAGCGTCCTCCGTCAATGGCTCGTCATACCGCCTGCTAAATTTCTTGTCGCCGTGCAGCAGTTCGCTCACGTTGCACGCGTTTACGGGGCCCATATGCGGCACCTTCACGACCAACCTGTACTCGGATAATATCTCCTTGAATTTCTCGCATTCGTCCAATATCTTATTGAAATCCTGCTCAAACGGGTTATTGAGCTCCACGCTGATGTCCACGCCGGGCCCCAGTATGTTGCCAAGCTCAGTCATCACCTCTTCAATGGTTTTAAATTTTCCGTCCACGTTGGCCTTGGGATTGTTGATGAAAAGGTCGTACACAATGCCTGGGTTACAGGTCAGGTTGCCCAACAATGCGGATATCGGGGCCACCTCATATGGGTTCGCCGAGTCCGCCGAAAATATGGTCTTGGTCGCTCTTTTAATACCATTCTTATCATAGCTGATGTCCCGAACCAGATCGACCAGCAGCACGCCCTCATCACCCAGATAGCTCTCCAACCGGAAACCGGCCGGCGTTTCCCCTTCGGGCACAGCAAATGTTTCGATCACGTCCGCAAAACGATTGGTCACGCCCACATACTTCACGGCGTCTTTGAGCGTTTTATACTCGTCAGAGCTGATCACTTTGTCCAGCACGCGGTCCACCAGCGCTTCCTGCCCTCTTAACGCTGGGGTATTCAGTGATCTGAGCGTAAAGTTGACACCCGCTCTTCCGTTGCCGTTTTTTGAAAAATTGACTGTCATACCTTTTTCCTTTACAAGTTTTTTATATTTTCGGCTATCCGCTCACCCGTGAGCCCGTAGTGATCGAGTAGCTCTTTATATGGACCTGTATTTTTTGCACCTTCCCCGATGCCCATGATATGGACGGGCGGCGCGTTCCTGACAGGTGCGAGCATCTGCGCAACGGCACTGCCGAATCCACCGATTACTGAATGCTCCTCCACCGTTACGACGGCGCGAACTTTGCCGGCATACGTCTTTATCGCCAATTCATCCAACGGCCGCACGGTCATAAAACCGAGCACTGCGGCGTCAATGCCGTCCCCTTTCAATATTTCCGACGTAATCTGAGCTTCCTCCACCATGGGCCCTGTCGCGAATATCGCGATGTCCCGGCCGTCTTTCAGAATCTCCGCCTTGCCTACTTTCACGCGGCGTTCCGCTGCAATGACCTGGCGCGCCTGCCTCGGCATCCGGATATACACCGGGCCCTTGATCGAGACCGCCATTCGCAGCGCTTCCCTGACGTCATAGGCGTCGCACGGCGACAGTATGGTCATGTTGGGTATCGTCCGCATCAGCGCAATATCCTCAATGGCCTGATGCGTCGATCCCAGCGTTGAATACGCAAGGCCGCCACCGCTCCCCACCAGCTTCACATTCATATTCATGTATCCGATATCGTCCCGTACCTGTTCATAAGCCCGCATCGTTATGAATGGCGTGATCACGACGATGATGGGTATCATGCCCTGCTTGGCAAGCGCGGCGCATATGCCGATTGCGTTCTGCTCGCTGATGCCCGTTTCCACCACCCGCTGCGGGAACGCTTTGAAAAAGCTGCCCATACCGCCGCCCAGCGCCGAATCGCATGATACGCCGACGACATCCTTATTCTCCCGGCCCAGCTCAAGCAGCGCGGCGTCGAATGCATTTCTTGGGTCCATGCTCATTGCGCCCACCTTTTCTCTGACGCCGAAATCTCCGAGAGCGCCTTTTTGGCTTCCGCGTCGTCGGGATGCCAGTGATGATATCCCACATTATTTTCCATGAAGGAAATGCCGCAGCCCTTTTTTGTCTTCGCGATGATCATAGACGGTTTGCCCTTTTCAAATGGTGCGCTTTTCAATACGTCATACAGCTCCTTCACATCGTGTCCTCCCACCGTTCTGACGCTCCAGCCAAAGGCGCCGTACCTGTCCTCAAAGTCTGTCGGCTTGCACACATTGCTGGTCGTGCCGTTAATCTGCAGCCCGTTCTCATCGATGATGGCGATCAGATTGTCGAGCTTGTTGTGGGCGGCGAAGGCGGCCGCTTCCCAGTTGGATCCTTCTCCCTGTTCCCCGTCGCCCATCAGCACATATGTCCTGTAATCCATGCCCTTCATCTTCGCGGCGACCGCAAAACCGCAGCCCAGAGGCAGACCGTGGCCGAGCGAGCCAGTGGAAAATTCCACGCCGGGCAGCTTAGTCGCATCTGGATGGCCGGGTACGGGAGAGCCCAGCTTGTTGTACGTATCGAGCACCGATACGTCGATAACACCCTTTTCAACCAGCGCCGCGTAAATCGCCAGACACTTATGCCCCGCGCTGAGCAGAAATTTATCATTATTGATGTTGTCCGGGTCATTTTTATCAAAGTTCATGATTCCAAGATACAGAACCGACAGTATATCAGCACAAGATAGTGCAGGCCCACCATGGCCCTCGCCGTTGTTTACGATCGTGTTGACAATGTGTTTCCGGATATTGTGCGCCCCCTTTTCCAGGGCTTGCTGATCAAAAGGCTTCATGCTGCTCTCCAAATTTTGATTCTATCGTATAAATTTCCCGAACCTTGTCATACGACCTGGAGTTGGGATCAAACGTGAGCCCCAGCCAAAGTTCGACCAGCTTTTCCGCCGTTTTGGGGCCGATCACCAGTGCCCCCATGCACATAGTGTTTGCGTTGTTGCTGAGTATTGAACGTTCCGTGGAATATACGTCGTGGCAGACGGCGGCATACGCGCCTTCGATCTTGTTCGCCGTCAGTGCCATGCCGATGCCGGTGCCGCATATCAGTATGCAGCGTTCGCAGCCGCCCTCGGTCATCTCCTTGACCGCGTTATAGGCGACGCTCGGATAATTGACCGTTTCCCCTTCTATCACGCCGACATCGCAGAACTCGTGGCCTTTTTTGGTAAACACATCGATGATCATGTTTTTTAAGCCAATGCCCAGCTCATCGCATCCGATCGATATCTTCATAGCTGTGGTTCTCCCCTAACTTAGTGCATAATCCTTTTATTTCTTCTCTTTGTTCCAACATGAGCGGCAGCAGCGGCAGCCTTGGTTCACCGCCGACGTATCCCGCCAGCTCCATCGCGCACTTGACGCCCGGCACGCCGTATTTGGATACAGTCGATGCTTGTGCCAGCTGTCCACCCAGCTCCTCCGCTTCCCTGCGCCTGCCTTCGCTAAACAGCCTGTAGAGCCGTATGCATTGCTCCGGCCAATAGATCGCCATAGAAAGCGTCGCGCCCACTGCGCCCTGCATCAAGTCCCGCAGGCAAACCGCCGCCCGGCCCGCATGAAAATAAAACGCTGTTTCCTCACTAATCTGTGCCGTATAGTCCGAAAGCTCCCGGTGTGAGGAGTTCTTCATACCCACGATGTTCCCGTGCCGGCTCAGCACGGATACCGCGTACGGCGATATCTCCACCCCTGCCGCATAATCCGGCGAATTGTAGATCAGTACCGGTATGGGCGAGGCGTCGGCAACCTTCCGGTAATAGTCGATCAGGTTCTGGTCACGCATGTGCTTTCCAAAGTAAAACGGTGTGATCACGCTGGCAACATCGACGCCGTATCCCGCAATACTTTTGATAAAATCCAACGTGGCTCTGGCCGACTCCCGTCCCGCTCCCGCTACAACCGTTCGTCCGGGCTTTTTTTCTGCCATGATCGTTTCCACGATGCGGTGCGCTTCCCGGTCCGTCAGCCCGAGGTATTCGCCATTGCCCCCGAGTATCATGTACCCGCCTAGGTCCAGCTCGTTGTATTTTTGTATGTTGGACGCCAGTCCGGCGTAATTTACGTTGTCATCAATAAATGGCGTTGTGATGGAGGGGAAAATGCCGCTCAGCTTCTGTCTGTAGTCGGATTTCGCCATGCTTGTTAACCCCAATTCATCCATATAATAAAAAACTACAATGCAACTGTTATGTTTAACTTACAGTCCCATTGTAGTGTTCACATTATAGCTTCACAATGCGTCTGGATTCGTATTAAGAGGACATATTTCAGATATGTGCTCAGTCTTTGTTTTCCCGCTTGAATATACTTTTTCTGACGGCTATCAATATCAGCAATGCAACCGCAATGATGATAGAGCTCATGTAATTGAACACAAACAGCCCGTATATCAGGCGGTTTAAAACAGCGATAATACCGGCCCCGACGCACACTCGAAAGAACATCTTCGCGCCGCTGTACAGCGAAACGCCGCCGATAATGGCCGCCAGCAGTATCTGAACGTCAGCGCCGCCGCCGTAAAACCGGGC
>JAEWWC010000173.1 GCA_023396555.1 Bacillota bacterium
ACAGGCATAGTCATTGAAAACTGCTATGTAAGGACTATGCAATGGCGCTGCAGGCCGTCATGACCATGGAGGGGTAAGTTACTTTTTGCCGGATCTCATGGCCTTTAAATGCCTGATGCTCTCATCGCACGACAGGCGTTTGTAGTCAGGCGATTCCACAAAGTATATCGCGACACTGCCCTCGCTGTTGCAGTGGATACCCCAGCCGTAACGTTTGCCGAGCGCGGACGACCGCAGACACGGCTGGCCTTTGGCGAAGAACGTCTCCCGGCTGAGGCCCCTGCGCCGGCCGTTTGATTCAAAGACAATAACGTCCGATGTATACTGATACGGACTGCTCATTGCCATCTCATATTCGATCCGAGCGGCTGTTCTCGGCTCCCTCAGAGGCGGCACTTCGGCAACAGACACCGGGCAGTCTTCGGCTACTTCTATAAACGTGTCAAAATAGTTGGTGGTATGCTGCTTCATCTGTAACCCTCTTTCATCGTCTATAACCAACACTCAAAAAAGGCTTCGCTTTTCATGTAAACAAAAAGCGCATGATGCTTCTGGGATCACGCGCTTTCTCTCTGTTATCATTGCTCTCCTGTTGTGGCGGTGGCAGTCGCATCAGGCTCGGACGTTGCGGTTTCAACCAGCTCAGCGGCTTCGTCCGGGATATCGGTCTCCTCGCCCGTCACTTCCGGCAAATCCTCGTCTTCAATATCGGTTTCATCGTCCGGCTCAGCGACTTCCTCCGGAGCTTCTTCGGGCTGCCGTGCCATGACAGTTACGCTGCCATCTGCTGCGGTGGCGCGGAGCGTATTCTCATCGGTAATGGTATATACCGTCTGTGCGCTGCCCGCGGTCAGCGTCAGCACGTCACCGCTCACTGCATAAGTCCCCTGCCCCAGCACGGTTCCTTCAGGATCATAGACAAAGTACTTGCCGTCCGCCAAGAGTTCCAACATAAAGCCGGTGTCCAGTGCATCAAACGCACTGCCCGTCACTTGGGTTCCCTTTGTGTCGTACACCTCAGACACCGCCCAGTGGCCGGAAAAGTCGGCAGCCGCGTAGTTCGGCGTGGACGAGGACGAGGTTCCAGGCGCGGGCGTTGCCGTCTGCGCGGGGTTCTCCGTCTGCGCACCGTCTCCGCAGCCCGCCATTGCAGCCAGCAGGCACAGCGCCAATATCATTAGGAAGGCTCTCTTCATGCGCGCTCCTTATTTTTGTTGATGCTTTCATTTTAGGGACACGCAGGCTGAAAGTCAAGTTTTCGCAGTGGGACAACTCCTGCATACTCTACGCAGGCTACAAGTTCTTCTCCGCCAGCGACGCCAGTTCACTGCGTTCCACGTGCCGTAGCGTGACGTGGCCGGTGAGCGCATGGTGCTTGAGCCTCTCCACCACATAGACGAGGCCGTTCGACTTGGAGTCCACCAGCACGTTATCGATCTGGTTGTCCGACGGATCGCCGAGGAAAATGAACTTGGCATGCTGGCCTGCGCGCGTGAGCATCAGTTTGGCGAGGTGCGGCGTGATCTCCTGCGCCTCATCCACGATGACGATGGCGTCCGCGATGGTGCGCCCGCGCATGTAGGTGAACGTCTTGATTTCGAATATGCCGCGACGACGGAAGTCATCGATGAACGCGTCCACCTGGAACCCCTCCTCCATCTTCTTGGCCTTCTTGGCCTTGCCCGCGTCCTTATCGGACGACATCAGGTTGTCGATCGCGTCATAGAAGCTGCCCATCCACGGGCGCAGCTTCTCCTCCTCGGTGCCGGGCAGATAGCCAATGTCGTTGCCGGCGGGCACCGTGGGGCGCACGAACACTATCTTACGGTACTCCCGCTGCTCCAACACCTTCTCCAGCGCAACGGCGGTGGCAAGTATCGTTTTGCCGCTGCCCGCACCACCCGTGATGGATACGAATGGAACCTGTGGGTCCATCAGTAGTTCGAACGCCATTTTCTGCTCCAGATTCAGCGGCCTCAGCCCCCACGCGGTATGCCGATCGTATTTCAGCGGCACCAGCTTTGCGCCATCAAATCGTGCCACCGCACACTGAGAATCTCCCCCGCCGGATTTTACGCGGACAAATTGGTTGGGCAGAAGGTTGGCATCCTTGGGCGGCTTTGCTCCCTCCTTGAATATCCTGTCGATGGCCTTGGCGGACAGCGTCATCTCCATCTGTCCGCTGTACAGCTCATCGGTTTTGATCTTGTCCGTCTCGTAGTCCTGTGACGTGATGCCGCAAATCTCAGCTTTGATGCGCACACATACATCCTTGGAAACCAGTATCGTATCGGTATCCGGGTCCTTCTCCCGCAGGCGCATCGCGCAAGCGAGTATCGCGTTGTCGTTGCCGAGGGCGGAAAACGGCGGACAGGTGTCCTCGGAAAACGCGGCCAGCAGCCGAATGCTGTTATCCAGCTCGATTCCGTCCGTCACGCACTGGCGTCCGCAACCGTCGATGGTGCGGTGCAGCGTGCGCACCGCCTCGCGCGCCTGATATCCGGCGATGCCCTCCCGCGTTTTCAGATGATCCAACTCCTCCAGTACCGTGACGGGTATGTAGACGTTGTTACCGTGGAAGTTTTTAAAGCACCACGGGTCATGCATCAGCACGTTGGTGTCCAGCACGTAGTTCTTTCTGCTATCCATTTCGCCCAATGTTTATTGACCTCCTTTTGTAATAAAGATCACTCCCATGACGCTGCACGCCATTGGATTCTCCGAAAAAATAAAAGCCGCCCTGTCCCAAGGCGGCAAAATCTGGGGTCCCTACCGACGTATGGGTCGGTGGGGCAGATAATAAGAGGAAACTGAGAATCTCTTTCCGACTGCTATAGTGTAAAGACAATGCTGATAGTCGATGTCTACTCATCGCGTTGGCTGACACTCCTGTACGCTAGATTGTCTTACAATTTCATTATAGCCAACAAAGGCGCCGCAACATTAAATCCGTGTTAAGCTTGGGTAAAGCGTTTAAATACGCTCCTGCTTCTGCAGAACTTGCTCGCAGCAAATATTAGCGTCCAGCAGTTCACCCAGCCGCTTTAAGTCCTCGGCATATTGGCGACTGCCGCCCCACAGTTTTTTTAAACACTCAAACATCGGCGATGCAGCGAACGGCTCGCTCACGCGATAGAAGCACCACTGCGATATACGTCGGCAGCGTATCAGCCCAGCCTGCCGCAGCCTGTGCAGATGTTTGGATGCGGTAGGCTGAGGTACACGCAGGGCCTCGCAGATGACGCAGACACACAGCTCCTGCCTTGACAGAAGGAACATGATGCGCAGGCGCGTTTCGTCGCCCAGCGCCTTGAAAATCTCGCACAGATCCATGGCCTGACCGCCCTTAACCCCTTATGCCATTATTCTATTTTTTGCGCACACCAACAATGACAGCGTCACACATATTCCCTTATGGGCATATAGTAAATTATCAATCGGATTAAAGGAGGTTTCAATATGAATGGATCGTTATGGCCACTATTGCTGCTCTGCGGCTGCGGAGGTAACGGATTCGGAGGCGGCTGCGGATGCAATGACGGGTGCGGCGACAGCTGCGGATGCGGCGGCGGTTTTAACAGCATCTGGCCTCTGCTGCTGTTATGCAGCTGCGGCGGTTTTGGCGGCGGCTGCGGATGCGGCGACAACTGCAATTGCCGCAGGTAAGACGAATACATCCACTTCTATTTCCCATATATCCTCTTTGGAATGCCGATTACGGCATTCTTTTTTTTACTCGAGGGCAAACGATGTTTGCCCTCGGGTATTCGTGCAGCGTACGGTCTGCTGCGCGCCTTTCCCCGGCAAAGCCGGTTGAAAGGCATGTTAGCCCTTTCCTAACAAACCCAGCTTAAACCTTTACCTTGAAATCATTTAGTCTGAAATACTATCTGTTTCGATGAAACTCCTTATCAAAATCGTATATATTAATTGGTCTGCATGCTGTCCTTAAGATTGTAATTGGAAGTAAGAGATAAGATTGATAATAAACAGCGCCGTTCCGGCTATAGCCAAAACAGCGCCTGTTATGATCAGTATATGCTTAACAGGTTTCCTGCCTTGCATCAACACTCCCGATGATGCTTATACTCTCAAGACGCTTTGCAGAGCGTTTCCATGATGCTGCCGTACAGCCGGCCCGTTTCGGTGGGCCGGTGCTCGCCGTCCAGGCCGTCCATCAATATACGCTGGCCCACGTGCTCAACGGTCAAGAAATACTCGAAATCGCTGAGGTCCTTTTTGAAGTCGAACGGGAAGCCCGCCGTATAGAGCAGCTCCATCTGCTGTTCGCTGAAACGGATTTTCATCATACCCTCCAAAGAAAATCGCCGCGATCAATTGACGCCAAAAATAAGCTGCTTTGTATATTGGTGCGTATGCCGGTTAAGGCTGGGTGTGAATGGTGGGTGTCAGAATGATGTTATACTCTAACAGTGATATACTATCACGTTCCATAGCTGGAAGTCAAGCGTAAATTCTGGTTTATACTGGTTTGGCTGTCAGACCGGTAAAACGGTATCGGCAGAAACGACACATCCCGTCATATTATGCTTGTTTGCATTCGTGTACGGCACTTTCTGTGACCCATTAGTCGGCTGTTCCGTGCACTTTGCTTACGACATACGTATATTGTCTGTGACCCTGAACATCACGGCGGTATGGCACATACTATACAACAGCAGTCCTGACAGGACGCTCGAAAGGAGTCTTATTATGCCTGATGGTTTTCGTTTCCCCGGCGGAGGGCCGATGGGTCCCGGAGGGTCAATGGGTCCCGGCGGACCCGGTGGTCCCGGCGGTCCCGGTAGTCCGGGTGGTCCCGGTGGTCCCGGTGGTCCCGGTGGTCCCGGTGGCCCCGGCAGACCCGGCGGTCCAGGTAGGCCGCCGTTTCCCGGCAGACCGCCGTTTCCCGGCAGACCGCCGTTCCCCGGCAGACCGCCATTCCCCGGCAGGCCGCCATTCCCCGGCAGGCCGCCATTCCCCGGCAGACCGCCATTCCCCGGCAGACCGCCATTCCCGCCCTTTGTGCCGATTCCCATTCCGGCACCCTGTGACTGGATTGACCAGTTTGGACGATGCTGCTATCGTAACGGCTGGTGCTGCGACCGCTTCGGCAGGTGCCAATTTGTGGGCGTCTTCCCCCCGCTGGTGGGCCGTATCGATTCGTCGGACGGCTGGTATGGCGCGCCGGACGATTATGACGACGATTACGACGTCTGAGTCTGACTCTGCCGGATAGCAGCACCCGCAAGGGTTGTGAAGCGCCATCGCCGATTGGCGGAAATATTCCGCCGGCAGGCAGGCGGGGTGATGACCGGTTCCAAAAGCCCCCGACTTTTTTGGGGACCCCATAATCGATATATACGGCGGCCCGGTGTCTTTCCGGGCCGCCGCCGTCTTCGTGCGGTTCAGTATTATACCATCGGGCACCGGGCCTGCGAGCCCGGCTGCCCCATACGTCAGAACAGCCGTCCCGACCCTTCTGCTTCCAGCAGGCGGTTCAGATACGATATGCTCTCCGAAACAAGCTTTTGATAATTTCTCGCTGCATCCAGAAATTCCCTCACATCTTCCTGCTCCAGAAAGTCCTTGTATTTCGCGTACAGCGCCTTTAGCCGCGCGATCATGTCCGCTTCCGGCAGCTTCTGACGGTACAGCTGGCTATGTTCTCTCTCAAAACTGGCCATCATCTGGCGGTACTTAGTCATTAAGTTTGTACGCCGGCTCATCATCTGCTCGTATTCCGCCGTCTTTTTCAGTGCGTTCGCCAGCTCCTGCAACTCTTTGTTGGGCGTCATGCCTTTGCCTCCCTTGTCCGGTATTTACTATATATTATTAGGCTGCAGGCTATCAGGTGACGCATGGTTATAGTTGTGCATATGCTCCAAAGGAAATACTTTACAAAGTTACATTCTTTCTATATTATGGGCATATCATCAATGTATACAGGAGGGAATCTATGGCATCCATCATCAAAAAGTTGGTTGAAAATTTAAACCTCTCACGCCGCGAAGATTTGATTTTTGGACGTATCAACGACATATTTGTCAATCTTAAATTTATAGAACACACCAAAAACGAAAGCAATGCCAATCTTATTGAATTTCTGATGCAGCCAAAATACGACTGCCTGACGGTTAACGTTTACGCTGCGAAAAAAGAGCCGGTCAATATCCGAGAATTGAGCGATTTTTTGGAGCTACATTATACTGATTACAGAACCAGCCTTCCCTCTTATTATAATGGACGATTTTTTGTATCGTTATATCCGCATGATACTTTGAATATGAAAGTCAGTCATGTCATTGCATTTTTGAACCTACTGACAGATTTCCTTAGTCGTCAAGGTTACTTCAGCAATTGTATGATATGTGGCGGCCAGAATAGCATCTCCCCCGTTTTTTCCAGCGGTATCATGCTGGAAATGTGCGTTAACTGCCAGCTTAAGGATGCAAATCTCTAGAAGTTCCATTTCATTCGCCCATACAGTTCATATTTCTTTAATTAAGCAATTCAGTTTATGCTTGTTCTTCTTAGTGCCAAAACTAAATTGCATTTTCCAGATGTACCCGTTTACCTTTTCCGAACAAAAACCGTTATAATACGTTTATTGAAGTGAAAGGGGTATATGGGGTTTGCCGGATGAATATCAGCTGCTGAAATCCTTTTCAAATGGGGATACATCCTCCATCGATGCGTTGATTGCCCTGTATGAGGACGATCTGTTTAATTTGTGCTGCAAGTTGCACAAAAATCGCGCCGACGCCGAGGACCTCTATCAGCAGACGTGGGTGAAGGTGGTGCGCAGTGCCCAAGCCTACCGGCACAAATCCTTTAAAAACTGGCTGTACACTATCTGCCTGAACGCCTACCGCGACGGCTGGCGGCGGGACAAGCTCCGGTGGCATATATCCGGCGGCGTTATAGACGAAGACGCGCTGGAGTACGCGCTGGAATCCGCAACGGACAACGTCTCGGCGGAAAACATGGCGATAGAAAACTTAACGCAGCGGGTGCTGGCGGAAAAGGTCAGCCTTCTGCCCGACAAGCTGCGGGTGCCGGTGATACTCCACTATTTCGAGGACATGAGTTACGAGGAAAGCGCGCGGATACTGGGAGTGCCGTTGGGGACGATTAAGTCCCGGCTGAACGCGGCCAAACAGAAGCTGCGCAGAGAAATGGAGAGCGAGCTTGATGCTGGATATCGATAAGCAACTCAAAGCGTTGAGCAAAATAAAGCACAGCCCCGGTGACGCATTGCGTGAGTCCACGCGCGTTTTGGTACGGGATGAGGTTCAGCGCATGCAACCAATCGAAAGCCGTCATGCTGTGAAGCCCGCGAGGCGGGCGGTGCGCTGGGCGGCGGTTAGCGCCGCCGCTGCCGCGGTGATACTGTTTGCGGCGCTGGCGCTGTCCCCTGTTCATACGGCTCAGGCCGCCGGCTATTACACCGTCGATATCAACCCCAGCGTCACGCTCAGCGTGGATAAAAACGACGTCGTACTGTGGGCCACCGCGGTCAATGAAGACGCCGCCACACTTCTCGATGGAACGAAGCTTACCGGGCTACCCATCGGCGATGCGCTGGATACGCTCGTCAGGGCTGCCGCGGAGGGCGGATGGCTGGCAGACAGCGGCCATGTGCTGGTAGCGCATTTTGGCGATACACCGGGCATCAGCGAACAGCAGGCCAACGATATCGTCTGCAGCGCTGCGGGAGACACGGTGGACGTGCTGGTGCTGCAGAGCACCAAAGAGGACTATGAATCCACTGAAGAGCAGCATAAAAACGCTGGGCTGGAGCTGCTGAAAAAGAACGCTCAGAGCCTTGGCATTGACGACAGCATGGATGTGGGCGATGTGATCAGCGCCATCGAAAAGAAGCAAGACCAGCAGAACAGCAACGGTCTGGGCAACCATAAGCCGGACACCGCGCAAGCAACCGAAAAGCCGTCACCCACCCCCAAACCGTCCGTCACCGCGGGCCAGAACAACGGCAATAATGGGCGGCAGGATAACGGAAAAGGCAATGACAGCAAGCCGGATAAGCAAAATGATAACGAAAAACCGGATAAGGACGGCAGCGGGGGTTCAGATAACAGCGATCACGAAAAAAACAGCGAAAAGCTAAGCGGCGGCAAGAGCGGGGACAGCCGCAGTGACGGCGGCAAAAGCATCCGGTGAATCCGCATGCCTGTTATAAGCCGTACTGATAAGACTAACATCATTGAAAAAACTAAGGAGGAAACCATGAAACATTATACCATAGCCGGCCGTATAACGGCAGCCACAATAACACTTATCTTCATGTTGGCCACTATACTTTCGGGCTGCACCGTAGCGCCGACCACAGCAACGTCCGCACAGACAGCAGCACCCGCTGGGAGCGCAGAAGCCGCGGCGTCTTCAGCCACACAACAAAACACTGCAGAATCCGCTTTGAATGCGGAAGGAGTCGGCTATGTATCGCTGGACGTGAACCCCAGCATACAGCTGGCAATAAAAGGCGACATCGTGCTGGGCGTAACGGCGTTCAACGATGATGGCACAGAGATCGCGGTCAATTATGACGTGGCAGGCATGACCTATGAAAACGCAGTGGACAAGCTGATCGGCGCTTTGGCGACCGAGGGCTATCTGGCTCCGGCAGATACGGAGCCCTCCATCGTGATCACAGCGTACGGCGACGTGGGAGAAAACCTGATTACCGATATTGAGACGCAGGCGCAGGAATCGCTGACCGCGCTGGGCCTTGAATGCCCCATATACGCGTCCGACGTATCGGACGAAATGGCGGAGATTGCGGAAAGCTTTGGACTGACGCCCGGACGGTATCTGCTGATCAGCTATCTGGCGGACAGCGAGGGGATCAGCATGGAAGATGCGATAGCCAAGTATGCCGATATGCGCATGGGCGATCTGACGCACATCGTCGGAGAAGCCCTCGGCGTGTATGGGGACCTCTCTCCCCTGCTTGAAGGCCTGACGGACGAACAGGTTGCGGTGCTGACGGCAGCCAAGGAAGCCTATGCGGCAGCGATGCATGCCGCGGCGCAGGCTCACCGTGAAGCTAAAGCCGCTGCGATAGACGCGTTCAAAGCGGCAAAGGAAGCCGCACAGCAGGCGTTTAAGGACGGCAAGGACAAAAACGCGTGGAAGCAGGCCAAGACAGCCGCGCAGCAGGCGTTCCAGCAGGCCAAGGAAGATGGCAAGGCCATGTTTGAAGCCGCCAAGGCGAAAGCCAGAGGCGATTTTATGGCCGCCGTGGCGGCACTGGGCCTTGACCCTGAGCTTATTGAAAATCTGCTGGCTTGGGAATTCGATCTCAACTGGGGCAGCGGCAGCTGGAGTGATTCCCCGGAAGAACCCGCCGAGCGTCAGGAGGAAAAAGATCAGGGTGACAAAGGCAAGACCGATGCCGATGCCGATGATGATGCTGGCAAGGACAAAGGCGATAGCAACGGCGGCACTCATGGCGGCGGCAAGCCGGAGGACAGCGGCAAACCGGAAAAAGGCGATAAGGGCAAACGATAAAGGGAGATGTATCGGACTGCCCCGCAGGCAAAGGGCGCTCAAATATGGGCGCCCTTTGTTTCTTAATTAAGACAGGTCGCCGCGCTGCGGTTTTAGTACTTATTACATTTCTTAACAATACTTGATTATACGGGGATAATCGGATAGAATTAACTCCAGCAATCCGTCAAAGCAGCCGGTTCTGACCTGCTCCGGAATGCCCTTAATATTTTCTGCTTTAGACTAGAGATAAGCTTGCCAGTCGCAGTGAAATGTCACCAGCCTGATGATAACAGAATAAATCAGTTTTACGCTTGTTCAGGAGATATGTATGAACACCCACAATTCGCTCTTTCACCTAAAAAACATGTCGGATACAATAGTGGTCTCAGCCGAACATGTACGAAAAATATATGCTCAGCGAGCCGTGTTGACAGACACCAGCCTTAATGTGCACCGCGGTGAAGCTGTCGCATTGGTCGGTGAGAACGGCTGTGGAAAAAGCACGATGCTGCGATTGCTCTGCGGCGCAACCCGCCCGGACAGCGGCACGGTGACGATGGCGCATGGCATCCGCGCCGCCCTCATCCCCGACCGCTTTGAGAAGATCAACTTGAGTACTGCCCGCTTCATCGAGCACATGCGCGGCCTGGAAAATGCAGACGTCAAAACCGCAGAGCATTACTGCGAGATGTTTTCGATGACACCGTATCTGGATACTCCGCTCAAATACCTGTCCAAGGGCATGCTGCAGAAGGTGGCGGTGATACAGGCACTTTTAATCGAACATGACGTATTGCTCATGGACGAGCCGCTGGCCGGGCAGGATGCAATGTCACAGCTGCGCTTCGCAGACGAGATACGCTGCCGCAAACGGGATGGCATGGCGGTTATCATGGCATGCCACGAGCCGTTTCTAATTGAGGCGCTGGCCGATCGTGTGCTGCAGATCAAGGACGGCGTGCTGATCGACGGAACGGACTACCTGACCCAAAGCGCCAGCCCGCGCTGCATGATACTGGCAATGCCGGATGGCGTGGATATTGACGCACTCGTACGCGATATGCCGTTAACTGCGGATATCAGCCCATGCGGGCAGTTGTCGCGCATCGAGGCGGATAGTTTTCTTGGTCCTGCACTGCTGTCACTGCTGCTGGAGCACGGCATCCGTATCGTCAAATATGAGGAGATGCAATGAAAGCGATGTTTTCTTTTGAAAAGGATCTACTGCTGCACAGCGGGCGGCTCGTCGTACCGATGCTGCTGCTGGTCGCTTACATCGGCATCGCATATGCCATTGCGCCGCTCAATATACTGTCCAGTTTCAGTATCGGTGCGCTGGTCGTGTTCGTGCTTTCACTCAGCGTGGGCGTCATGTCC
>JAEWWC010000254.1 GCA_023396555.1 Bacillota bacterium
GAAGGCTACGGCGGCAGCGATGAAGGCGCGGGCAAGGTGGTGTGTATCGATTACTCGTCCATCAACATCGCCAAGCCGTTCCACATCGGGCATCTGTCTACCACCGTAATCGGCAGCGCGCTGTACCGCATATACGGCTTTCTGGGGTACAAGCCGGTAGGCATCAACCACCTGGGCGATTGGGGTACGCAGTTCGGCAAGCTGATCGTGGCGTATAAGCTGTGGGGCAGCAAGGAGGACATCGAGGAGCGGTCAATCTCCGCCATGCTGGAGATGTACGTACGGTTCCACGACGAGGCCGAGAAGGACCCGGCGCTGGACGAGCAGGCGCGCGCGTGGTTCAAGAAAATAGAGGACGGCGACGAAGAAGCGCTGGAGATATTCAACTGGTTCAAGGAGTTGACCTTAAAAGAGGTCGGCAAGATATACGACGTGCTGGGCGTGCATTTCGACAGCTACGCCGGTGAGAGCTTCTATAACGACAAGATGCAGCCCATCATCGACGAGCTGAAGGAGAAGGAATTGCTGGAGTTCTCGGACGGTGCGTACGTGGTGCGCCTCGGGGAAGAGCTGCCGCCCTGCATCGTGCTGAAGTCGGACGGGGCGACGTTATATTCCACACGCGATCTCGCGGCAGCTTTTTACCGCAAGCAGACGTACGATTTCCACAAGTCCCTGTACGTGGTAGCCTACCAGCAGAATCTGCACTTCAAGCAATGGTTCAAGGTGGTGGAGCTGATGGGGCACGAGTGGGCGAAGGACCTGGAGCACGTGGCGTTCGGCATGGTGTCGCTGGAGGATGGGACGCTGTCCACGCGCAAGGGCAAGGTGGTGTTCCTCTCCGATGTGTTGGACAAGGCGGTAGAGAAGACGCTGGGCATCATCGAGGAGAAGTCGCCTAATCTTGAAAATAAAGAGGATGTGGCCAAAACGGTGGGCATCGGTGCGGTGGTGTTCGATACGCTGTCGTCCGCGCGCATCAAGGATATCACGTTCTCGTTCGACCGCGTGCTGAACTTCGACGGAGAGACAGGGCCGTATGTGCAGTATACGCACGCGCGGTGCGCAAGCCTGCTGAGAAGGGCTGAGATGGACTGGGTGGCGGCTGAAAAGGACTATACGGCGCTAGACAACGCCGAAGCTTTCTCGGCAGCGAAGCTGTTGTATAGCTTTCCCGAAACGGTGGCTCGTGCCTGCGAGAAGAACGAGCCGTATCTGATCACGCGGCATGTGATTGAGCTCGCTAAGGCGATGAACCGCTTCTATTACGAGCACCGCATCATCGACAGCGACGCAGGCCAGACAGCGGCACGGCTGGAGCTGACGGCATGCGTCAAGCAGGTGATCAAAACGGGACTGCATCTGATTGGCGTGGGTGCGCCGGAGAGGATGTAAAAGCCAATCCCGCTTACGAGCGTTTTTCATAAATCTGAAATTTACAGCATGGAAGGAAAATTTCCATGCCACAATACTGGTACAGGAGTCTGTGGGCAACCTTTGGCACACGGTTCTTTGTGCATGGAAAAACGGAGAGATTTATGGAAAAACACGAACATTTAAGCTTTTGGGGATTCATCAAAAACCATTGTAAACGCTATTTCATCGACGCGCTGGGCGCGATGGCGCTTGGCTTGTTCTCGTCGCTGATCATCGGACTCATTATGACACAGATCATCAACCTGATCTGGCCGCAGATTGCCGCAGCGGTGTCCCTGGAGCGGTTTGGAGAGTGCGTAAAGCTGATATCGTCCGGGCAGGCATCGGGTCTGGAATTTATTGAGGTATTCAAATATCTGATCGGGTCGTCGTCTCCCGTGGTGGGCGCGGCGATCGGCGTGGCAGTGGCCTGGGGCCTGAAGGGAAAGCCGCTGACGATGTTCTCGTCCGCTATAACGGGTGCGTACGGCTACATGCTGGGCGGGCCGGTAGGCTGTTATATCGCGGCGCTGGTCGGAGCGGAGTTCGGACGTCTGGTGGCGGGGCGTACCAAGATCGACATAATACTGACGCCCATCGTGACCATACTGGCCGGCTGCATCGCTGGCTGGCTGGTGGGACCGGCAGTGAGTTTACTAATGACGTCGCTCGGAGAGTTGATCATGCGCGCGACGGAGCTGCAGCCCTTCTTTATGGGTATCGCGGTAGCTGTGATCATGGGCATGATACTGACCGCGCCCATATCCAGCGCGGCGCTGTGCATCATGCTGGGGCTGTCCGGGCTGGCGGCAGGCGCGGCAACGGTGGGCTGCTGCGCGCAGATGGTGGGCTTCGCGGTGGCGAGCTTTCGCGAGAACAAATGGGGCGGCCTGATTGCGCAGGGGCTGGGTACGTCGATGCTGCAGGTACCCAACATCGTGCGGCATCCTTTAATCTGGGTGCCGCCCACGCTGGCCAGCGCGATACTGGGGCCGGTATCCACACTGGTGTTTGGCATGACCAATATACCGCTGGGTGCGGGCATGGGCACGTCCGGCCTCGTGGGACAGGTAGGCACATTCACCGCCATGGCGGGCACGTACGACTTCTGGACGCTGCTGATTATCGTCGTTGGGTTGCATTTCATCGCGCCGGCGGCGCTGACGCTGCTGTTTTCGGAGCTGATGCGCAAGAAGGGCTGGATTAAGCAGGGGGATATGCTGCTGTCATCATGAGGAATTCATAATTAGTATACACTTTTAAAGGGGTGGCTGCAGGCTACCTCTTTTTGCATTACCAAACGAAACTTCAATAGCAGGAGCTTGGAGGGGTAATATTGCTGATTAATATCAAAAAAGTTGCTCCAGTTGGCAAATTGTGCGATAATGTGTTTTAGATTAAAAGGTAAGGACAAGGTATCATATGCTGGACATCAAGAGGATACGGACCAATCCGGAAGAAGTAAAGGCGGGCCTTGCAAGCCGCGGCGTGACCGGCGTGGTGGAGAAGGTATCGGCGCTGGACGAAAAGCGGCGCGAACTGATCGTGAAGACGGAGACGCTGAAAGCGCAGCGCAATGAGGCGTCCAAGCAGATACCCGTGATGAAAAAGGCGGGGCAGGACACGACAGCGCTGCTGGAGGAGATGAAGCGCGTTGCCGACGAGGTGAAGGACATCGACGCGGAGCTGGCGGGCATCGACGCGGAGATCGGCAGCATACTGCTGTCTACCCCCAACGTGCCGATGGCGGATGTGCCGGTGGGTGAGAGCGACAAAGATAATGTGGAAATAAGGCGCAGGGGCGAGCCGCGCCAATTTGAATATGAGCCGCTGCCGCACTGGGATATCGGCACGGCGCTCGGCATACTGGATTTTGAGACGGCGGCGTCGGTGACGGGCGCACGCTTTGTGTTCTACAAGGGGCTGGGCAGCCGACTGGAGCGCTCGTTGATCAGCTTCATGCTGGACCTGCACACGCTGGAGGGGCCATATGTGGAGGTGTTCCCGCCGTATATGGTGAACCGTGCGTCCATGCAGGGCACCGGGCAGCTGCCCAAGTTCGAGGAAGACGCGTTTGCCGTAAAGAACATGGATTATTTCCTGATACCCACGGCGGAAGTGCCGGTGACCAACATGTACCGCGAGACCATCATGGAGACCTTGCCGGTTTATCACACGGCTTACAGCGCGTGCTTTCGGGCCGAGGCGGGCAGCGCGGGGCGCGATACGCGCGGGCTGATCCGCCAGCACCAGTTCAACAAGGTGGAGTTGGTCAAGTTCGCGAAGCCGGAGGACTCCGCCGCGGAGCACGAGGCGCTAACGACGGACGCCGAAAAGGTGCTGCAGCGGCTGGGGCTGCCGTATCGCGTGATGCAGCTGTGTACGGGCGACCTCGGGTTTTCGTCGGCTAAGACGTATGATCTGGAGGTGTGGATGCCCAGCTACGGTCGGTATGTGGAGATATCGTCGTGCTCCAACTTCCTCGACTTTCAGGCGCGGCGAGCGAACATCAAATACCGCAGCGCGCCGGGAGCAAAGCCGGAGTTTGTGCATACGCTCAACGGCAGCGGCGTGGCGATCGGGCGGACGGTGGCGGCGATACTGGAAAACTATCAGAGGCCGGACGGTACTGTGGAGATTCCCGAAGCGCTGCGCGATTATATGAGGACGGACGTGATCAGATAGAGGATCGCGTTATTAATAGAACCCCAATATGACCGGAGGAAGCCATGATCATTTGTGAGGAATGCGGCGCGCGTAACCGGAACGGCGCGTATGTATGTGAGGAATGTGGCGCGAGCCTGCTGCATCTGGAGGCGACGGAGGACGATTTTGAACCGGTGAAGCGCAAAGCGCCGCTGTTTGGGCGCAAGGCGAGGCCTGTTCAGGATGAGATCCCTGTCTATGATGAGGATGAACCACAGCAGGAAGACGAGATTTTCTATGACGACGAACAGGAAGCGGAAGAAGAGCCTGTAAGGGAAAGAAGGCCGCTGTTCGGGCGCAAGCCGCGTCCTGCGGAAGAAGAGCCGGAATATTCGGAAGACGAGTACGCGCAGGGCGAACCGGAGCAATACGGGGAAGAAAAGACGGAAGAAGAACCAATGCGTGTGAGAAGGCCGCTGCTTGGACGCAAGTCGCGCCCCGCGGCGGATGAGCCGGAATATGCGGAAGACGAGTACGCACAGGAAGAGCCGCAGCAATACGAGGAAGAAGAGCCGGATGAAGGGCCGGTGCGCGTGAGAAGGCCGCTGTTTGGGCGTAAGTCACGTCCTGTGGAGGACGAGCCGGAATATTCGGAGGACGAACAAGCGGCGGAGGAAGAGTTGCGGTTTGTCATGGAAGAACCGGAGGCAGCCGAGCCGGAATCCGCTATGAAATCTGCTGTTGCTGACGAACCGGCCGTTATGGAAGTGCCAGAGATAGAGCCGCTTGCTGCGCAGCAGGGGCCGGATAAAGCCGACGAACAGGCCGATGAAACCTTCAGCGTTGAGCTTGAAGAGCCGGAGGCGGAAGAGACGGCGCATATCGCGTACGAGGAGCCGGTGAGCGTCAGGAAACCGGTGCGCGTCAAAAGCGCGGAACCGGAGCCCGAAGAAGCGCCGTCGAGCATCACCCTCGATATGGAGGTGCAGCAGTTCGACGACGAAGAAGATTACGAGGATGACGACGACGGTTATGACCGTGTTGCGCCCGTATACAAGACGGACTACAAGGCGGCCTACCAGAAGTCTGTGAGGGGCGAGAGTGACAGGATGACGCGCGGCATGATCGCCGCGATCCTAACCGTTTCATCGCTGCTGGTGGTGACGCTGGTGGTGCTGGGCGTGCTGATGATTGGTAAAAACAATCGCACCGCGCCGGTAATCGCGACGAAGGCGCCCACGGAGGTCGTTACACCTGCGCCGGAGGAAGCCTCCACCCCGAGTCCCGCAGCGGAGCCGACGCCGAGCTCCACACCGGTGCCCACGACGCCACCCGAGGAAGACTTCGGATCGGTATTCGATCAGCCGACAGACGGGCTGCTCCCCGACGCGAATCAATAGGAGCATAAAAACAGGAGCCAGCATACGTGCTCCTGTTTTTTGTTGCTATTTTAAGCGGGGATGATAATATCAGAAGAATTTGGCCGGGTCCTTCCATTTGCCGTCCACCTTGTATTCAAAGTGCAGATGGCTGGGCAGATCCAGCTCCTTGGGCAGCTCGCCTACCTTGCCGATCACATCGCCGGCATTGACCTTGTCGCCTTCGGCCACCATCAGCTCACCGAGGCCCGAGTAAATCGTTTCCGACTTGTCGGAGTGGGAGATGATGACCACGCCGCCGTCCGCTTCGTTGGTATAGGCCTCTGAAACCGTTCCGGAGAGCGCCGCCAGCACATTGGCACCTTTATCCGCCTGTATATCCACGCCGTTGTGCGTGGCCCATACGTTCAGCGATGCATAGAAGACCAGCTCGTCGCCGGAGAAGCTGTTGATAATCTTGCCGTCCGCCGGCTTCTTGAGCTTGATGGAGCCGCTGCCGTTGGATGCCGGCTTTCCGGTAGCTTTAGGCTCTGCCGTGGGCGTCGGCATGACAGTGGGAGACGGAGATGCACTGGGCTTGGGGGTCAGCATCGCCAGTTCCTCTTCCAATGACGTTCCTTCGTTGATCGAGGCACCCTGATCGTTTTCTCCTATCTGTGTCTGGCTGCCATCGTCCCGGGGCCATGCGATGATGGCGGTGATGCCTGCCGCAGCCACGCATAAAAAGATCAGCACGTACAGACCCTGCTTCTGCAGAAATGTCTTGACACTCTGCCGGTTTATTTTCTTCGTGATTTTGTCTTTGATGTTTTTCGTATTCATTGTTTCACACCTCCACGCAATCATCTTTCCCTTTTTTGGATCAAATCATACCAATCCCCAAATAATGCTCTCGTCATGCAAAAAAGAAAAATGACGCTATATGCGCCATTTCCGGGAGGCATGTCATGCTTATTTTAAAAACTGAGGAGGAGATCAACAACGAACCGGCAAGTACACGGATTCTATTGGACCGTGACGCCGGAGAAATAATGCGTGAGTATTTCCATGTAGTCAGCACCCTTTTTTGCCATCGCGTTCGCGCCGGTCTGGCTCATGCCCACGCCGTGCCCGAAGCCCACGGTATGGAATGTTACGCTGTCGGCGGACTGGTCGATGGTGAAGTTGGCGGAATTTAGCGAGAATACCTCGCGCACCTCGCGGCCGGTGAACGTCTGGCTGCCGATCTCGATACTCTCCACGCGCCCGCTGTCGAACCGGACGGTGGCGCCGACCAGTGGCACGCCGTCAAACTTCAGGCCGGAGGAAAACTTCTGCATCTTCTTTTTGAAGTCGCTGATACTGACGGTGACCTTGCCGTAGTAATTGCGGGAATCCTCCTCGCCATCGCTTTCCACGCTCCGAAGGTACGGCAGCGCCTTGGAATAGACGTGCTCGCTATCCTCCGTACGTCCACCGGACGAGGCGTGGTAGAACACCTGTATCTCCTCACCGTCGTAATAGATCTCCTGACCGATGGTGGCGTTGACGGCTTCGGTGATCTTGGCGAGGTTCGCGGCTTTGCTGTCGCCCCAATTCTTCGTCATCTCAGCGTCCGTCACATAGGCCTGACAGTGGCCGCTGTCAGTGCAGATGTCCGCACCCTCGTGAGCGGAACAGCCGCCGTGGTTGTACTTGTACAGCGTATAGGTGCGCGCCGCTACCGCCTGTGCTTTGAGCGCCTCCGGTTCGTAGGACGCGGGCATCTCGCCGGCGACCACGCCGATCAGATATTCCTCCAGCGGCATGTCGGTCAGCGTGCCGTCCAGCCATACTGAAATGCTGGGATTAACATCTGCATTGTTCTGTCCGACAACCTCAAAATCGGGCGAGCCAGGCGCGGCTGAAGCGGATGGCGGCAGCGGACTTGACTTGTTGCCCAGGAGCACGCCAATGGCTGGATACAGTATAGCCAGCAGCACAAAGAGGACGATGCCGAGCAGCACCATTCCTTCCGGGCTCATTCGGCTGTATCTTCTCATGTTGACACCCCCTATGATGCAGTGTATTAATGAGACAGGCTGTTTATGTCTCGCGACGTATATTCGCGCCCAACCGTGTGAGTTTGTCCTCAAAATCCTCGTATCCGCGATCCATGTGCTGGATGTCCTTCAGCATCGTTTCACCCTCGGCCAGCAGTCCCGCGATGCACAGCGCCGCGCCCGCGCGCAGGTCGGTAACGGTGACCTCCGCTCCGGAGAGTCGCCCAGTACCGTTGACCACGGCAGTATTGCCGGCGACGGTAATGTCCGCACCCATCTTCTGCAATTCGGGAACGTGCAGAAACCGGTTTTCAAACACCGTCTCGTTGATGGTGCTGACGCCTTTGGCAAGGCAGCAGGCAGCCATGAAAGGGGCCTGCATGTCGGTCGGGAAACCGGGAAACGGGGATGACACGATGGACATGGGCTGAGCGCCATGGCCGCAGACGCGCACACCGCCGGGGTATGGAAATATTTCAGCACCCGCTTCCGCAAGCTTGAGGCTGACAGGCCTGAGGTGGGTGTTGTGGACGCCATTTAAGCGCACGTCGCCGCCTGTTATGGCTGCAGCGACCATCAGGGTACCTGCCTCAATGCGGTCGGAAATGGGTGTGTAATCCGTTCCGTGGAGTTCCGTCACGCCCTCGATTAACACCCGGCTGTCGGAGGAGATATGAATCTTGGCTCCCATTGCGTTGAGAAACCCAGCCAGGTCGGCGATTTCCGGCTCGGTGGCCGCATCTATGATCGTGGTGGTGCCGGCGGCGGTACAGGCGGCCATCATGATGTTCTCCGTTGCGCCTACGGACGGATAATCGAGACAAATCGTGGCGCCGCGCAGCGACTTGCCCCAAGTATGGACATGACCCGAGGCAGTGATGCTGCGCGCCCCCAATGCCCGGAAACCTGCCAGATGCAAATCTATGGGGCGCTGACCGATGCGGCAGCCGCCCGGCATCGGTATGGTAACGCAGCCCTCCCGCGCAAGCAGCGGGCCCATGAATAAAAAGGACGCCCGCAGCCGGCTGACCATGTTTTCGTTGGGCGATGTGGTTTTAATCGTTTTTGTCGTAATGGTCGCGACGCCGTTTTCAAGGCTCACCCTCGCGCCAAATGTACGCAGCAGGGAGAGCATGTTTTTGACGTCGCTGATGGCCGGAACGCGCCGGACGGTGACGGTATCGCGCGTCAGCAGGCAGGCTGCCAAAATAGGCAGCACGGCGTTTTTGGATGTGCTGATGCTGCACGCGCCATGCAGCGGGCCGCCGCCGGTGATAACCAGCCGCCTGCCTTTTTTGGACGTTGTGGTTGTATCTGTCAAAGCTGTCTTCACCTCATCATCGGATCCTGACATTATTCTGTCCGCGACATACAAAAATAAAGCGATGAAAAAATTGCATGTCGGACGCGTTGAACAATGCCTGTCGTTGAGTCAACGAAGCAGGAACAATTATTTGCAGGCATATGCATTGGAACGCATATATATTATAATGTGCGTATGGAACACAGCATTAAAACCGCAGGCGGCACACTGGACTATATGCTGGTGCGCAGAAAAATGAAGCATATACGCATACGCGTCACAGGCGAGCAGCGCGTGGTGGTGTCGGCACCGCACCGCTGCGCGGAGCGCGTGATACACGCCTTTGTGATGGACAACGAGGCGTTTATCCGCAGGCAGCTCAGCGAGATGGAATCGCGGCGTATAAGGCATTATCCGGCGTCGTACAGTGACGGTGACTCGTTTTGCTTTCTGGGGCAGACGGCAGGGCTCCGTGTACAGCCAGCGGCCCGGGCGTCTGCAGTGTTTGGGAACGGTGTGCTGACACTTTGTGTGCCATCGGACGGCTGCGCAAAGACACAGTTTATCCGCTGGATGAACCGCCAGGCGCGTGCGGTGTTTGCACAGCGGCTTGCTGCCGTCGGCGCGAATTTTCCGGGCTGCGACGACCTGATGCTGAGCGTAAAGAGCATGCTGACCAGATGGGGCAGTATCAACCCGGCGCGGCGGCGGCTGTCGCTCTCCGTGCATCTGATGCGCTGCGAGACTGCAGTTATCGATTACGTGATTACGCATGAACTGTGCCATCTGAACTGCCGCAGTCATTCCGCAGCGTTTTACCGCGCGCTGGCGGTGTACTATCCCGACAGGCGGGCGATGGACCGGCGACTGGAAGCATACGGCCTCGTAGATTATTAGCCGCTCTGTGAATCCAAAGTCATTGTTTACTTTCGTATCGTGGATTACGCGTAGACGCGGCCATGCTTTTTCATTGGCTTATGCTGCCGCACGTCTCTTTGGGTATTGGGTACCGCATCGATTTTCACCAAGAACCGCCTTCAGGAATAGTATGGTTCAGGCAGTAATGAAGGAGGTGGTGTGGTTGGACAGCATAACATGCGAACTCAAGGAGAACATAGACAGTCTGGTGACTATTTTTCTGACATGCAAATGTGTTACAGGCATATTGGTGGGTGTTTCAGACGATGCCGTCAAGATCATATGCCGCAGCGGGGCACGATCCAGCGTAACCATCTGCCGTATAGCCGACATACAGGCCGTGACATTGTGCAATACTTCGAGATGACAGGAAAGATACATATTGAACCGGAGGTCCTGAATTAACAAATTGCCATATATCGCAGGGTGTTTGAGTGAATGAGAGGAAAACAGGCCTGCTCTGCCACCGCTGAGAGCCGGCCTGTTTTCGTTCGGGACCCCCAATAAGACGAAGCTTTGAGTGTTACCGATTATCAAAAAATATTCGAAAAGAAATCGCCGATATCTTTAAACAAGTCGTCAAAGAAGGTACCTACTGATTGGAAAAAGGAAGAGATGTCATCGGAGGTTTTTTGCAGGTTCTTCATTGTTTCACTCAGCTGAGAAAGTTTTTCGCCCCATTGGGACATATCTGTTTTCTCCAGCGTCCGGCAAAGATCAATGATCTGAAGAATCTGTTCCTCTGTTAGTTCAATGCCCCGACCCTCGGCAATACGGACGATCTCGGCTTTAAGCTCATCGTCAGACATGTCCTTTGTTTGGTCAAGTATTTTTTTGAGTTCATTGACCAGCTCGGTGGCTTCTTCATCACCGATGGATTCAGCCAGTTCGCCGGTGGTAACAAGTTCTGTGGCGGCGGCTTCCTTGGCGGTTTCATCAAGCGTGGTACCGGTGATATCTTCGTATGCCTTATAGACTCCTGTCAGAGCGGCAGTTCCGGATACTTCGAACGGGGCGGATACTTTTACTTGCGCGTCCGATACGCCGGCTGTAATCAGGGCGTTGGTATACATTCGGGAAGTGCACCAGTTGATATTGTTGGTGGTAACGGAGATGCCGGAACCCTCCTCAAGTGTCTGGATGTAGATGCAGGAAAGAGCGACCTTTCCTATTTTTCTATCGGGAACAAGGCCAGCGAGATATTCGCGTTCCTCTTCGTTGGTGACAGTAATCTCTTCTATGCTCCCGCGTTCGATTTCAAAATCCTTATAGATTTGATCGATCTGTTCATCTGTGAGATTTGCCCCGAGCGTCACCCGTTCGACCCCGGGATCGACCGCGAACGCCGTCGTTACAAACACTGTCATGCAAAGCACAACAACTAATACAGCGGTAAGCTTCTTCAAAATCGTTTTCTCCTTTCGTTTATGGTTTAGTATAATTGTATCATGGTTAACCGATTATACGAAGAGAAAATCAAAAAACATGACAGCATCAGATTAGTGCAAAAAATGCAATCGAATAATCGAAGATAAGATATTTTTACTGTACTCTAGTATTATTGATAAGATGATGATTCCTTCCACTATGATAAATAAATTTGTTTCAAGTGTGGGATTGAAATAACAAAAAACTTATATGATAAACATCAATTCTGTATATCGCTTTTAGATTAGATTTTATAGGCACATAATCCATTTATATCAGGGCAAACTTCATTAAAAAGACTATAAAGGATTACGCAATGAGTGAAGTGATATTAGAAAAAACCGAGGGACGAGTTAGCTACCATGATTCTGTCGAAGAAATGCTCAAGCGCATCAGAGAAGATGGAATGTCAAATGTATTTGACAGATGGGTAATGCAGGAAAAAATCCGTTGCAAGTTCTGCTTACAGGGTTTGAGTTGTCAATTATGTTCTAACGGACCATGCAGAATAAGCGATAAGGGAGGTCAGGATAAGGGGGTCTGCGGAATAGGCCCTGACGCTATGGCCATGAGGACTTTGCTGCTCCATAATATAATGGGTGCAGGAACCTATAGCCATCATGCATATGAGGCATTTCGTACACTGAAGGCTACAGCAGAGGGGAAAACCCCGTTTCAAATTAAAGATGCAAATAAGCTAAAATGGATGTGTGGCATGCTGGGGATAAACACAAACCAGGATCAAAACGCCATGGCTATTGCGCTTGCGGATTTTTTAGAAGACCAAAGAAGTATTGGCGATGGAGTACCGAATAGAATGGTAGAGGTTTTCGCGCCAAGCAAAAGAAAAGAAATATGGCGGAAATTAAACATTTATCCTGCAGGAGCAATACATGAAGAGCAAAACGCATTGGCGAGCTGTTTAACCAACGTTGATGGTGATTACGTCTCCTTGGCAAAAAAGGCCCTCCGCCTAGGTATAGCTACAATTTACAATGCGCAAATCGGCCTGGAAATGACACAGGATATTTTATTCGGGACCCCTATGCCACATGAAGTTAACGTCGATTTGGGGATCATGGACCCGGCCTATGTTAATATTGTTTTTAATGGACATCAGCCATGGGCTGGTGTTGCGACACTTCAGAAGGCAATATCCAAGGAAGTACAAGAAAAAGCAAAAGCCGCTGGAGCAAAGGGTTTAAGGATAATTGGCTCTATTGAAACAGGCCAGGAATTGCTTCAAAGATATCCTGTTGACGATGTGTTTGTAGGGCTTATGGGTAATTGGTTATCCATAGAACCGTTGCTGGCAACCGGAACAGTTGATGTTATGGCCATGGAAGAGAACTGTTCTCCGCCTGCCATTGATATGTATGCTGAAAAATACCAAATTACATTGGTGAGCGTAAGCACGATTATTGGGGTGCCGGGTCTCCAGCATCATATACCTTATGATCCAGCACAAGTTGATGCAATGGCTGATAAGCTAATTGGATTAGCGATTGATAATTATAAATTAAGAAAAGATAAAGTAACGCCTAAGGTACCTAAGAATATTCAAAAAGCGGTAGCGGGTTTTTCGACGGAGGCGGTTCTAAGCGCTATTGGCAACAAGCTGGATCCATTAGTGGAAGTCATCGCTGACGGAAAGATTAAAGGTGTTGTCGCTTTAGCAAATTGCTCTACATTGCGGAATGGGCCACAAGACTGGAATACCGTCAATCTTACCAAGGAGCTTATTAAGCGAGATATTTTAGTTATCAGTGGGGGATGCGGTAATCATGCTCTGGAGGTAGCAGGACTTTGTAACATTGAGGCTGCTAATCAGGCAGGTCCCGGCCTTAAAGCAGTATGTCAACTCTTGAAAATACCACCTGTACTCAGTTTCGGTACCTGCACAGATACGGGCAGAATGTCAATGCTGGTTACGGCTTTGGCAGACCACTTAAAAGTCGATGTACCGGATTTACCAATCGCGGTTACTGCGCCGGAATGGATGGAGCAAAAGGCAACGATCGATGGCGTTTTTGCAGTTGCTTTTGGTACATATACGCATTTATCACCGACACCCTTCGTAACCGGAGCACCTCAATTAGTGAAGCTTTTAACTGAAGATGTTGAGAGCATGACGGGAGGAAAAATTGCACTTGGAGATGATCCAATACAAGTGGCTAAGGATATCGAAAAACATATAAATAATAAAAGAGCATTATTAGGGCTGAGATAAACTTATTAATTTAATATTGCGACAAATGCACCCTGGCATATGGGTGCATTATTAATATTTAAATCAATTGGTTTTTAACGCCTGTTTCAATGATATAAAACTTAACACAACGATTGGACTGGTTTTGCACGATAATTGATAGATCTGAAACTGGTCGTCTTAGCAGTATTTTTATTCAAACTGCATAAAAACTACTGCTGTAAAGGTGGCGTCTTTGTTCTATATCCCAGTATTTCTAACTTAACAGGAGATCTGCAATATGCATAGATTTTATCACCTCATATTGCCTACGGAGAATGCGCTTCATAAGGATTTGGGCAGGGATGCCGCCAAGAAGGGCAGCGTCCCTGCTGATACGCCGGTCACCATCTCACGATCCGGTAATACACCCTGGCTGTCAGCCGGTATACCACCAGATACAGCAGCGCAAATACCACACACACGCCGCCGATGCACATCAGTACGAGCCCCCAGTCGTAGAGCATAAAAGTTTGGAGCATGCGCGCCATGATCTTGGACGCAAACACCATGTGCAGTATCGTCATGCCCAGCGGTATGAAAAATACCCAAAGTACCTGCCGATTGATCGTTGCTTTCACCTGAACGTCGTCCATGCCCACCTTTTGTAGTATGGCAAATTGCGCCTTGTCCTCATAGCCCTCGGACACCTGCTTGAAGTAGATGATCAGCACGGTAACCGCGAGGAAGAGTATGCCGAAGAATACTCCCAGAAACAGCAGCCCACCATACAAGCCGTAGCCAGCCTGTCTGGCGACGAATACGTCGAGGACGGAGGGGGTATCTCCCGGGAATGTGTGCTGATACAGCTCCTCAAGGCCCCCCACAAACCTCAGGCAGTCTTCCTCCGTTCCGTCCGCATCGAAGCGCATACGGTTGTCAAACCAGACGAGGTTGGGCACATCCATCAGCACCGAATCCGGTCCAACATAGTTGTTGCGCTCAAACTGCATATCGGCGGGTTTTTCATAGATCAGCTTTTCTTTGTCCGCGCTGACGGTGACATCGTAGTCCTGCGCCAGCGCCACAATGGCGCGGTCAAAATCACGGATTGCCTCCTCGCCCTTATCCGCGCTGACTTTGATGTCCACATCGTAAGGGTACATCCCGGCCAGCATATCCTCCTGCCCCAGATAGAGGGAGAGCGTGCCGGCCACCGTCACGATGAGCATCGTGGAGAGTATGCAGATGGTCGCGAGCGACTTGGCGTTTTGCCGCATGCGCTGAAACATGCCCCCGATCGCGATGAAGTTGCGCGGCTTATAGTACAGCTTTTTGTTGGCACGCAGCAGCCGAAGCGCCACGATGCTGCCGGACGTGAACAGGACGTTCGTTGCGATTATTACCAGAATTGCGAGGAGAAAAAATACGCCGAGGGCAGTACCGGGCGAGACAATGCTCCACGCGTAATAATACGAGGCGATCAGACAGAGAAACCCGAATATCGCCAGCGGGATGATGAGGCGGGAATCCTTTTCGCCTTTTCTTTCGCTGCTCATCAGCTGGATGGGGCTGGATATCCGCACCTGTCTTATGTTCAGCAGCGATGTAAATACGAACACCGCAAAGAACAGTGCCACAGTGATGATATAGGCGACGGGAGCGAGAGAGAACACACTGCCCGATACGGCGTGGATCATCTTGAGCAGCAGCAGGAAGAGCAGCCGGCCGAAGACCAGCGCGATGACGACGCCGAGAATGACGCCAAGGCCCAATGTGATGAAGCTTTCCCAAACGAGTACGCGTCCGACATGCCGCTTTTCCAGTCCCAGTATGCCGTATAGCCCGAACTCCTTTTTGCGTCGGCCTACGATGAAGTTGTTGATGTACACCATGAAGAAGAACGCGAATATCGCAAAGACCACCAGCCCAAAGGCGAATATGCCGGTCGCTGTTCCGCCCGTCGGCAGGTTGTTAAGCCCACCGGAGAACAACAGCCCGCCGATCAGCAGGAACACGCCGCTGATGATGGCGGTGGTCAGTATGTACGGGTAAAATGTTCTGCGGTTCCGCCGGATATTGCCCCACGCCAGCCTGAGATAAAACGCCTTAGCCAATGTCCGCACCCCCGTCCGACAGCACCGAAAGGTTGGCCACGATACGCTCAAAGAACGCGTGGTTGTCGTCGTCGCCGCGGTATATCTGCGAGAATATTTCGCCGTCCCGGATGAACAGCACGCGCGAGGCGTAGCTGGCGGCGAATGCGCTGTGCGTGACCATCAGTACGGTCTTGCCGCCCTCGTTCAGCGCACGGAAGTTGCCCAGCAGATTCGCGGACGATTTGGAGTCCAGCGCGCCGGTGGGCTCGTCGGCCAGTATCAGCCTCGGATTTGTGATGACGGCCCTTGCAACGGCGGCCCGCTGCTTCTCACCGCCCGACACCTCGTACGGGAATTTGGCGAGCAGCTTTGCGATGCCCAGCATCTGTGCGACGGGCTCAAGACGGGCTTCCATCTCCTTCAGCGGCGTCTGCGACAGCACCAGCGGCAGCAGTATGTTGTCCTTCAGCGAAAAATTGTCCAGCAGGTTGAAATCCTGAAACACGAAGCCCAGGTGCTTGCGGCGGAATTCGGACATCTCGCGGTCTCTGATCTCGGAAAAGCGTTTGCCGTCAAGATAAACGTCGCCCTCCGTCGGTTTGTCCAGCGAGGCGATGATGTTGAGTAGCGTGGTCTTGCCGCTGCCCGACGGCCCCATAATGGCGAGAAACTCGCTGTCGCTGACCTCAAAGCTGACGCGCTGCAGCGCGACGCATTGCTGTATCTTCAGTTTCGAATAGTAGATTTTTTTAATATTGCTGACCTTTAACAGCTCCATACTCATCCTCCGTCCGTTGATGAGGCTATCATACAACGAAAAAAGCGCCGGTTCCATGGCGGCGGCTTACAATAGGCGGGTTAAAACGAACATTTTTGTCACCTGAATATGTCGGTATCCACATCCGGAAGGGCGAGCGACACCTTTGTGCCTGCGCCCACTCTGGACTCGACCCGGATTGCGATGCTTAAGGCGTCCGCCGCCTTTTTCGCCAGATACAGCCCGATGCCCGACGCGCGGCTGTCCAGGCGTCCATTGTAGCCCGTGTAGCCCTTGGTGAATATGCGCGGCAGGTCCTCCGGCCGTATGCCGATGCCGCTGTCCTCAATCACCAGCGCCGCACCTTCCATGTAGACCCGGATACCGCCCGTCGGCGTGTATTTGAGCGCGTTGGACAATATCTGCTCGACGATGAAGCCGAGCCACCGCTTATCGCTGGTCACCGTCCGCCCGATGGGCGCGATGTCGACGGACAGCTTCTGATAGACGAACAGCACGCCGAACTTCTTGACGCTCTCGTGAACGATGCGGCCAAGGTCGCAGGCCTCGATGACGAGGTCGGAAGAAATATCGGACAGCTTGACATACCGCAGCGCCAGGTCCGCGTACTGCTCGATCTTGAACAGCTCCTGCCGGATGATGCCCGCCTCGTCTCCGTCCATTTTGGGCAGCACCAGACGCAGCGCCGCGATGGGCGTCTTAATCTGGTGCACCCACAGCGTATAGTATTCCAGCGAATCGCCGTATGCCGCGGTGAGCCGCCTTTTGAGTGTGTCATAGGCGGTCCCCAGGTCCGTTATCAGCCGGACATAATCGGCCTCCAGCGCGTCCTTTGGCTCCGGCAGCGTACGCACGGTGCTGTAAAGCTCGGCGGATAGCGTCTGGAGTACCCGTCGGCGGCGCATAAACCGCACACCGTCCGCCAACAGTATCAGCAGCAGGAAGAAGCTCAGCAGCAGCACGGTATAGCGGGCGAGACCCAAGTCCTGGTTCGCTAGGTATTGTACGGCCAGCGTGACGGCGACGGCGATGAGGTAGAAGACGATGAGCGCCAGCCGGTATTTCAGATACGCAAACAGCTTACTCATGGATGGCGTATCCTTTGCCCTTATGCGTCACGATGCAGTCCGGAAGGCCCGCGTCGTCCAGTGTTTTCCGCAGCCGGTTGATGTTGACGGTCAGCGTGTTGTCGTCCACGAACTCGTCGCTGTCCCACAGCGCCAGCATGAGCTGCTCCCGGCTGACCACGCTGCCCTTTTGCGACAGCAGCTGCTGCAGTATGCGCGCCTCGTTGCGCGTCAGCTCCGTCCGCCGCCCATCGGCGTTCAGGCACAGCGCTGCGGTATCCAGCACAGCGCCGCGCAGCGTGAGCAGGCTGGCCGATTCATAGTCATAGGCCCGCCGAAGCATCGCCTGAACTTTGGCGACCAGGACCTCCATGGACACCGGCTTGATGATGTAGTCGTCGCCGCCCATGCCTATCGCCATCACGATGTCCATGTTGTCCGAGCGGGACGACAGAAAGATGATGGGGACATTGGATCGTTTGCGGAGCTCACCGCACCAGTAATAGCCGTTGAAAAACGGCAGCGAGATGTCCATCAGCACCAGCTGCGGCGCGGTTTTCTCGAATATCGCCAGCACGTCCGAGAAATCCTCCACGACATAAGGCTCAAAGCCCCAGCGCGCAAGGCTCTGTTTAATCTCGGATGCGATCACTTTGTCGTCTTCGACGATCAGTATTTTGTACATACCCATCCCTTCACTGTATATGGTTGGAATCGCTAAAAAATAGTATACCACAGAGCATGATTCTTTGCGAAAAAGATCATCTTACCCTTCCCGCATAATTGCTCGCCGCAAATTCATCGGTAGATAGAACGTACTTAACTTGTTGTAGGCAATGGTTAAAAGGTCATTGTCAGATCACAGTCTGGATTCGAATTTTACTTTAAACGCGGGCAATAGTAAGACATAAAATTTAGATCATCTTTTATACTTAGATGTTGTGCGAACTGAAACAGAATGGATGCGGGTGTGGATATAAAAAGCAACTCATTTTTTATATAAAAATATTGACAGT
>JAEWWC010000044.1 GCA_023396555.1 Bacillota bacterium
CATTTAACCTGCTTGTACAACTGAATATTCGCGGCACAATAAGAAAAACTGCTTTAATCGGGAATAACGGAGTAAAACCGCCTACAGCGACTGAATCAGCACCGGCGTCAGCAGCGACTGAATCAGCACGCCGATCAGCGAGACAGCATAAATTGCGAGCATCTTCTTGAACAGTGGTCGGGACATGATCAGCTTATCTGCCGATGTTTTGGGAATGTGCCGTGCTTTGAAAACGTCCACAGCATTACCGATTCCCACAACGCCGGCCTTCAGTATACAAGGAATGAACACAAGGTTGGGCAGGAATGTGCAAGATACAATCGCCAGAAGGCCTCCGGCGCCCAGATTCAGAGCCAGCACGCCCACTGTAAAGCCGACGCAGAAGCCTTTGAAAACAAGCGTTAATGCAATGACAGGGATTCCAAGAATCATCAGTGAAAACAGCGTGATCACACCGAACAGCAGCGTGTCCTGCAGTAAAGCATGAATGAAAATGGCTAAAAAATCCACAGTGGTCGTCTGTACAGATAAAAACAACTGGCCGGTGTAACTGTCCAGCGCTTCCTTGGTTCCCTCCTGCATATTGTTGACAGTAAAAGTTCCGGCAGTGATACCCACCACAAGGAAAAAAATGAGCAGCAGATACTGCCCCTTGTTATCCAGCAGATCTGTCACCAATCGCCGTTTCGCATTACCCAATACCATCAAGCCTCCGCCGCCCGTAACCCGCCATATTCAAGTACCGGCGGGGTACATTTTCGCCTTCTGATGATAGTTATGCGGCGACGTGCTGAGGTATTCTAATCGACGTATTTTAGCTCGGTATTAAGCTTGTCCGCAAGCATGGCGATGAATTCTCCATTGGTGGGTTTACCCTTTGTATCCAGTATCGTATAGCCGAAGAATTCCTCCAGCACCTTAATGTTTCCTCTGTTCCATGCCGTTTCTATGGCATGTCGCATCGCGCGTTCCACGCGCTGCGGTGTTGAATTGTATTTGTCTGCAACTGTCGCGTACAACCCCGCTGTCAAGCGGTTCATCAAATCAAAATCATCATGGACCAGCAATATTGCGTCACGCAGATAGTGATAGCCTTTTACATTCGCAGTGATCCCCACCTGTTTGATATGGCGGGTGACGATATCATCCGCACGTGGTTCAGTTCGTCCATATTCGGGAGAAGCTTCTTTCTCCTGAGTCATCAACTCCACAAGCCGCCTCTTGAAAACTTCCTTTTCGAACGGCTTGATGAACATATAGTCAACATGATAGCTTTGAGCTTTTTTTAGCACAAAATCCAGACTGACAGCCGACGTCATTACCACTCTGGTTTCCTCATTGTAACCATTGGCAGCCAGCTCTTCCAGCACCGCAAAGCCATCCAGTATAGGCATCAGCAGATCCAGAACGAGCAAATCAGGCTTTAATGAGCGGGTCAGATCATAAGCCTGACGGCCATCGAATGCATAGTCTTCGATTATAAACTGCCCTGTCCCATTGAGATAATCCGCTACCAACCTGAGATAATCCCTGTTGTTATCCGCCAGCAAGGTGCGAAACTTGGGTTTGTCAAATTTGGCATCCATCTTCAATCCTTGTTATGCGCTTATTGCGGGTGATTCAGCGTTACTATTGTTTCAAATTTGTTAACATTCGTTACTCTATGTCTATTCAACAGCTACAAGTAAATCCCTTCTGATACGAGCATAATGTTCAAAAAAGATCAAAAATAAGTTTAATTCGACATCACCCCCCCAACTGTTCCAGCATCCAATCTACATACAAACCATAACCTTTTGTCGGGTTATTGACGAACACATGTGTCACAGCGCCCACAAGCTTGCCGTTTTGCATGATCGGGCTGCCGCTCATACCCTGTACGATACCGCCGGTTTTGTCCAGCAGCTCCGGATCGGTGATGCGGATTACAATACCTTTCTGCCCGGCAAAACTCTGATCAGCCAGCTTAATAATCTCGCAGCTGAATTCGCGCACGCCCTCATGGTCTATTGTGGACAAAATGCTGGCCGGCCCCAGCTGTACCTCATCCCGGCGTGCCACCGCAACAGGTATGGGGAATTTGCCCATATCCACGTTGTCGTACAGCGTGCCATAGATGCCGAAATCCGTGTTTTTGCGTATCAGGCCCATGTTACCGGAGGAGCTGGAGAAAAACCCCTGAATCTCGCCCGGTATGCCACTTTCACCCTTGTTGATCTGAATGATCTCGGAGAAATAAATCTCACCCTGCTTGACACTCAGAACGCTGCCTGTATCCAGATCTGTGATCGCATGGCCGAGTCCCGCGAACCACCGGCTGCTCGGATCGATAAAAGTGAGAGTGCCCACACCCGCTGTGCTGTCCCGCACCCAGACGCCCAGCCGCATCTTACCGTCCGAAAAGTCCTGTACCGGTTTGACATGCAGGTCGATTTCCCGGCCGTTGCGCAGAACAGTGATGTCAAGATCGCTCGTCGCCTCGTTGATGATGCGCGTCACATGCTCCGCGTTCTCGATCTCCGTGCCGTTGATGCGCGTGATCACATCGCCCGGAAGCATGCCCGCCTCGCGGGCGGGGTTTACTGTGCTGCCGTTTTCCAGTTCGATGCCCGTAATGCCCACCACCAGCGCCCCTTTGGTAAACAGCGTGACGCCGATGCTCTGTCCACCGGGGATCACCATACGTTCTTCGCTGACGTTGACCTTCACGCTTTTGACAGGGAGTCCAAACAGCGTCAGCTCAATGGTTGCATCGCCGTTATCGATGGATTCGATCACCAGCGGGGTTTGCATACCTGTCGCATCCGCCAGTGTTTCACTATCGAGGCTAATCACACCGGCGGATTCCACTTCCGCCTGCATAGGCAGCCCAAGATCAATGGTCTTTGCCATTCCTTTTTCAATGTATATCTCATTGGGTATGCTGGAATAGCTCTGAACAGCCGGCAGAAAATAGACGACGCACAGCGCGACAACAAACAGTATGCCTAAAATTCTGATAATCGTTTTCAAAAAAACACCTCTCCACGACAGCCAATAATAACTTAGTGTCGTTAGAGAGGGTTCTATTTATACTTTGAAATATTCGCTAGGCTTTGCTTAAATTGTCGTTTTAAAATCTGTAGCGAGTTGAAGCATCTGGGCCGCGTGCGCTAAAGAAACATCAGTATCTCCGCCCGTCAAACGCGCCACCTCGCACGTTCTCTCCGGCAAATCCAGCGCCGTAAGCCGCGTATGGGTGGAGGTTTCGTCGCTGTGTTTGGATATCAGAAAATGCCTGTCCGCCATGCTGGCAATCTGCGGCAGATGCGTAACGCACACCACCTGCCGTCCGCGCGATATGCCGATGAGCTTCTCCGCCACCACCTGTGCGATACGACCGCTGATGCCCGTATCGATCTCGTCGAATATCATTGTCGGAATGCCGCCCCTGTCCGCCGCGATCGTTTTGAGAGCGAGCATGATGCGCGACACCTCGCCTCCCGACGCCACCTTTCTTAAAGGCTTGACGGGTTCACCGCGGTTGGTAGAAATATAAAACTCCAAAGTATCGATGCCTTCAGGAGTAAATATGGCTTCTTCGATGCCCGGCTGGTCCGCAAACCTGACTTCAAAACAGGCGGCGCTCATACCAAGGTCGCCGAGCTGCTCCACGATCAGTTGCTCAAACCGCTTTGCCGCGTCGCGGCGCAATGCGGACAGCCGCACGGAGCTGTCGTAGAGCCGCTGCTTAAGCACTTTCACTTTTGCTTCCAATTCCTTGAGCAGCGCTTCGCTGCCCAGCAGATCTTCCAGCTCCCGCTCGGCACGGCTCAGAAAACCGCCCGTCGCCAGCGGGTCCTGATATTTGCGCTTCAGGCTGCTGATCAGCGCCAGACGGTCCTCAATGCGTTCCAACGCATCCGGATCAAATAAAGCCTCGCCCATCTCATCGCGGACAGTTGAGGCCACTTCCTCCAGCCCGTAATACGCCTCGTCCACCTTGGATGCCATGTCAGCATAGCGCGCATCCACGTCACTGATGCCCTGTAACCGGCGGCCCGTATCCTTGAGCGCGGACAGCACATTCACCGGTTCCGCCTCATACAGCAGCTCGTATGCCGCCGTCAGCGCCTCCATGATCTTCTCAGAAGCGTTCAGCCGGGCACGCTGCGCCAGCAAGTCGTCTTCCTCGCCTTCGGAGATCGCGGCCTGTTTGATTTCGCTGACCTGAAATTTGAGTATATCGATGCGCCGTTCGCGGTCCCCGTCGCTGCCAAACAGCGACTTCTGGCGCCTGATGACGGCGGTATATTCCTCGTACGCTTTTTCAACGGCGGCGGCGGCTTCCCGTATCTTGCCGTCAAAGCCGTCCAGCATCGCCATATGGTTCTTCTCGCTTAGCAGGGACTGATGCTCATGCTGTCCGTGGACATCCACCAACCGATCGCTCAAGGCTTTGAGCACCGAAAGTGTCACCAGTGTGCCGTTGACGCGGCAGATGTTCTTGCCCGACGCGGTCAGTTCCCTTGTCAGCACCAGTTCTCCATCCGCCTCAATCTGCTGCTCGTCTAAAATATCCCCAACGCCGTGCACTTCGCTGAACCAGGCTTCCACCGAAGCGGTCTGCGTGCCGGTGCGTATCAGTTCGCGGTCCGCCCGCTCCCCCAGCACCAGATTCACGGAGTCGATGATGATGGATTTGCCCGCGCCCGTCTCACCGGACAGCACATTCAAGCCGGAGGCGAACTCCACCTCCAGCGCGTCGATCAGCGCTATGTTTTTGATGATCAGTCGATTCAGCATCGCTTATCTGTCCTGCCCTTGGCTATTTGGAACTGAGCATGCGGGACAGAGCCTCCACCACGTTTTTCTGGCGGCCTTCTTCCTTTACGGCCACGAATATGGTGTTGTCTCCCGCCAGCGTGCCCGTCACGTCGGGCAGTTCCATCACGTCGATGGCCTCCGCTGCCGCGCTGGCGCTCCCGGTCATCGTCCGCACGACCACAAGAGACGCCGCCGCCTCCACCGAAACCACGGTATCCCGGAACACGCGGCGGAAGATATCCATCTTGCCCAGCGGCTCCTTGCCGGACGCCGCATATTTATACGCGCCGTTCTCCGACTGCACCTTGACCAGCTTCAGCTCCTTGATGTCGCGCGAAATGGTTGCCTGCGTAACTTCAAAGCCCTTGTCCCGAAGAAGCGCGGACAGCTCGTCCTGCGTTTCGACGTCGTGATTTTCGATGAGTTCGAGTATTGTGCTTTGCCTTCCCTGCTTCATCCCAACACCTCTTATATAAATCTGTCCCAGCTGATAAACTTGGAGCGCAACAAGGGATAAAAATAATCCTTCTCAAAACGTATGAAACGGGCCACATGCGCGGAACGGTTCACCTTGACCACCTCGTCATCCTGCATCTCATGCCGAACAGTACCGTCCGTTGTCAGCACCGCACCGCCCGGTGCAAGCGGCTTCATCACCACTTCGTCGTCTGGCAGCACCACCAGCGACCGCGAATGCAGCGAATGCGGGCAGACGGGCGTGGCCAGCATGCATTCCAATTGCGGGCTCACAACAGGGCCTCCCGCGGATAGCGAATAGCCCGTCGACCCGGTGGGCGTGGACACCAGCATGCCGTCGCAGGCCACCTTGTCCGCCAGTGCGCCGTTGATGGACAGTTCAATACCGATCATGCGGGACACATCCTTTTTCAGCACTACCACGTCGTTGAGCGCGTCCGCCTCGCAGAGTACCGTATCTCCCTGAACCACGGCACAGTGCAGCATCATGCGTTCCTCCACATAGCAGTCGCCGGATATCATCGCGTCGATGGCGGCTTCTATTTCGCCGACCTCCACCTCCGCCAGAAAACCGAGCCGCCCGAGATTGATGCCCACCATGCAGACTCCGAACGGGCTGCACTTCTCCGCCGCCTTGAGCAGCGTACCGTCTCCCCCCAGCACAAACAGTATATCAATCGCGGTATAATCGATTTCGTCCTGCTCACCATCCGGCATGCCGCCCGGGTCAAACGACACGGAAATGCCGCGCGAACGCAGCAGTTGCGTCACGTAGCGGGCACCCTCAAGATCGTTATCCTTTTGGGGGTTGGCAAATATGCCGGCTCTTAATATTTCCATATGCCCTTCATTATAATGAATTGTGGATAATTATACAACAACCATTCCCCAACAAATTTCACTTTACTGCGTTTGCTGATGCGCGTTTTCCACCACTTGTCCGACTTGCAACTCAGCCGGCTGGCCGCTGTCTTTCAGGCAGATCAAATACTCGATGTTGCCCTCCGGCCCGCGTATCGGGCTGAAATCAAGGCCGCACACCGCCAGTCCCGATTCGCGAGCAAACGCGATTATCCCATTGATTACGTCGATGTGCACGGCTTTGTCGCGCACTACGCCCTTCTTGCCCACACGCTCACGTCCCGCCTCAAACTGCGGTTTGATGAGCGCCGATATGGTATACGGCGGCGTCAGCACGCGCTGCAGCGCCGGAAGTATCAGTTTTAGCGATATGAACGACACATCAATGCTCGCAAATGAGACGGGCTTATCGAACATCTCCCTTTCCAGATAGCGTGCGTTCTGCCGCTCCATCACGCAGACGCGCTCGTCCTGTCGCAGCTGCCACGCGAGCTGGCCGTAGCCCACGTCCACCGCGTACACATACGCCGCACCGCTCTTGAGCATGCAGTCGGTAAACCCGCCGGTGGACGCACCCACGTCTATGCAAATCGCCCCCGTCAGGTCTAAGTCGAAGCTCTCTATCGCCTTTTGCAGCTTTTTACCGCCGCGGCTCACGAATGCGTCCGGCTTCTGAACGCTGACCTCCTGCCCCGGCCCCACCAAAGAGGCGGGCTTGTCGCATCTTTTGCCGTCCAGCGTCACCGCACCCGCCATGATCAGCGCGCGCGCCTTCTCGCGGCTCTCGGCCAGCCCCTGTTCCACGAGATATATGTCAATGCGTGTTTTATCCATCTATCTGCCATCCCTAATGAAGAACATCGTAATATAGGAAACGAAACTGACGATCTGCTTGTTGTTGCGTATGGCGACGCTTTTACCCGCCGCCTTGCCGGAAACCGTGAGCGCCGCGATCACGCTGGATACCACGATGGTCCAGATAAATTCCGGCGTCCCCGCCGCCTGCACAGCGAGCTTAATCGCCACAGCCGCTCCCGCCGCGCCGGACACGATGCCGCAGATATCGCCAACCACGTCGCCGCAAATGTTGGACACGATGTCCGCGTTCTGCATCAGCCGTATGGCGTTCTTAGCTTTTTTGATCTTCTTCGAAGCCATGGAGACGAAGGGCGTGGGGTCGCACGTGGCGAAGGCGATACCGATGATATCGAAAACGATGCCCAGCAGCATGATGACCAGTATAATAAAGGCCGCCGCGACGACGGACATGTGGTCCATCAGCATCTCGGTGACCACGCTGATGCCGGCGGTTAAAACCAGTGTGATAATGAAAATCTTGAGCGCCCAGAAGCGGACAGCCCGGCTCTTTTTCTTCTTCAATACAAGGCACTCCGAAAAAAGGAGAGATAAAAAAACGGTGGTGATATATTGGATAAACCTTGCAGCTTAGGTCCAGTAGGATTTCCCTTCAAGAGTACTTCCCGTCGCCGATGAAGCGGTTTCCCTTTAAACCCCGAATCGCCCCGTCACCGGGTGCGCGACTGGATTGCCGTTCAGACCACACTATAATCTCCAAAATATCTTGGCGCGCTTTTCTGACGCGCTTCTACAGTCTAGGGGTTTTCCCCGACAGCACGAAAACGGTTTCTAGCCTCTTTTGCCCGGCGGGTTTCTGACAGCGATCGTTCCCTTAGCGCTTGGCCTTCGCGCATGGGGGTGTTCTGTCATAACGCCCCGCCCAACTCAAGGCAGGCTACTCTGTACACAGCTGTCGCCGCATAACAGGTTTCACCCCAAGTAGTAGCTCCGATTTAAAAGCTACCTGCTTGGGTCTCCACGGAAGCGGGGTCTACGCCCGCATGCCATTGCGGATCGCCCCACGACCTTAACTTCCAGCATCAGCCCCCGACTGGGCGTCAGCGGCCAACACAAGAAACTTCATCG
>JAEWWC010000186.1 GCA_023396555.1 Bacillota bacterium
TTCAGCGCGTCGCCGGAGAGGCCTTCGCTGTCGGCGATGCAGCGGGTAAAGCCCAGCACTTTAAGAGCGTGATTGATGCGGCGCGTGTCGCTGCCGTTGGTGCGGATCATCTCCATGATGGCCTGACTAGTCATTTTACTTTCCTTTCCACACATGCGTTGATATTGTGACAGCACAAGTATATAATGGGTTTACAGAGATTTAACAAATATCTCTAACTGAAATTATACTTTTATTATTGGAGCCTGTCATTATGAATATCTTCTACTTGCTTAAGAAGGCGCTTATTTTGCGTAACCTTGAAAAGCGCAGAAGTGCGCACCCGTTCAACGCCCGGGAGGCAGAGCTTTACACCATTCCGAATGACGCGGACGATTACCAGAACAACAGCTACTATTTTTCCTGCCACGACAGGGCGGGCACGAGCCTGCTGATTCGCCATGCCCAGCGGGGTGCGAAATCCATCGAGGTGTGGTTTGCGTACCGCAACGCGGCGGGCCGCGCAGTGATCAGCGGCAAACAGCTTTACGATGCGAGAGAAGCACCAACCGCGGTGCGGTGCATTGAACCGGGCAAACAGTGGGCGTTTTCGTACGACGGGGAGGCGCAGGAGCTGCACGGCGGACAGCCCGTCATGGTGAAGCTGGACGCGGTGTTCGACGCGTCGGGTGGCATATTTGAGTTCGGCCACGACGTGGACGCACGCGTAATGGCGGAAGCCATTGCGAAGGAGAAATGGAGCCGCGCGTACTTTACGGAGCTGCAGGCCAACGATCAGGTACATTACGAGCAGCCGGGCCGGGCGACGGGAACGCTGTCGCTGAACGGGGAGCAGACTGCACTGGACCTGCCCGCGATGCGTGATCATTCCTTCGGCAAGCGCGACTGGGGCTATATGAACAAGCACTTCTGGCTGATGGCGCTGCTGGAGGACGGGAGACAGCTAAACGCCAACATGGTGAGCTATCCGGTGCTGAAGCTGATGACCGGCTATTACGAAGACGGCGGAAAAGTGACGGGCGTGGCAGAGGCGCGCATATTGGAGGACTTGGTGAAGCCGCACGAGGTGCCGGAGGCGTTCACGTTTGACGTGAAGCTCGTGGACGGGCGCGCGCTGCGCGTGGCGTGCCGCCGCGAAGAGGTGTTTCCGTTCCCGTTCGCGGACGGGGACTACACCATTTACGAGGGCGTGGGCGCGTTTGAGCTGGACGGCGCAAAAGGGCGCGGCATACTTGAATTTGGCTGGAACGGCGACGTTTCCCGCTGCGTGTGACGGGAGGCGGAGCATGATATACAGGATCACACAGATACCCGAGGCGGAACTTTCGAACGTAGGCGGCAAGGCGCGCGGGCTGTACAACCTGGCGACGTGCGGCCTGAATGTGCCGGACGGCTTCATTGTGACGGACGCGGGTGCGGACACGGCGGCGGACGACGCAGCGGAGTATTACGAGAAGATAGGGCTCGGAAAGGTGGCGGTACGCTCGTCTGCAACGGCGGAGGACGGAACGGACTTTTCCAGCGCAGGGCAATACAGCACGTACCTGAACGTGGAGGGGGCGGAGGCGGTGCGGCAAGCGGTACGCGACTGTGCGGCCTCGCTGCACAGCGCAACGGCGGTCAAGTATGCCGCGACATTCGGCGGGGCGCGGAGCATGCGCATGTGCGCGGTGGTGCAGGCGATGGCAGAAGCGGATGTATCCGGCGTGTGTTTCACGCAGCATCCGGACGGACGCGGTGGCCTGCTGATTGAGGCGGTTGAAGGGCTGGGCGAGGCGCTCGTGTCCGGTCACGCTGCGGCGGCATCCGTCCGCGTGGATGAGGCAATGCTGACATCTCAAGACAATGGATGCTTGACGGCGGAGCAGGTGCGTGAAATCGCGGTGGGAGCGCTCAAGGCCAGAGAGTATTTCGGCTGTGAGCTGGATATCGAGTGGGCGGCGAAGGGCGATGCGGTGTTCTGGCTGCAGGCGCGGCCCATCACGGTGACGGACGAGCCAGACGCGTTCGAGCTGGACAACACGGGCGTGAAGGATGACGACGTGGTGACGACGTGCAACGTAGGCGAGATGCTGCCAAACGCAGTGACGCCACTGTCCATTTCCACGAGTGTGTACGGCATCGACTACGGCATGCGTAAGATGATAGCGCACGTGGGCGGAGCGAGGAGCATCGATGACATACCGCCCGGCAGCTGCGTGACCAACTTCGGCAACCACTTGTTCATCAACATATCGTCGCTGTACGCCATATCCGACCATGTGGTGGGCGCCACAAGGGAGGGCGTGGAGCTGAGCCTTTGCGGGCGGCTGCTGGAGGACGTTCCCAAGCCTCCGGTGCCCAAGGTATCGGGGTTGTCCAAGATGAACGGCGCACACAAATATTTCACGATGATACTGCGCACCGGGCGGGCATGCAAAAAGCTAAAAAGGCTGGCGGACCGGGCGGACATACCCGTCCGCGAAAAGCCGCACGAGCAGCTCAAGGAGATCACCGAGCGGCTGTGGATGAACAATGAGGCGTTCTGGCTGCACTACATCACGTCGGGGCATTCGGGTTCAATGAGCAGCGCGCTGTTCCTGATACTGATGGCGGACGGGATGGACGCGGACACCGCCAAGGCGAAGATTGCGGGCGTGCTGGAGGATATCGACGGCATCGAGAGCGTGGACATACTGCGCTCGCTGCGGCGGGCGGCACGGGCGCTGATCGCCGAAAAGCCGGATATCGCCGCTCTCGGCGCGAAGGAGCTGGCGGAATATATCAAGACCTGCGGGCCGCAGAGCCGGGCAGCGCTGAATGATTTCCTGAAGCGGCACGGCCACCGCGCGATACGCGAGGCGGAGTTGCGCAGCCCGTCCTGGCACTCGGATGAGGAGAGCCTGTGCAATTATCTGAAGACGGTGATATCTACCGGTGCAGAGGAAACGCCCAAGACCAAGGCGGTGGAGGGCAACATCGATGCGCTGCTGGCGGACAAAAAAGGCCTCTTGGGCTGGATGACGCGCAGTATCATCGGCCAGGCGCGCAAGGGCGTTGTGAACCGCGAGTACACCAAGTCCCAGAGCATTCGCGTGGTGGATAAATTCAAGGCGGCGTACCGGCATCTGGCGGCGCTGATGGTGCGGGACGGCATGCTGCCCGATGCGGATCTCGTGTTCTTCCTGACGCACGACGAGCTGGTGCGGCTGGTGGACGGCGGAGAGGCGGGGCTGGTGAAGCGGGCGA
>JAEWWC010000193.1 GCA_023396555.1 Bacillota bacterium
TGTGCATGTGTCATCCATCCAATGTGCTTCAGAATGGTTACTATCATGCCGCAAGAGGGCGGAAATGTCAAGAAAGAGGGGATGCGGCGACAACATTTTGCGGGCCGGTGCATGCAAAGGCACAGTATCTTGATAAAATGGGCTCTGTTAAACTTAAGTGTTGACTTTTTCAATCCCTTGTGTTAGAACGTGTTTAATGGATGGAGGAAGTCAACATGATAGATATCAATAATCTCACCGAAGAACAGAAACAACAATTGATAATTGCCCTTCAAGCATCGCTTAAATCCTCTAAGAGTGCCGCTGTAAAGCTGTCAGAGGAATTAAGAGAAGCACGCTTCAACAAAGGTTTTATCTGTCCTCATTGCGGTGATGCTCATATCGTCCGTCACGGTACATACAAAGGCAAACAGCGTTACCTTTGCCGCAATTGCAATTCAACATTCGGAGATCTCACCAATACCCCTCTCAGCCGCGCTAAGTTGCCTGAGAAATGGGCACCGTTTATCGAGTGCATGTTACATGGCTATTCGCTCCGCAAGTCCTCTGAGATCATCGGCGTATCGTATGTTTCTCTCTTTTACTGGCGACACAAATTATTAGCTGCTTTGACCGAATCGGAAAACACACCATTTAACGGTATTGTTGAAATGGACGATACTTTCTTCCGTTACTCAGAGAAGGGTAAAAAAAACTTAAAAAACCGAAAACCACGTAAACGCGGTGGTCGTGCCAGCAGCGCCGGTTTCAATATTGAGCATGTCTCCGTCCTTGTTGCACGCGATAGAGTAAAAAACACATACTCTAGGGTTGCTGGTCTTGGCAGAATTGGCGCTTTAACCGTTGATAAACACATCGGCGGTCTTATCTCTGCCGACAACATACTATGTACAGACGGTTTTAAGCCTTTCAAAAAGTATGCACGCGACAGGGGCATAGAGTGTTACGGCTTTGCCGCTGTACGTGTTTACAAGAGCATTTATCACATTCAGAACGTCAATAACTATCACATGCGCCTTAAAAAGTGGATGGACAGGTTTAACGGAGTTGCAAGCAAGTATCTTGATAACTACCTTGCATGGTTCAGATTTATTGATTCTAAAGTTTTTGAGCGCACAATGGACATATTGACTGAATCTTGCTTGCACAATACTCATAATACAAACATCAGTCTTAGAATGTCAGGGTTTACAGCGGCTTAGGTTACGTATGATTTGGGGAAGCTTTGATAAGCAAAAGGCTCTTGTAGTAAACAAGAGCCTCATAGACAAGTTATAGGTGGGTTGGCACTTCCACATCTCTTTTAAGACCATCTCTGGCGTGACGGCTGCCTGTTCCGTCCTCAGATAACTTATCTATAATATTCTTATGCTATTTTATATAATTATTCACATAAAGTCAAGTTTTTTTACTATACTTAATTGCCGAACCACACTTAATATAATCATTTAATTGTTCTTCTGAAAGCGGAAACGCAGTTCTAAATGCTAAGCTTCCGCTTTGCTTTATTCTTATAACAACGATCATTAATTTATCTACTCTTTTTATAAATTCTATGCTTCCTTTTGTGGGATGTAATGCAATATAATCCGGATCATCAATAATCTCCGGTATTCTACTCATACATACATCAAATTGATTTTTATCTCCATCAAAGTCTTTAATATGTTTATGTATATACTGAAACCTGTCCTCCCACATAATAATAGTTCTAGGCTTAATATTTAATCCAAGAATATCAATATACTCTTTAGTAAGCTCTCCGATTTTTATATTTACAAAGCCCTTTTCAAGTTCACATATATTAAGCATAAAACATACCCAATTAAAAATATAACACATTATATCATATATTTGTATATTGTGTAGTATTTTGTTGGATACATGTTATACTTTCTATATCGTATAGAAAGGGGTAAACTTAAATGGCGAGCTTAGGTACAATTACTTATAAGGGTGCGTCAGGCAAGGAATATACTTTTAACATTTACGACTTTAATTCATCGTGGAACGAAGTCCCCGCCATCTATTTTGTCACTCATGCATTTAATAGTGGCAGCCAAATCATGCACAAGGCTATTTATATAGGACAAACAGATAATTTGAAACAGCGATTCTTAAACCATCATAAGCAAGCATGTTTTAGCTCGCATAATGCAAACCGCCTGTGTATAATAATTGAGAAAAGCGAAAATGCAAGACTTGCCACTGAAACGGATTTAATTCGTGCCATAAAGCCTCCCTGTAACGACACGATTTAAGCCGGCTTGTTTTCAACCCTAACCCCGGTGATTATATACCTGTAAATTTCATCTGTGATTGAGACAAGCCCATTAAAGTCATTATTCGGGCCTATTATTTGCGCGGCTATTTTTAAGCACTCTAACCTTATTAAATCTGCGCTCATATTTTCCCTCCATATCAACATTAAAGTTTAACATAGCCATAAAATGATGTTGGAGTAAATTGAGGATATGATGGTAACGTTTTGATAGAATAACATGGAAATAGTGTCCCCGGGATGGGGCAAATACCATATATGGTGGATGCAGCGGCAGAGGGCAAAAGCAGCATGAAAACGGCGAAAACGCTGCGGCGGCAGCAGGGCGGCGGAGCGTCTCATGCGTTGAAACGGCCCCCCATATCTGCCGATACAGTATACGGTTGTGGAAACGGTATGATACCGCAACCAAATGTAGAACCGGTTCGAGAAAACGACACGAGATAAGGCAAAGAGGCCCCGCCTCAAGCGGGGCCCCCTTGCTCATCTCCAATGACTACCCTAATATCTTTTTTAAATCAGCCTCCGGCGTGGAGATCGGCGTCAGACCGAAGCCATCCACCAGCGCTTTGAGGATGTTGGGCGAGAGGAATGCGGGCAGCGACGGCCCGATGTATATGTTCTTGATGCCCAGCGACAGCAGCGTCAGCAGTATGCAGACCGCTTTCTGTTCATACCATGAGAGCACCAGCGTCAGCGGCAGGTCGTTGACGCCGCACTCGAACGCTTCAGCCAGCGCCGTGGCCACGCGAATGGCGCTGTACGCGTCGTTGCACTGGCCCATGTCCATGATGCGAGGCAGGCCGCCGATGGTGCCAAGGTCGAGGTCGTTGAAGCGGAACTTGCCGCACGCGAGCGTCAGCACCACAGTGTCATCCGGAGTCTGGCGCACGAAATCGGTGTAGTAGTTGCGGCCCGGCTTCGCACCGTCGCAGCCGCCCACCAGGAAGAAGTGGCGTATCGCGCCCGCCTTCACGGCATCGATCACCTTGTCGGCCACACCCAGCACTGTGCCGTGCGCGAAGCCGGTGGTCACCGTCTCGCCGCCGTTGATGCCCGTTATCCTCTTGCCTTCAGCGTAGCCGCCCAGCTCCAGCGCCTTCTCGATCACCGGTGTGAAGTCCTTGTCGTCGCCGATGTGTACCATGCCGGGATAGGCTACGACCTCTGTCGTGAATATGCGGTCCGCATAGCTGTCCTTCACGGGCATGATGCAGTTGGTGGTGAACAGTACCGGGCCGGGGATGTTCGCGAACTCCTTCTGCTGGTTCTGCCACGCCGTACCGAAGTTGCCTTTCAACTGCGGGTAAGCTTTGAGCTTCGGATAAGCGTGCGCCGGCAGCATCTCGCCGTGGGTGTATACGTTGACGCCCTTGCCCGCTGTCTGCTCCAGCAGCTTGTGCAGGTCATAAAGGTCGTGACCGGAGATCACGATAAACGGACCGGCTTCGATGGTCAGCGGCACCGTCACTGGCTCGGGCGTACCGTAGGTCTCGGTGTTGGCTTTGTCCAGCAGCGCCATGCACTCCAGGTTCACGCTGCCCGTTTCCATCACGAGCGCCAGCAGTTTGTCCGCGTCCGACTCGCCGCCGATGGCGCAGAGCGCCTTGACGAAAAAGCTGTTGACCGTGTCGCTTTTGTAGCCCAGCACCCATGCGTGGTAGGCATACGCCGCCATGCCGCGGATGCCGAACAGTATCAGCGACTTGAGCGAGCGGATATCCTCGTGCACCTTCCACAGTTGATCCATATCATATTCGGACACAAACGCGTTCAAGACCGCTTTCGCCTGACGGGTTTTAATGATCTGTGCCTGTATTGCTTCATCGTCGAAACTTACATTGGTGACAGTGGTGAACAGCCCTTCCAGCAGCAATTGCGTCACCTCGTCGGAAGCGGGCTGGCCGTAAGCCGCACGCGCAAGGCCGACCATCGCGCCGGTAAGCTCGTCCTGCAGATTGGACGTGGGTGCTGTCTTGCCGCACACACCCGCGGTAAAGCAGCCCTTGCCGCCTGCCGCCTGTTCGCACTGAAAACAAAACATATTGGACATTGAATACCCTCCTGTTTTTTGTCGAATCTCAAATTTCATATTGAGTATAACGAGAAAAACAGCCGTTCGCGGTTGCAAATGCAACAGAACAATAACTATGTGAAAAAAATCCCGAATCAGTGTGATCCGGGATTTTTTTGGGCTGTAAACGGGTGCAGTATTCAGCACGAATAGAATTCCTGTGCTGCGGCGAAGAAAGCGTCGATGTTGTCCCAGCTGGAGAGCGGCGGAATGTCGCAGCCGGACGAGACGACAAAGTTTTTATGGACGGTGCATTTTTCCATCAGCGCCAGGGTGGCTTCGCGGATGGATTCTGGCGTACCGTTGCGGAACTGGCTGGCTGGGTCGACGTTGCCCATTACGATTACGTTGCTGGGCATCAGCTCCAGCATTTGCTTTAAGTCGATGGCGTTGCCGAAATGGTAGCCGTCCGCGCCTATGCCCTTGATGGAGTCCACCAGCATGGGCGTGTTGTTGCCGCAGTTGTGGTAGAAGAATGCGAACTCGTCCGTTTTGACGGCATCGACCACATTCTTGACATACTTTGAGGAGAACTCCTCGATGAGCCCGGGAGAGAGTATGCCGGCGAGCGGCTCCGCCATCACCATGCCGTCCGCTCCCGCCTCACGGTATGCCAGCGTGTAGGCGGTGAT
>JAEWWC010000218.1 GCA_023396555.1 Bacillota bacterium
GAACCGTCGCCCCGAGCAAACGGGCTTTCTTCCTCTGTCACCTCTATACTGCACGAGTCCGACTTGCCGTCCGCTGTGGCGGTGATGGTGGCGGTGCCCAGCCCCACCGCCGTCACCAAACCGTTCTGATCAACGGTAACCACCTCGTCATCACTGGTGGACCAGGTGATGTCCGGATTGCTCGCGTCCTCCGGCAGCACCGTCGCGGTGAGAGACAGAGTATCCCCGACAGTCATCGTCGCCGTGTCTTGGCTCAGTTGGACGCTTGAAACCGGTACAGCATCGCCGTATATGGCATACAACACCGTATCGCCTGTTACTGTCAGTTTTGAACCGGGCATATAACTGTCGCCCGACCCGTCGTTTTCCGTGTTCCATCTATGAAAAGCCACAGCGTTTTTGACGAGTCCATAGCCCGGTGCTACGGCCAGCTTTGTCCCCTGATACTGTGTTACCGGTTCGGGTAGCGTACCGGCCCCCCCATTGGCGTTATATGTCACGTCAAAAAGCTTGCTTTCATCCAAGTACACATGTGCGGTTGTACCCCAACCGGCCGGGAGATAGAAGCCGTATGCTTTGTCGCCACCTGCTTCAAAGTCTTGAATTATCGGCGTCGTTTTTAACGTATGTGTTAAGGTCGTCGGCGTGATGCAAGCCTCGTGTTCGAGAAAAAGGACGCTTGAACCAGAAAGGGTCAGATTTCCTCCTGTGCCATCCTGACCGCTTCCCACGTCATATGGCGCGGAATCACCTTTACTTGCACAAATATAACTGCCGCTTATCGTTATTGATCCTGCTGAGCCGCCATAACCGCCCCCAATGCCTGCGCTGCCTTCTTTTCCAGTCCCACAAACATTTATATAGCCGGATGCCGCATATTCATCTGTAATATTGTCCCCCGAAATCAATATTGTCCCGCCATCACCTTCATAGCCGCCGCCGATACCTGCGCCCCCCAAATCTCCGCCATTAGCTAATATGGTTCCCCCATGAATCGTAATAGAACCGCCCGAACTACCCATTGCGCCCCCAATTCCTGCTCCGTAAGATTCGCTATTCGCAGATATGTGACCTCCGGATATCTGTATCACTCCGTCACCAGTCGCACCTCCGATGCCTGCTCCATCTTGATTGCCTTTAGCATCAATGCTGCCGCCTGAAATATTGATAGTACCCGCAGATTGGCCTGCAGCACCCCCTATTCCGGAACCGCAAGTGCCGCCATAGGCCGTTACCACACCACCGGATATATTGATTATACCGCCGGAGCCCTTATAAGCGCCCCCAACTCCCGCGCTCTCAGCGCCGCCATAGGCTGTCACCGTACCGCCGGATATCGTGATAGTGCCGCATGTTTGATCGGTACCAGCACCAATGCCGGCACCGCCGCCGCCGCCATAAACCGAAACGCTGCCGTCTCCCAATATTTCCAACTCTGTTCCGGCCTCCACCTTGATGCCCGGAACATTATCGCCACTGCACAAAGTGGAACTCCCGGCGAGTATCAACTGATTATCACTCCCCAAAAAGCTCAAAGCGCAATAATTATCATTGCTATTCTCTATAAACAAACCATGAATTGTGAGCGAAACACCTGCTTTGCAAACTATCTGCATATTTGAATATGGCCCACTGTTGTTCGTCAGCGTAACCGTCAGCCCGGGATTGATCGTAATGGTGGAGCCATTCCCAAACGCACCGATATCATAAGTTCCGTTCGCACTGATCGTGCCGCTGGCCGCCTTTGCCACGGGCATGTCCCATGCCCACACTGAAAACATCAGCATCAGCGCCAGCAACAGCGCGAGCGCGTTTCTCATCTTCATTCCGCCCATTTTCCGGCAACGTTTAACAGCGTTCATGGAAAGGCCCCTTTCGGAAGTATCATGGGATTAACCTGATATGAAAGTATACGAATAACAGCTATGGTCAAATAATAACTGAAACTGTTAATATTCTCAATACCTATCGACTGATCAAAATAGAATTTTTTTCTCGAATTGGGTTTTTGTAATGTGCGCCGTTTATTAGAGGATGTGCCGCAGCCCGTCTCCTCACCACCGGTCGTTGCTCTCCATGCGTACCGGCACGCCCAGCTTGACGAGGTAGCGAAAGAACTCGCGCTCCAGCGTGCTCTCGCGTATGGTGCGCAGGAAGTTGAGCACCAGCGTGCCCTTGTATGTGAGCGCACCGCACACCACGCGGTTGCGGGACAGCGGCCCCAGTATGAAGTCCATGCGCGTGACAAACTGCGCCATCTCGTCGGGCAGCTTCACCAGCCCGAGGTTGGATATGCTGGTGGTGGACTTGCGGTCGCCCACGCGGTAGAACGTGAGCTTCATGGCGATATTCTTCAGGAACAGCGGCGTTAGGCGCAGCACCTTGCGCGTCTCGGAGCGCACGTTGGTGGATATCTTGGCGTTGAGCAGCTTTTCGGTGACCTCGGCGCGCATATAATGGTGCACGGCGGACAGCACCTCATCGAAGCTGTACACGCCGTAGCGCGGGTCGATGCCGGGGTTCACGTAGCTGGCGAAGTTGCGCATGGTGCAGGTGGGATAAAAGCTGCGCAAATTGATGGGAATGCACACCTTGACGGGCTTAAAGCGCTTCTCGCGGCGCACCTTTTGCCGCTGGAGCTTGTCGATGGCCATGATCAGCACGGCAGTCAGGTATTCCGTCAGCGACACACCCTTTTCCTTGGCGCGGCTCAGCACCTCAAACGACGGTATCAAACCGGTGACGACGTGTACGTAGTCCTGCTCGTCGGTGCCCTGCAGGTAATAGGCGTCCGGTTCACGGCGCGACCTGCCCACGTTGCGCGCGAACTTGAGGTATGCGTCCTCCGTCTCCTCGGGCCGGGGTGGCTGCGAGCAGTCCAGTATCTCACCGTCACGCGGTATATCCGTACCGTACTTGATGCGCAGATATTCGGCCACCAGCGTTTTCAAAAAGCACAGGCCGCCACTGCCGTCCGTCAGCACGTGGAATATCTCCACGGCGATGCGCTTTTTGTGGTAGCGCACGCGGAACATAAAGCCGCCGTTTTCCTTGAAATCCATCGGTTCGCAGGGGTAAGGCCCATCGGGCAGCACGGGCGGCCCGCCCTCGTTGAACTCGAGGAAGTACCAGAACACGCCGCGCTTCAGTTTGAGCGAGAATCCGGGGAAACGCGCTAGCGCGGACCGTTGCGCCTCCTTCAGCACCGCGGGGTCAACCTGCTCGGTGAGCGTGGCGGACAGGCGGAACAGCGCCTTCCAGTTGCGCCGGCTGGCCGCCGGGTATATCTTGGCCGCGTTGTCCAGCTTCATCCACTTTTTATGCTCGCCTGCCTGACTCATTCGCATCTCCATCCCCGAACGGTGCGGGTTTCAAGGCCACGGAACTCTGCCCCGCTCCCCGCTGGAGGCCCAGCCCCCAGACCTCTTTTATCTTTTGCAGAAAATGTATTCCCCGTGATGAGTTACACTTCACGCACAAACAGACATATCTATGTTATGCCCACAGCTCCAGAAACGCCGCGATCCGGTCCATCGCCGCGCGCGCCTCGGGTATGCCGAACAGCACGTACACGTGCCACAGCCCCTCCTCGATCACCAGCTCGCAGCGGCAGCCGCTTTTCACCAGCCGCACGGCCAGCATCTCCGCGTCGGAGAGCAGCAGCTCGTTGCCGCCCGCCAGCAGCAGCGACGGCGGAAAGCCCTCAAAATCCCCGAATGCCGGCGACACCATCGGGTTGTCCGCCTGCCCCGGAGCGTAGGCCCGCGCCTGGCTGCGCAGCGCCGCCTCGTTCAGCGACGGGTCCTTCTTCGCGTTTGTTTTATACGACGCACCGGAGAACGTGAGGTCCGTCCACGGCGACAGCGCCACCATTGCGGCAGGCAGCGGTAATTCCAGCTCTTTGAGCTTTTGCCCCAGACAGAATATCAGCCCACCGCCCGCTGATTCACCGGCGAAGGCGATGTGTTCCGGTTCATAGCCGTTGCCCAGCAGATACCGGTAGGCAGACACCGCGTCCTCCAGCGCCGCAGGGAACGGGTTCTCTGGCGCAAGCCGATATGCGACGGCAAGTATGCGACGGCCGGTGTGGTCCGCCAATATGCCCGCGAAACCGCGCGCATACTGCAGGTTGCCCGCCACGTATCCGCCACCGTGCAGATACAGCATCACGCGCCGGCAGTCCTTCTCTTCACATGGCAGCGCGAAGCACGCCTCAAAGCCTTCAAACGCCACCGGCTCAAAGGCCACCCTCTCCGCGACCGACTTGGCCCCCATCTCGCCCATCGCGTCCTGAAACGCCCGGGCTCTCTCTATGCTCATTCGGCCTATGAACGGCTTCAAGAGCCGTATCTCCTCGCGCACGATTACGCTTAACGGGCTGGGCATTGCGCCTCCTCAATAGTTATTGTTTCCAGCATACAACAACAGTACACATTTTTCAACGGCGATAATCCGCC